>CALWOW010000035.1 GCA_944383295.1 uncultured Clostridia bacterium
ACAGGTCCTACAGGTGCGACAGGAGAAACAGGCCCAATAGGTTTATCAGTTACAGGAGCTACAGGTCCTACAGGTCCGACTGGGCCAACCGGACCGACTGGGCCAACAGGTGACCAAGGGCCGATAGGACTTTCCGTTACAGGTGCAACAGGACCAACCGGACCTACTGGCCCAACCGGTGCAACAGGAGCAACAGGAGATACGGGTGCAACAGGGCTTTCAGTAACTGGTCCTACTGGACCAACCGGTGCGACAGGAGAAACAGGACCAACTGGACCAACTGGAGAAACAGGCCCTACAGGTCCTACCGGACCAACCGGACCTACAGGTCCAACAGGCGCTGATGGTTCAGTAGCAAATAACGCAAGTTTTGCGCAAGTTACACCAGAATCAGTTACAAGTGGTTCAGATGTGCCACTATCTGTAGATGTTGCAAATAACGGAACAGGAATCTCACATTCTTCGAGTTCGCCTACTATAACTTTAGATCAAGGAACATATTTGGTAAGTTGGTCTGCAACTTCTACTATAGCGAATGCTGGTGACCCTTCAGTTCTTGCTTTGACTGTTAATGGCACACCAGATGGGAATGCAACAAGTTCTGCGGAGGCTGACGTTGGTAACACAGTAACATTAAGTGGAACTACTATTGTTACTGCTGGGGCGAGCACAAATTTAACTTTGCGAAACACTGGTACAAATACAACTCAGTATGAAAATGTATCAATTACTATTATAAAATTATCCTAATTTATTTGCCAAAATCTCTATAAATAGATATAATCGAATGTGGAGGTTTTTATGGCAGAAAACGTAAAAGAAAATGAAATCGACAAAAAAGTTAAAGGTAAAAATAAAGCAAAAGGTCACAAAACTAGGGTAGTTAAGGCAAAAAAGATAGAAGCTAAAACACCTAAAGAAAGTGCTAAACTTGATTCAACCACTAATGAACAAACAGAACAAAAATTGCAAGATTTTGATAAAGATATTAGTAAGGCATATATCAACAATAGTAGGCCAGTTATAGAATTGGTTGCGTGTCTATCTTATATACTATTTTTCTTGCCATTGATATTTTGCAAAAAGGAACCTTTTGCATTGTTTCATGCAAACCAATCTTTGATTTTGTGGATATTTGCTATAGTATTTTATTTGGCTTTTGCGTTTATTCCAAATGTAAACGTTGTTGCTCTACCGATAATTGTTATTTTCCATATTTTAGGTATATTTTATGGAATGTACACATCAGCGCATGGTAAAGCAAAGACGTTACCTTTGATAGGTAAAATAACGATAATAAAATGGAATTGATAATTAATAGGCAAGGGGATAGAATTTCCTCTTGTCTTATTTTTTAGGTTTTAAGCACAAAACTATTCGTAAAATTGAATGCATAGTACTATGCGTAGCATTATTTTAATATAAAAACTTTTTAAATAACAAAAGCCTATTTTTTATTTTTATGCAAAATTTACCAGTAATTTACTGTTTATAAATATATTTTATTTATAAATATTCAAAATGTTTGTTTATTTGTTTGACTTTAATGGTTAAAATATTTATAATTATTCTAATTAAGGCTAGTTATAAAAAATAAAAGGGGGTTTCGTAGTGTCAAAAAGGAATGTCGCCGTTCTTGATTTCGGTTCGAATCATATTTCTGTTATGATTGGCGATAAAGGCGTAAATGGGACTTTTGATGTGCGTGGTTTTGCGCAGAGTTCTTATTCTGGTTTCATGAATGGAGAGATTTTGGAACCTGAATTACTAAGCGAAGTTTTATGCCAGACTATCTTAAATGCAGAGTCGAATGCACGTGCAAAAATCACACATTTATATGTCGGAGTCCCTGCAGAATTTAGTATTGCAGAAGTTAGGACAAAGTGTTTGAATTTTGGAAGAAAAAAACGCATAACGGAAAGAGAGATTGACCAAGTCTTTGCTGATGCTGATGAGTTTAGTAGTAGTCCAACTCATTTAGTCATAAATCGAAGCCCTATATGTTTTGAACTTGATACGGGTGAACGTTTAATTGATGCAAAAGGAAGGACAAGTACTACACTTTGCGCCACTTTGAGTTTTATGCTTTGTGAACGTAATTTTGTAGGTATGATTTCGCAAGCAATACATGATTTGCATATACCAAATGTTGAATTTATTTCGGAAACCTTAGCAGAAAGCATGCTTTTGCTACAACCAGAGCAAAGGGACCAATGTGCTATTTTGGTTGATTGTGGATATTTGAGTACTAGCGTAAATGTAGTTGTAGGTGATGGGATTGTGCATATGCGTAGTTTTTCGTTAGGTGGTGGGCACATCGTCGCTGATTTGGCGGAAATGCTAAATATTCCTTTTGCAGTTGCCGAAAAAGTAAAGAGGGCAATGACACTTACTGGCAAGCCAAGTGAAAACGACAAGATTAGTATAGAGTATAACGGAAACGAATATTCGGTTGATGCTTTGAGTGTCTATGAAATAATTTTACGCAAAGTTCGTCAAATTGCAAAAATGATTAGCAAAAGTTTAGAAGATTGTGA
The DNA here is from genome assembly GCA_944383295.1 of uncultured Clostridia bacterium. Lineage (GTDB taxonomy): Bacteria > Bacillota > Clostridia > Christensenellales > UBA1242 > UBA7867. The sequence goes on from CALWOW010000035.1 coordinate 2,538, forward strand.
ATACGAAAGACCTGATTTTATTCCTATCAATCTCACAGGTGGTGGGGTAAGTTATATCAAGGGGGTTACCGAGGCAATGCGTGAGGTATTAGGCAAAGAGGTAAAGATTGTTGCACCTGATGACCCTCAAATTTCAGAACCTACTCAAAGTGCGATTTTAGGGTTGCTTGATTTGGCTTTAAGTCAAAACCGTGCGGAAGGCTCGATTTTGATAAAAATATTTAAAAAGCATTTTTAAAACAAAATTCGGAGGAAACTTATGGAAACTTATAATAGATACGGAATGGCACAAAACAATGTCAGTCCAGTGGTAAAAATTAAAGTTATTGGTGTAGGCGGTGGTGGAAGTAACGCTGTTGACCGTATGATTGATGCTGGTGTTAGCGGTGTTGAATTTATCGCTGTAAACACAGATAAACAAGCTTTGCAAATTAGTAAGGCAGATTACCGAATTCAAATCGGTGCAAAATTAACTCGTGGTTGGGGCGCTGGTGCTGACCCTGAAATAGGTTATCAAGCAGCAGAAGAAAACTTTGAAGAACTTAATCAAGCAGTTAGTGATGCTGATTTGGTGTTTATTACTGCTGGTATGGGTGGTGGAACTGGTACTGGTGCTGCTCCTATGATTGCAGGGCTTACAAGAGAAAAAGAGATTTTGACTATTGCCGTTGTTACTAAACCTTTCAATTTTGAAGGTAGAAGACGTATGGAAAACGCAGAGAAGGGTTTAAAAGCTCTTCGTGAAGTAGTTGATTCTTTAGTTATTATACCAAACGAGAAATTATTTAAACTTGTTCCAAAAGGAACTTCAATTGTTGAGACTTTCCGTTATGCTGATGATGTTTTGAGACAAGGTGTGCAGGGTATTTCAAACTTGATTATTGAAAACTCTCTTATCAATTTGGACTTTGCTGACGTACGTACTACCATGAAAAATCGTGGGCTTGCTCACATGGGTATCGGTAGAGCAAAAGGTGAAAGACGTATTTTTGAAGCATTGTCTCAAGCAGTTTCAAGTCCATTGCTAGAAACAACTATAGAAGGAGCAACTGGAATTATCTTTAATGTTAAAGGTGGTTCAAGTTTACCTATAGACCAAGTTCACGAAGCGGCAGATTTGATGCGTGAAATTGTTGACCCTAATTGTAACATTATTTTCGGTGCAAGTATTGACGAGTCTTTGGAAGATACTGTAGAAATAACTGTAATTGCTACAGGTTTTCAAGGTGGACCAAGTTTGATTGAAAAAGATGATTACGTTGCTGATGCAAATGATAACGTTTCACAACAAAAATACGCAGAATTTTTAGCAAATCGTATTGAAAGTGGTAAAGTATCTGCTGATAATTTAGGCGAAGAAGAAAAAGAATTAGTTGGCGATTTTAAACAATCTCAAAATCAAACACAAAACAAGACTAGCAGAATCGCTGTTGATTTTGATGAATCTGACATTCCACCATTTTTAAGAAAATTAAAAGGTAAATAAAATTTATATTTGTTTTAAAAATGCTTATAATAAAGATGCAAAACTTTTTGCGTCTTTATTTTATTTAAAAAGGTGTCGCATTTTGTTGACTTTTGTCGCAAATATTTACTATAATTTTATATAGTAAAGAGAATAGGAGAACGTTATGAAAAAGTCGTGGTTTATCATGGCGCCTTTTGTACTCGTTTTCGCATTTTTGTTTGTTGGTTGTGCTGATGACTCAATGTCGGAAATGGATGCAAAATTGAGTTTTAACTGCGCTTCTGAAATAGTTATGAAGTATGGCACGTATTTAGATGAACCAGCATATGCTCCATTGATAACTAATATTGACATTAATGATTTGAGTGTAGATTATAATGAGAATATTATCAATTATGATATTGAAACAGGTATGATTACCGCTAATAGTAGTGGGGAAACGACATTAATTGTTAAATCGGGTTTGAGAGTTGCGACCGTTAATGTAAATGTAGTAACTGCGAATTACTGTACAAATTTGACATTGTCTAAAAAGTATGTTGTAAAGTTAAATCAAGGTGCTTGTGAAAAAATTACGCCAGAAGTAAATCAAAACTATAATATGGGCTTTGAGTTTAAATCTTATGACCCAACAGTTGCCACCATTGATGAGAATGGGGTTATTACTCCTTTACAAAAAGGTACAGCAATAATTGAAGTTGTTGCTAAAAATGGGATCAATGAATTAGGTTATACTTATATTTATAAAACTGCTACGGTTGTAGTAGAAGATGTTGCAACTGAATTTAATATTGAAATTTTAGATAAAGACTTAAATCCTTTGGAGTTAATAAAAGCAGAACAAGGATTTGATTATTATGAGTTGTATAGTGGTGATAATGCCCCCTTGTATGTTTTAAAATATAGTAGTGATATCAGTTTAAAAGACAAGTATTTAAAAATATTCAACAACAATTTAACTCAAAATAATTCTGGTGAAAATAGTAGGTTGTTTACATACGATGTGGGCGAAGCAGGATACCAAATACAGAGTTCAAATGAAGATGGTACTGTTTGGTACAAGCCCTTTTATGCGGTCGATAGCGGTATAGACTTTTTACAAGAAATTTTAGTTGATGTTGCTTTAAACTATGACAATTCTATTCGTTCAAATTTAATAAAGATAAAAGTTTATAAAAGCACTACAACTTTTAATGTCACTCCATACTATGACGAAAAATTAACGGAACCGATAAATAATACACCTAATGAAAATATAGAATTAGTTTTTACTAATAATCAAGCATTAGTGTATTTTGATATAAAAGTAAATGAATATGCTAATACAGATTTTTATTTTTCAGATTTAGAAAATGTTGAAATAACAAGAAATACGGACAATTTAGTTACTGTTAAGTTTTTAAATACAGGTAACTATGCTATAGTTTTCGTTCCAAAAGATAATTTAGATTTAATAAAAATATTTAATTTTGCAGTTTTTGAAAAAGAGTACTGTAATGAGATAGTTGTAGCACAAACTAAATTAGTGCTTTCTAAAAATGAATACCAATGTGTAGATTTTTCGGTTTATAATAGTGCAGGTGAGATTGAGCAAGAAAACGGTGGAGTGATTGCTGTTGCTTATGATATAAATGGTCAACTGGTTACAGACACTTTCGAGTTTAAATTAATCTTTGACAATATCTATATTAAAGCACTTAAATCTGGTGAATATAACGTTGTACTTTATAATCAACTTATAGATAATTTTGCAATAATTTCGATAATTGTAAATTAAAAGAGATTGTAACCAAAATGTTTTGACAAAAGTTATGATTTTCTTATATAATTTAATTTAAGAGTTATAATAACTTTAACGATAAAATAGGAGATAAAAATGGCTAAAACAGGTTTTTTAAATGCATTAACCATAATCGGCTACGTATTTGTTGGCTTGTTTACTTTTATGGCTATATATTTGGGTATCGCATATGCGACAGGTTATTTTAATCCTCAAAAAGAACCTGTTGTTGGCTTGAAATTTGCGGACCCTAGCAATGTTGTCATTAGTGAAAATGGTGGTACTTATACTTTAAAAATAGTAAGTAGTAATGCTACTATTGAAACGGATGAAAATGGCAATACAACCATTACAGATACGGCAACGCCAACTGATGTAAGACTAACAGTTAGAAATTCTGCAGGATTAATAGATAATTCTATCATTTCCGTGCCCGAAATTGTAAAGACTGGTGAAGAATTTGTAATTCAAGCATTGATAGATGAAACAGATGGTTATGATTGTAATGTTGGCGGAGATTGTTATATAAATGCGGAAACTGTAGATGGTATGTATAAGTCATATGCTTTAGCGGTTTTTGTAGATGTACCAATAAAAGAAATTCAAATCACTGCGAAAAACCCATTGACAAATGAGCCTGTTGATTTAAGTACTGCAAATTTTATCTACGATGACAAAGTGCAGTTGGTGGCGAATGTTTTACCAAGCCGTGCATTAAATCCTCATACCGCTGATGTCGATGCACAAAACAAGATAATAGAATTTTCACCAGGTGATGCTTCAAGAACAATGATTGAAGATAGATACAATGGTTTGGTAAAGATTACATATAACCCAAGCAATGTAGGTGATGAACCTGTAACAGAAGCATTAGAAGCTGTGGTAACCGCTACAACGCAATCGGTTTACGATACTGATTTTGCAGAGCCTATTACACAAGATTGCACAATTAGGTTATTCCCAATACAATTAGAAGAAATCTTAATTCAAAATAAAGAGTATGCGGATACTGGTAAAGCATTTGAAACTACCTTGTTATTTAATGATGATACCAACGGTATTAAATTTTCAGCAGTTGAAACAGGTTTGCCAGATGTAATTAATTTGGATATATTTTTAAAACCTACAATTTACAATCCTGATAACAATGCAGACCCTCTTGCATTACAATTAAATAATCTTACAGTCACATACGAAACGACAATAGGTAATGAATTTGGACAACCTATTGATATTATAAGGGAAACAGTGAAAGTTAATAATGTTGACATTCCTGTTTGGACTATAAAGCCGTTGAGAACTTTGGAGCCAAATGAGGAAGTAAATATTATCTTCAATGTTGTTGGGCATAGTGAAACCAAAGCAATACGTCGTTTAGTTGATGTAAAATACAACATACCAGAAAATTTTGTCTTTACCGATGCAAATGGTGCAGTTATTGAAAATAATGTTGTAAATATGACTATAACAAAAGGTGTTCAAACTCCACAATACGATGAACAACAAATTTATTATAATTATGATAAAACAACAACACCTACATTTTCAAAATTTGTATTTTTTGTAAATAATGATAAAAAGACAAATGAAACAGGTAGCTTAATTATAAATGTAAATGATGCTGGACAGGTGGTTTTGCGTAACGGTATAGATACGTTAAACGCTCGTGGAGCGGGTACAATTCAAGTTACACCTTATGTTGTTCGTACAAATGCTGATGGCGTTCCTGTTGACTGTTTTTATAACGAACTAACCGAAGGAACAGCTTATAGTTATGTGTTCTATGATGATAGAATACCATTTACTCAAGCTGATGCAAACAAATATGTTGTTTACAAATCTTACTCACCTTTGACAGTAAATGTTAAGGAAAATTTAACGAATTTTACAATATTTTCAAGTTTTGTAGATGGCGAATTTTCAAATGAATTAAATTCAAACACAAACACACAAAACAATCCTTTGGTCATAGGTACGAAAATATTTAACTCAAAGCGTATTTATGCAGTACCAAATTCTGCTCTCTCAATACCTGCAGAGATGTCTGCTTATGCAGATTGGAAGGAAGAAAATGGAGATATTTTGTTTAATGTACAATATTCCAAAGGCGAAGGATTGATTGTTCCAAGTAGTAATAATACAACTAATTTTGGCTTTGGTTATGTGGGTGATAGCCCAGAAACATATCAAAGATATATGTGGTTTGATGTATATACAACAGGCGATGAAGAAATATTAGGTGCTGTTACTTTGTACAATAGTTTTGAAGTTTCTTTATCACAACTAATTCACATCAACGCTCAAAATGTACCTATTGCAAATATTGCAATCAATCAAGAAGGTACTGCTATTTCGGATGGTTACGGCGCTTACGGAAATATAAAATATTGGCAATTAGATTTGCATATTTCACAAAATACTCATACTTATCTTAATAAAAATTATTTAAGAGTAAATTGGACACAACAGATTGGCGGTAAAGATTCTCAAATTGTATTACCAGAGCCAATAGTAACAGCAAGTGATGAATGGCAAGCTCGTGGTTGTAAACCAAGTGAAATTAACTATTCTGTTGATTTTTATGCGTTTGATATATCTTTAAGATACAATTTAAGTGAAATTGATGAAAATTTGCAAAATTTGAGCATACTTGATGTGTTGAACTATCAAACTGATACATCAACAGAAACAGGCCAAGCTATATTTGATAAAAAATGGGAAATTATAAATTCACTATTAAGTAGTAATCAATACAAAAATAAACATGCAAAAGTAGAAAATCTTGTAATAAGTGGTGTTGATACAAGTAGGATATCCACTATTCAATTTATGGAAGCTTTAGGTGAAAATCAGGCTCTATTTATGGTTTATTCAGTAACTGATTCAAACAGTGATGCTTTACCTGATTTTGTACGAATTGATTATAGATATCCAACAGTTAAATTTTTAGATAATTCGTTTGTTTATGGTCAAAGTGATGAGGAAACAGGTGCAAATCTGTTAGAAAATGGAGGCTTATACAATAATACATTCTATTATTACACTGCAACCTTTAAAAATGCGGTAGCTTATGATTTATCTAAATATAATTTTACAGAAGATTCATATAATTTCAGTGATAATACTGTAGCAGAAGGATTTAGTTTAATAAGGACAGATGAAAGCAATGCTTTATATTATGGTAATGATGGTGTAATTGTCGCTGATAGTTCGGAAAAGAAATTCTTTAACTTTGTTACTACAAGTACAATACCTGAAATGCCAGAAATGAGTGGTGATTACTATTCGATTTCTTTGAAAAATGAATCATATCAAATCATCGAAACAGGTGAGGAAAGTGCTGATACCGAATTTGTTATAGTTGTAAACCGTACAGTTAATGTAGTAAGTGATGTGATTTGGACAGATGATTTGTGGGAAAGTGACTTAACTTCTGTCACAGACTTGGGATTGTATTTTAACTATACAAAAACTTATAGCGAAACTTATAATATTAACTTTATTGTAAAAAATGGTTATATAGACACTGTAAGTGCTAGTTAATTAGGAGCATAAAATTGGTCGAAAAACAGAGAGTGAAATCAAAACAAAAAGAGCAAAGTGATGCTAAAATATTAGCAAAAGATTTAAAGCGTGAAGCAAAAGAACGTGCTCAAGTTGCGGAAAAAGCAAAGCGGTTAGAAGCGAGATATATTAGAGAAAATTGGTTTAAGTTAGATAATGCTGCTCTTATATATCCTGCAATAGGTTCAACAGAGTGGAACTCTGTTTTTCGTATTTCTGCTATAATTAAAGACAAAGTCGATGCTGTAAAATTGCAAACCGCTCTTGATGATACTTTAAAACGCTATCCATTCTTTAATGTTTCTTTATGTGATGGATTGTTTTGGCACTATTTTCAAATATTAGCGACAAAGCCTAAAATAGAACCTGAAGTAGAATACCCTTGCAGACCTTTCGAGTTTTCAAGAACTAGTCAAATTTTTAGGGTGTTGTATTATGATAATAAAATATCTTTTGAAACTTTTCATTCGCTAACAGATGGTAATGGTGCAATTAGGTTTTTTAATACACTATTAGTGCGTTATTTTGAATTAAATGGGTTAGTATTTGATGACCTAAACAAATTCGATTTAAACGTGCGTGATTTACCTGTTATGGAAGAAATGGAAGATGCTTTCAAAAGATATGCAGAAAAAGGGAAGACAAAGCCACGAAGCGAAAGCGTGGCTTTTGCTGTTAAAGGCCCGTTGGAATCATTACAAGTTTTAAAGGTTGTAACAGGAATAGTTGATGTAGATAAGTTAAAAGCACTTTCGAAAAGTTATGATGCTACAATAAATGAGTTTTTAAGTGCGGTTTATTTAAAAGTCTTGATAGAGGAAAAGAAACGTGACAACAAACAGTCAAAAAGGCCTGTTAAATTAAGCGTACCTGTAAATATGAGACGATTTTATCCATCGAAAACAATGCGAAATTTTGCGCAGTTTATTAATATTGAAATACCAGTTGATAAAGAAGATGGCACTTTTGCTTTTATCCTTGATTTAGTAAAAAATCAATCAAAAAATTTTAATAAAGATTACCTAAAACAAATAATTAATGCTAATGTAAAAAGTGAACGAAATTTCTTTGTCCGTATTATGCCTCTCGCAATTAAAGATGCTATGTTAAAATTAATTTACAATAGAGTTGGAGAAAGACAGTTTACTAGCACGTTAACAAATTTAGGGATATGCGAACTTCCTGAAAAGATAAAAGATAAAATAATCAATTATCATGTTGTCCTAGGCGCTACAAAACTTAATCGTATTAACTTGACAGCAATTTCATTTAATGGTAAATGTAGTTTGACGTTTACTACTAGATTGGTGGATATGCGATTGATTAGAGATTTTTTCACTAGACTTTCACAACTAGGATTACAAGTCGATTTGATTTCGAATATTTAAAGGGAGGACTGTATGAGCAAATTCTGTGAATATTGCAAAGTTAATATTGTAGATGATAGTCCTAATTGCCCATTATGTGGTAAGTGTATTGATGACCAATGCGAAAAGAAAAATAAATTTTACCCCAAATATAAGTTAGTTGCAGACAAAAGAGAGCCTATAATAAAAATTTTGGAAAAACTATCTTTGCTGTTTGTTGCTTTAAGCATAGCGGTAAATTTATTTACAGATAAAACAATTTCTTGGTCTTTGTATGTTATAATAAGTTTTGTTCTTTTAAATTTCGTTATATTAAGACCTATAAAAAAGAAATTTACATTGGCTCAAGTTTTATCGGTAGTGGCATTTTGGTTGACATGTTTTATGTTATTTTTAGAGCTTTATACAAGCACTTGGGGTTGGGGAGTAATGTACGCAATACCATTCACATGGCTCGGATTAGCAGTTTTGTCTGGTATTATGACTATGGTACACGGATATGTAAATTTTGAAATGTTTAAACCGATGTTTATGCTTACATTTCTTTCGGCAATTTCTTTGATATTAGTATTGTGTTTTAATTGTGAAGTTGTATGGCCAACACTAGTTGCTTTGTTGGTTTCGGCTAGTGAAATAATATTAATGTTTATGTTTAGGTTTAAGCGATCCGTTCGCTCACTTAAAAAAGATTTTGGTATATAGCACATAGGAGGTAAAAATGAATTACGAAAAATTGAAAGATTTTAGTGCAGAAAAATTTAATGCACCAGATATATCTGATGTGAATTATGACAATCAAATGATATATTTTAATATAATAAGAGATGAGTTTACAACTTTAAACCAGCAAGAGAGTGAATTGCCTAGAGAAATGTTTGTCAAGTCCTATGCTCGTAAAATTATGGATGTAATTGAAATGGCAGCTGGGGGTATTGTACCCGCTCAAGACTTTTTGTGTTACTTGTATAAAAGAGGGATTGATGATTTATTAGAAGCAAATCTTGTACGAGCGCATGAGTGGGGGATTTTGGCAGTTAGCAATGGTAGTAAGTTGTCTATTGAAAGGTTAAGATTGTTTTTTGATCCTGTATATGATTATGTTTTAGAAAGTGGTAAAGTTGAAAGCATTATAGTAAAAAACCAAATAGCAAACGATGCTGATGTTACAGATTTTATAGCACAAAGTTATTGTATATTATTAATTGAAGAAATGAAAATTGATTTATTGAATGTAGCGAAAAAGAAAATAGCAGAAGATGAGAACTTTATAAAGTTTTCGCATGATGCAACAGAAGCGAATAAAAAAGTATTACCAAAGTTACTTGAATTGATTGCATAATACATAGCATAATACCTATGCATAGTACTTTAAAACCCTTTACAAAAAGGGTTTTTATTTTTTTATAAATATATTTTTATTTTTAAAATTGTGTTTTATTTATGTATAGTTTTAATAAAACTATTTATACTAATAATAAAATTTTAAGGGAGAAATATATGGCTGATGATAAAAAGGGAATGTTAAGACATGTTGATGTTTTAGGGCGTGTGGTTATACCTCGTGAAGTAAGAAAAGCATTAAGAATAAATTATGGTGATTTAATGGAATTTTGTGCTTGCTCTAATCAGCAAGTTGTGATGAGAAAATTTCATTTAATTAGAGAAATTGCCGATTTAGCTATTTCATTGGTTAGTCTTGCTCAAATAGGTAGGCAATGTGATATTTATATTATGGATACAGAAAAAGTTGTTTGTAAAAACACAAGTAAACAAACAACCCAAAATGAATTAGTAAAAGATATGATAAATTTATTAAATAATAGGAAGGAACAAGCACTTAAAGAAATTTATGTTACCGAAACGCAAAAAATTAATAATGGATATTTTTTACCTATAATTTCTAGGGGGGACTTAATTGGTGGTGTTTTGATATCACGGGAAACTTTAGGAGATGATTTAATACAAGTAGGCAAAGGTTTAACTAAATTTTTAAGTGATTATTTTGATGAATAATTTTGTATAAAAAACAAGGGTCTTTGCCCTTGTTTTTAATATTGCATTTCTCCGTATTGAACGTTTCTTGATTTTCTGTCTTCTTCAATAAGTTGATTAATCAAATTACGTACTTTAGAAGGATTTTTTATTCGTATCAAATCTACATGGTCGTCGGAAGCATCTTTGCAGAATACTTTTAAAGTTCCTGTACCCCAAAATTTGTTTGTAAATGATTCAAAAATTGATGTATCATCTATACGAAAAACATTTACTTCGTTTATGTGACTTGTAAGTAAACCTATATCAACGATGAGTTTTACCCATTTGCCAGGTTTCTTTACAATGCTATAACGTGTAAACGAAAGGGGAAGACCACACCAGCGTTTGCGGTCGTGCCATAATTCAACACAATCATCGCCATATTTTTTTGCTGCTACTGACATTTTGTACCTCTTTAAGTTTTATTTAATTTAGATTAACATAAAAACAATAAAAAGTAAATACTTTTCAATAATTTATATGCCGTAATTTTTTAAAGTATTATTTGAAATTTATTTTGAAAATAATTTAATCTCTTTAAAGAACTTTAATCTTCTATTATTACTGTTCCGTCTTCTTTGATTTCTATTGTGTCGCCACTTTTTACTGTTTGCAAAAATTCTTCGCCTAGTTTATCAATAGCAATCATAGGACTTTTTTCCCAAATCTTTGCTAAGATTACTCCGCTTGCTGCAAGTGAATCTATTTCATTAGAAAACAACATTGCGCTAGGATTTATCCCCATAGAGCATACTGTTTGAAGTACCATACCGCCCGTTGTAGAACCTATTGTAGTTGGCAAGCACAAAATCTTACCCGTTATTACTTTACCATAAATATCTGGATTGTTTTGGTCACTTCCTATTATCTCTTTGGCATTTTTAAGAGCGCTTTTTTGGAATGTAGCAAGCGTATTTAAACCTGCGTGCGAAACCAAAGCTTCACCTTTTAGATTTCCAGCGTTCAATACTCTACCTTTAAATTCTTTACTCATTTTAATTCTCCTTACCTGTAATAATATCTAAAATTTCTTGTTCTCTATAGAATCTTGCAGCCGTGTAGGTGCGTAATTTATTTGAGCAAGTTATAATAGGTCTTGAATGAGTGAGAGGATTGTTAAGATACATCAGTGGGCAAATGCTAGTCAATTTTGCACCTGTTGCTTGTAATTTTAAATATTGTGCGCTTTTTTCAAATTCTTTTGCAATAGCAGGTGAAGTGCATAGTATTGTACGGCATGTAACTTTACTTCTTCCGTTTTTAATCAAGCTGTTGAAAATATTATCAGTCCAAGCATTAAGTTGCTCCATAGATAGGTGTGGACAACCTATAAAACAAAGTTTTGGCTTTGCTTCTTTATTTTTCCAAAGGATAGGGTAGTTGTCATAAGTTTTTTGCAAGTATTCATCATCAATAACTAATTTTTTAGCATCTTTGCGAATTAATTTTTCACCGCTTTCTTTTGCTTCTGGGGTAAGATTTTCGACATGGAAAAGACCTACTGCACCGTTACTTGCACTTGCTGCTCCCATATCTTTAAGATAAGCGCAAACATGGTCATCAAGTTTTGTGCCAATAAATTTATCCAAGCCTTTTATATAAGGAACACCATCTCCAACAGCAATACCAATAGCACTACCTAAAATTTGCGCTTCAGGAATTTTTGTTGTTTTTATTTCGACAATCCAATTTGCTTTACGATTTTCATCTAATAAAAGTCCAAATTCTGGCACTTTGCCCAAAATGCACCCAAACAAGTCTATCATTCCACTATTACGATTACATCTAGCACCTAAAACAGAGTTTGCATAAACTACTGCACTACTTTCCGCCCAAGAAAGAATATCGCCTTTTTGCGGAATGTTTCCCATTTCTTTATGGTAACAAGCGCAACTAAATGCATCTTTGTCTTTTAAACCAACTTGATTGAGTTGTACTTCATAATCTTGTTGTTTGCCATACATAATTTTGCTAAAAATGAGTTTGTCAAGCAAATTACATTTTACATTTTTGTAGTCAATAGGGCGTGGGTCTGCTGTAAATTTCCATTTTGCAGTAATTCCTGCATCGATTATTTCCTGCATAGTGCGATATAATGGTTTTAGTAGGGGAATACCCATTGAAGTTACAATATGACCGTCATGAGTGATATCAACAAATCGCTCTGCGCCAAAAATATCGCCTAATTCCACCATAGTACGCATAATTTTAGACATAACTTCACCCTTTGAGCCATCTAAAATTTCTTGTTCTTCCTTTGTCAGTTTCATAGAAAATCTCCTTTTTTATTTTTAATAATTGTATAAAATTATATATCACGACAAGTGCGATAAGCACTTTTTGTTGCTGCAAACACTTTTCCAGGTTTTATTGCATCACCAATTTGATAAATATTTGGTGCAGCGTTTTCTTTTACTAATTCAAAGTATAATTCATTTTGTGGGCGAGTACCAATAGCCAAAATAACCAAGTCGGCAGGGAGTAATTTGTTTTCCAATTTTGTAGAAATCTTTGGCGCAAGTGGGTTTTCGACATTTTCAGGTAGTATAGGTTGCCAAGTGTTGTAAGGGTTAGGTACTGATTTATGAACATTTTTAGATATAATAACCGCATCTTTAGTTATTTTGTAAACTGTACTTAAATTATGTGTTATTACACCCGATTTGTCTAAATAGTGAAGTATGTGACCTCTATTTGCGGTGCAAGTGTCAGCCATAAGATTTTCTGTCATTTCAACTATCTGTACATTCTTGTTAAGTTCGAGTTTAGCCCAATATGCCGTTTCACAACCAGAATCACCACCGCCAATAATTACAATATCCTTTGCATTTTTTACTCTATCTACATTTAACAAAGCTTCTGTAACTGTAACTACATTTTTGTTTTCTACACCGTCTATTTTAGGAGTGACAATGTGACTTCCTGTCGCAACAACTATAACATCAAATTTTCCTTTCAAGTTTTCAACGGTTGCTGTTGTATTTAATTTTAATTTGAAGTTAGGATTTGATTTCAAATCTTCAATTTCGTTTTGAAGATGCTTTACATAGTTGTTAATTTCAAATTTTATCTTCGGTACTCCTGCGGCAATTAAAGTACCGCCAATTTCACTATTTTTTTCGAAAAGTGTAACATTGTGACCACGACCTAACAAAGTTTTTACTGCAACAACTCCAGCAGGACCGCCACCGATAACGGCGACTTTTTGTGGGTTGCTTGCAAGTGGTATTTCACGAGAAAAAACATCTTCGAATGCAGTGCGAGGATTTACCGCACATTGTGGGTGTCCACCTTCAACAAATTCACGAATACAAGCTTCGTGACAACCAATGCAAGGATTAATCTTTTCGCAATTACCGCTGTATGCTTTGTTTGGCCAGTCAGGGTCGGCAAGCAAAGGTCTAGCAAGCATTATCATATCACATTTATTATCACGCAATGCTTTTTCTGCTAAATCTGGGTAACCTAATTTACCTACAGCTACAACAGGGACTTCTTTACCTGCATTTGAAAGTATTTTGTTTGCTTTAAAATAATCTTTCACAATTTGTGCTACATCTAAATAGCAACCGCTAGGCATACTTGCAGGTGGGTGAGGCAACCACCAGTTGTCATAGCAACCTAAATCGACATCAAACATATCAACGCCCGCTTTAACAAGGTTTGCCATATAGTCTAAGGTTTGTTGAACAGTTCTTTCGTTTTTAAACTTCTTTAGACTTTTTATTTGTTCAATTTTTTCTTGATAAGTTGCGTTAAGAGCAAGTGATAAGTCTATTCTATACATGATAGGGTAGCGGTCACCTGTGCGTTTACGTATCTCTTTTACTACATCAATACCAAATCGTTGCCAGTCGGAATATTTACCCATAGAGCGCCTATTAAATGCAGGGTTTGTTAATTGTTCGAGCAAATATCCTTCGTGTCCGTGCAGATATACACCATCTATATTAAGCGCTTTTGCATCTGCTGCTGATTGCCCAAAGCGTTTTACGAGTTTATCTAACTTATGACCACTTATTCGTTGACAAGGAATTTGTGGCATATAAAAATTAGGGTTCCACGAAGCACTAACAGGTAGTTTAAATTGCGTGAGCAAACACTGAGGATTTCCTACACGTCCAAGACCTGCTGTAAGTTGAATAAATATGTGTGAGCCGTGAGAATGCACACCAGCGGCGACTTCACGCCAACCAGAAAACACTGTACGAGTGCGGTCAATCCTAGGGAAGTAACTTAAATCTCCAAGTTCCTTTACGGTTGGGTCTATACCGTAACTAACAGGGATTAAGCCTGTTGTTATTAAACCAACGCCACCTTTTGCACGTTCTGCAAAATAACTAATCATTTTTTGACTTGGACGACCAGTTTCTTCTGCCATATTTATATTACCCATAGGTCCCATTACAAGACGGTTCTTAAGTGTCAAATGGTTTACAGTAATAGGGCTAAACATAGCAGTATATGGATATAACTTGTTCGACAAGGTAGGGGCTTCGAAATTGTGGTTCCACCAATCGCCAAAATTATCTTCTAAATCGTAAAGTATTTTATCATTTACCATAATTTTCTCCATTTTTTATAATATAAAATTATATCTTTAATTTTAATTTTAAGCAACTAAATGAGACAAATTACGCAACTTTTTGCAAAAATAATACAGTTAAATATTAATTTAATGCTTTTTTGCAAAGAATTAATGAAAAATAAGTTATATTAATACTAATTTAATTTTTGTTTTATAAAAAACAATAAATGCTGTTACTTATTTTTTTGTAACAAATACCCCTTAATTCATTTGACTTTTTACCCTAAAATTTAATAAAATAAAAAATGTAGAATTTTTTAAAATTTTGTAAATAAATGCTAGCGAAATCGACAAAATAAAAATAGGGAAAAAGATTATGAAAAGTAAGTATTTTGCACTTTTATTATTAGTTATATCAACCGCATTTTTTGGACTTGTAGGTTGTGGTGATAGTTATGCAAATTTGAAGGTAGAAGTATCAACAACCGAAATTTCTTTGTTTGATAGCGATGATGCTGAAACAAATTCAACTCTAATTACCGCTACTGTTCAAGGTGCCAGCGATAGTATGCTAAAAGATGTAGATTTTTGGTTTAAAGACAAAAATGTTGCAAAGGCCGAAGTTGTTTCATTAGATGGCAATGAATCGACTATAAGAGTTACTGCTAAAGGAGCAGGTACTACTGTAATGCGTGTTACCTCGAGAGAAAATAGTGAAATTATGAGTGAAGACATCAATGTTTCAGTGTATCGTGACGCCGAATCAATGACTTTTAGAGATGTTAAACCTACACTCGAAGTAGGCAGTAGTTTAAAGTTGGAAACGGGTACGCTTATTAGTTTTACTCCCTCACGAGTTTATCCAAATGAAGCAGTCTTTTCAATGATGTTACCTGACAACCCTTTGTGGAATGTGGACTATGGTGCGGCAGCATTAACAGGAGTATATATTGAGGACAATGTATTGTATGCTGATGCAAATGCTCAATGCGGAATTGCTCAAATTGAAGCAAAAATGGCAAATGGCGTTTCGTGTGCTGTTTATGTAATGATTTACAAAAGTATAGATGAAACTGCCTTTACTCTTTACAATGGTGCAGATGAAGTTGATAGCCTTAAATTTGCTATTAACTCTGACGAATTAAATAGTGCAACTTTGACAATTTTTATCAATGATGCCGAACAAAATTATGTGATTCGAACTGAAACAACTGATGATATTTTAGTTGCAGCAACCCCTGATGAATTTGGGGATTTTGATGTATCAGTTATGGATAGTGGTTTTACACAGTTGGTAATTAATGTCGATTTAATCAATCCTGTTACAAATGGAGTTTATAAAACTTTTTCTCGTTACTATGATGTTGAAATCGTTCGTATTGCAAAACAAGTAATTGTGTCAGGGCCAAATACAGTAGCAACAAGCGAACCTGTAACAATGTATGTGCAAGATTATTACGAAAATATAAGTGGCTCCGAAGCGCATATCCTTGTGTCACCACCAGAGGCTAAAGATTGTAGTTATGAAATTAAAGTTTTAGAAATTGATGGCTCTAGCGAAGGTATTGATGAAAAACTTGATAGTTTACTTATCCTAGTAAGTGGGCGTACCTATGTGAATATAAAAGACTATTTAGGATATTTGCCATACGAATATGGTGAATTATTAAGAAATGATACAAGTTTTTATGTAGCATTGAATGGTGACCAAATTAAAGAAAGCGTAAAACTTTCTATTCAAGCAAACACTTATGATGATGCTTTACCTATTGTAACAAATGAAATTACTTTTATTGTAAAAGCAGGCGTTAGAGAAATTACACCAAGTACAGATAAATTAGAAGTAGCAGTGGACGGCAGTGCCGGTTTTAGTGTGGATTTTACAACAAGCAAAGGCGAAAATATCGGTAACCCAACATTTACATTTGAGTTTAAAGATAGCGAAATTGCAAAAATAGAAAATGACCCAAATGAAGCGTACGCATATATAGTTACAGGCTTAAAAGACGGGACAACTGATTTAACGATAAGAGCGGACAATGGCTTTGCTATTACAATTACGGTTGCCGTTTACTTAAATCTTACAGACTTTTATCTTACCACAGACAGAATGTACGAAAATAGTAACATTGCAGAAGAAACTTGGAATGCGGAAGATTATGTAAATGAAATAGATGGTTTGTATGATAAGGGTGTAACACATCTTACTGTAAAACAAAATGCTACATTAACTGTTTCTTGTGTCTATGCTCCTGTCGGTAGTGATAAAAATTCAGTAAAAGTTTATTTGGCTACTTATGATACAGACGGTACTTATATTAGTTTGTCAGATTTGAATGCTGAAAATAAGTTTAGTTTTTATGCAAGAAAAGCAACGCCAAAAGATGAACCTGTGCAAATTATTGTTAGATTTAGTTTTAATAAACAAATAGATAACGGTGTTTGGGAACAAGTAATAGGTGAGCGTATATTGTATGTGACTGTTTACACTCCTTTGTCAGTTTATTATTGGAATGGAACAAACAACCAAAAGAATATAACTGAACAGTTATATGATAAAAATAGTTTATATTACGAACAACAAGATTTGGCTAGCGTAGAATTATCTACCTTTATAAATACAAATGCAACGGTTTTTCAAAATGGTGGCACTATTGAATGGACTGTGCAAGATGAAGATTTAATTTCAATTAGCGCAAATGGAACTAGCGCAAAAATTACGGCAAATCTTGACCCTGTATTAAATCCTTTAAGTAGGTATGAAACTTATGTTTATGCTTCTGTAGTGGAATACGGCAAACGCACCACTTTGACTTGTAAAGTTATAATACTCAAACCGCAGTTGGTTGAGAGTATAACTGTCACTAATTTCAAACAAGCGGAAGGTATTCGCTTAAATGATTTGGGTGGAGAGAAAAGGACTACCTTTACATTAAATACTGTAGTATCTCCTAAAAATGTATTTAACAGCAATTTGGGATACAAAATTTACAACGCAGAGTATGGAGAAGGAAGTATTCCTGTTGCTACTACACCTTTTGAAGGGGCTGAAGATGAAGCAATAATTCAACTCGACCCTAACAATCCTAGCAAAATCATAGCGAAAAAGGCAGGTATAGCGGTTGTTAGAATTTATCCTTTAGATAGAATAATTTCACCAGATACCGAATTAAGCCCTGCTTGGTATGTTGACGTATGGGTGGTTGTTGAAGATGGGGTATTAAATCCTTATTCTATATACACAGCAGAAGAGTTTATCGCTATAGGAAGCAGTGCGCAAGCATTAACTAAAAATTATGTTTTGATGCAAACAATAGACCTTTCAAAATATACCGACAGTTTACCAATAGGAAAAGAATTTGGCTCTAATTTTAGTGGAACACTTGATACATATAGATATGGAACAAACAACAAATTTTCGGTTGTTGGTATTCAATTAAATAATACCTTGATAACCGAAAATGAAGTTTTGGGCGGTCTTTTTGGTAAAATTAGTGGTAAAATTTCAAATATAAACTTTACATTTACCTCATCTCAATTTGATTTAACAAATACAGTTGCAGAAATTACAAACAATGTACTTTCGGTAAGAGATATTTATTTAGGCTTGCTTGCTGGTAAAATAGAAGGTAATACTGTTGAGCAAAGTCTTGAAAATGTTGAGGTAAAATTAAGTAACTACGAAGATAGGACTTTGTATATATACGGTATAGATGATGCTGAATACACTATTTATTTTGGTGCAGTTGCTGGTAGTGTAAGTGGTAATTTATCAACTGTTTATACTGAAATTGCAGTTCAGTTAGATGTGGAAGCAACTAAAACTTTCGTTGGTGGTTTGGTTGGTGAATTTACAGGGGCTAGACTAGGACAAACTACTGATACATTAAGCAAAGTAAAAATTAACGTTATTCGTGACGATGTTTATAGCGATGGAAGTGCGATAGGTGGGTTGATAGGTGTAATTTCAAAAGATTCAACAATTTATTCACAAAACGTAATAGGTAGTATTGTTGCAACTAACAGTATAAATGTAGGTGGTTTAGCTGGAATCAATTTGGGTACTTTGGGGTTATTTGAAAACAACACAGAGTATAGAGTTCTTGCTGGCGTTAAGATACAAGGTTATAAAAACATAGGTGGCTTGATAGGACTTAATAACGGACAAGATGAAAATGTTGGTATTATAAATTATGCTCGCGTGGAAAATTATGAAACTACAGGTTTAACACCTACACAACAAGCGCTTGCTATCGGTATAGAAAACGTTGGTGGTTTAGTCGGTCAAACATTAGGCGGTCGAATTACATATTCTTATGCTATGAGTTATGTAAAGCAACTTACAATGACTAAATATGGTACAGGCGACTTCTATGGCGATGTAGTTGGTGCAAGTAATGTTGGTGGATTTATAGGGCTTGCTAAAAATGTTTACATTATGAGTTGCTTTGCAAAATCTAATGTTCAAATTGTCACTGATTTAGGTGCATTTGAAAATTATGCAGGCGGTGGTTTTGTTGGTAAATATGAAATCGAGGGCGTAGTTAGTTTAGCAAATAGCGTAATTTTGAATAGTTATGCGCAGGGCAAAATATTAACAAATAATACAAATCTTAACGAAACAGGTGAATTAATCGGTTATTATCAAGTACCTGAAACAAATAGTGCTAATTATGTTGATACTTGTTATGCTCATGTTATTATTACAAATATTTCTGGCGAAAATGAAATAGTAGGGCGTAACTTGATAGGTACAAATGTTAGAAACGCTAATGTTTCAAATTGCTTCTATTTGGCGGATACTACCGATACAGATTCCGGTGCGGTAAGCAGTGAAGATATGGTGGTTAATTTTGAAAAGGGTGACTACAATACAAAGGTTTCTTACATAGGTTGGAGCTTTGGAGATAAAGATTCGACAAGTGCTTGGGTAGAATATGACCCTACTCTTGACATGGTGGGAGTAAACGACGATTTACCACTTTTGTATGATTATGACCGTTCTTGGCTTTATAATCAGGCTATCACAGATATACAAGTTACTGCTTTAACCTACAAAGATGATGAAGACTTGCTTCCAACATATTTTCAATTTAATGGTGCAGGCGCTGCTGCTAGTGTTGTAGTTTTGGAAAATATTGATTTAGATGAAAACGGCAATAAAAGTTTGTATCTCTACAACACAAATGAAACTCGTGGTATGTTCGAAATTCAAGTTTTACCTGAAATTGACCCAGAAAAATGGAGCATTTCAGTTACATCTTCTAACTATGCAATAGCTGAAATTCAACAAAATAGTTTAAATCTTTTGAATGCAAAAATAATATTTAAGCGTACAGGTTTGGTAACGATTACTTTCCAATCTTTACTTGATGTTAGTGAAAAACAAGAAGTTTTGATAAATGTTATAGGTGGTTTCTCTAACTACGACTTGTTAGATGAAAACGATAACTCATTAATTGCAGACGGGCAAAATGAATTATTGATTAAAAAAGGATATGGTAAAGTTTTATTACCAATCTTTACGACAAGGGAATATACAGACAGTTTAGGTTTAAAATATGAAACTGTAAGCGCTGATTATTTTGATTTTGTAAATTATCCTTTTGAAAACGGTAGTACTTATGTTCCTACAAGCACAGCGCACTTATTAAATGGTAAAGAGTCGATTGACTATCAAGAAGTTTTTGTAACACCTTATGTTGCTTTGAATTTTGGTGATGGAAAAACTTACAATCATGTATTTACGGAATTGAAAAAGAATTTCTATGTCAAAGTTTATAATGGTATTAGTTCGGCAGGTTTAAGTGCAAAAGAAGCCACATTAACGAGTAGCGAAAATCTTACAATAAAACTCGAAGTTGTAACAGATAATACCGCAACTGTTCAAATAGATGAGCCAATTATTTACAAAAATGGCGCTGACACACCTTTACAAGATAATAGTGAAGTTTTAACTGCTTTACCACAAAATAGTGAAGAAAATATCACAGATGAATTAATTACAAATAGATATTTATTACAATTAGATGAAAGCAATAGGGCGTTGACAAGTCAAGTTGCGTATGAGATTTTGTTTAATGTTTATGATGAAAATGGAATATTGTACGGCACTTATACCTTTAATTTAGTGTTTATACCTTCGCCTATTATTCGTGTAGATATATCACATTACACTTACGGTGTAGAATCTATGGAAAACGGTGAAGTGTCCAGCAATTTGATTTCACCAGGAACAAAAGGGTTATTAAAAATTGAAACAACACCTTATTACGCTTATTATGATTATATGCTTGTATCTAGTTCGATAGACAATGCAACAGGTCAAAAAGTGCAATTAATGCAAGCAGTAAATCAAAACGGTAAATTTAAAACTCTGGAAGCGCAATACAATCAAAACGGTGCTTTGATTACTCAAAAAATAACAGGGTATGACAGTACAGGCAATGCTTATTTTAATGGAATAATATATGTTGTTACATTAGTGGGTAGCAATTTGTTGGAAGGTACGAGTTTTATTGTTTCGGCAACCGCTATGAGAAATGGTGAAAGTGCGTACGTTTTCCCTCCAACTCAATTCAATCTCATTACAACTTTTGCTCCTTATGCAACACTAACTCTTGATAATTCAAACGGTGATACTGTTGCGAGAGGAACAGTTGCAAACTTCCGCTTGCAAGGAATACTATATAATAGCACTATTACAGTATTGAGTGCTGATTATGGTTTAGGCTTAGATTTAACAAAAACCCAATTATGCGTGTTTGGTGATGTTCGTAAAACTTTTGGGAATGGACAAAAGGAAAATGTAGATATCTTAATTCCGTTCTATGTTGGTATTTTGGCTAGTCCAAATAACTCAAAAATAACTATTACATTACAAATTGATTCTACAACCTCTACGGGTGGTATGTTAAATCCTTTGATTTTGCAATACACGATTTATATCGTAGATTATGCTATTGATAGTGTTTATGTAAACGATGCACAAAGTGGTGTGTTAAATGCAAGTATTCGTACTTATAGCACCTTACAAGCAGGTTGGAATTTAGTTACCCCAAGTATTACTGACTTTGAAAATTACATCGGGGCAAGCGAAGAAGACCTTGAAAACTTCCGTGTTGCTCGTGATGCAATTTTGGAAAGTGCAGAGCGCAAACTTAGTTTGATTAATGGTCAAGGTGATGGACAAGGCGGAGTATGGTGGTTTAATAACGGTACAGGTTATACAACTATTCAAAGTGCTTATTCTTATACTGATTTTATAGTTAGTTATACTACTATGAATGATGGTAATTCTTAT
This sequence comes from uncultured Clostridia bacterium, assembly GCA_944383295.1. GTDB lineage: Bacteria > Bacillota > Clostridia > Christensenellales > UBA1242 > UBA7867. Next base: position 24,582 of record CALWOW010000035.1, read on the forward strand.
TACATTATTAAAGGTAAAAACTTAACTTCTAATTTGGACTTTAAGTTGTACTATAAAGGTTATTATGTATATGATGCCTTAAATAACTGCTTCTGCTTTACACTTGAAAGTGAGTTGACAGGTGTGGCTTCGCAAGATATATTGGCTAGTTATCAAAATATTTTCGAACAATTATTTAGGGTAAACATAATAAACAATACAACAGATGATACTCCAGACTTAGTTGATTCGGTTGAAAAATTCCGTTCAATGACCGAAGGTGCAAGTTATATGCTTACTACTGACTTAGTATTAGATAATTGGACACCTATCAATACTGCAATTACTTCATTAGACGGTAATGGACATATTATTTACTTGCGTAGTTTTGCACAAAATACAAATACAGGTACAGTAAATTATGGTTTGTTTGATACTTTGCAAAAAGGTACAGTGCTTAAAAATCTAATTATTGATGTATCGAATAATATCTTTGTTGATTTACAAAATACAAGCAATGTAAACTTTGGCTTTATTGCTGGTGTTAATGATGGCGGAATAATTTATAACTGTGATGTAGTTGTGACACAATCAAAAGAAAATTGGACTACTATTTACAACAATACAACTCATATAGCAAGTAACAATTCAAATTTCGCTTTTGCAAGTTCTATTTTTAATCAAATGTTACAAGGCAAAGACCAGTATGTTGATAACAACACTTTGGCATCAACCTTCATTTTGACTGATAAATCTTCTACTAGCAATGTAGTTACGACTTATATTGGTGGGCTTGTTGGTGTAAATTCTGGTTATATTACAAATTGCCGTATAGGTAGAGTAGATGGAAATATATTAGGCGTTGACAGAGTAGATAGGAAATATGCTCTTCAAGGTATCAATATTTTCGCATCAGGTAATGTTGGTGGACTTGTGGGGCAAAATAATGGTGTAATTTCAAATAGTTATTTTGCAAATGGAACAGTTGTAAATTACAGTATGTCAATATTTAGTCAAACCAACCAAAACGGAGCGAAAACGGGTGGTTTAGTCGCAGACCAAACTAGCGCAGGTAGAATAGAATCTAGTTACGCAGTGGGGCAAATAGGTGATACTGCACAAGCAAGTCTAGGTGGTATCAAGGCATACGGTACAATCGGTGGTTTGGTGCATTCAAATGCAGGAAGCATCAAGAATAGTTATGCAAATATGCCACTTTCAAGTTCGAATGCAATGGGTGGTTTTGTATATCAAAATACAGGTAAAGCAAGCGTAGAGTACTGCTATTCGATGAGTAAAATAAATAGTTCGGGCTTGATAAATGGTGTCTTTACAGGTGTTGACCAAGAGGGTAATGTTCTAAACAGTCAAGAAAGTGTTGTTAAGAATTGTTACTATCTAGCGACAGACAATAATTTTGTAGATGCTAATGAGCCAGCAACTGCAATTTCTTCGTTAGAGTGGAGTAATGCGCAAGGTGTTGCGTTTGATGGCTTTGCTATAGCAGATAATGAAACAAGTACTTGGTATATAAATGCAGAAAAAACTTACTTAGGTCCACAATTAAGATTTGCAGATAAAGTAATGTATTCATTCCGTAGTGAAGATTATACTTATGATAGTACTTGTGTATTAGGTAGCGAAAGTAATCCTTTAATCATAGCTGACATTGAAGATTGGCAAAATATCTTCTATTATCCAGATTTAGGTGGCACAATGCGTTCACCATATATGGATGTAAATCCTAATTATTCAACGGGTGGAGCGCAATATGTGTTTGGTGATTATTATGTAAATCTTGTTGCCGATATAGACTTTGGCGAATCAATGCATTCAACAAGCTATGACACAATTTTTGAAGGTAAATTTTTCGGTAATGGCTATAATATAACAGGCTTAAATTATAGGCAGACAAGCAGTATTACAACAACTAGAAAAGATTTTGGGTTGTTTAATAGTATAGAAAACGGTTTTGTAACTAACTTAAATATTAATGTCGCAAACGAAATCACTATTCGTGCAAGACACGTTGGTACTTTGGCTGGGTCGGCAAATAATGTTTATTTAGAAAATATAACTATTAGCGGACAAACCACAAATAGTTATATAACAGGGTTAAATATGGTCGGCTCTTTGGTCGGATTAGTGCTAGGCGATAGTGAAATAAGGAATATTCAATCAAGTATTTCTGTAAACGCGATTAGCGCAACAGCAACTTCGGGTTTGTATAATTACTATTATCGAAGTGCTTTAAACAAAGCCGAGTCTGATTTCTCTTACGCAGGTGGTATTATAGGTGTTGTTGATTTGAATGAAGAAGAAAATTCGGAACAAAATCCTAGAATACAAAATTTAGTAACTCGTGGCAATGCTAATATTTATGGTGAAATTGCGGGGGGTGTGTTAGGTTTATTAGATAGCACATCGGAAGCAAAACAACTTGAATTTATTATTGAAGCAGACACTCAAAGCGATATTAATCCAAACATTCGAGGCAGTAATTTTAGCGGAGGCTTGATAGGTGAAAACCGTGGTCGTTTGTTAAATTCTCGTATAGGTTTGAAAATTAATACCCAAATTCAAATTGATACAAACATCTCATCTACTGACAATGCAAGAAATTATATAGGTTATACAGGTTTATTTGCTTCAAATGATAAATCAACTGCAGTTGGTGGACTTGTTGGTTTAAATGCTGGTGGCTGGATAAATAATAGTTACTCTCGTGCAACGGTGTATGCAAACAATGCTTACATTGCGGGAGGTATCATAGGACTTGCTATAAACGCACCTAATAGTTATGTACCAACAGATAACGATGCAACATTAAAATACTTGCGTAACTTATCAAATATTGAGAATGTATTTAACGATACGGGTATGGTTTATAGTCTTGAATCTTCAAAGATAAAGACAAAAGGTACTTTCTCGTTTAGTGCAACTTTAAAAGAAGTATACACAACAGGTGCGGTCAATGCTGAAAAAGTAATTGGTGGCGTTGTAGGGGCAAATATAGGTGCGCCAATGTTTGCAAATTCAACTGAAGCATTAATCGCAGGCATAAATAATTTTGATGCGCAAGATTTAACCTTTACTTCAAAACTTGATAATGCAGATTATTATATTGGTGGTTTAGTAGGTTATCTAGGATTTAAAGTTAATGATACAAATGAAGGTGTTGTACCTTTGGTAAGTTCTTTTGAAATAAGTGGCGAATACAGTTTAGGAACGGCTAGTCAAAAGTCCAAAGTAGTAGGAAGTGTTGCTGGTAAAAATATCAAAACTATAGGTAATGTAACAAATCCTAATCATACTACAAGCACAATAGATTTCTTGACTGTTGCAACAGATCCAGAAGATAAAACTTTTGATGGATTTAACGAAACAGTTTGGAATATTGACAAGACCAAAACAAGTCATCGTTTTGCAATTTTAAAAGCATCTTATTCAGCAACAGTATCAAATATTGAAACTGCTCAACAGTTATTAGAATTTTTAAGTAATACAAATACAAATAGTTACGGTAAAATAGTAAAAGATAATTTGGTAGTTACAGGAACAGATTGGGCAAATTATGTAGTTGATACTAAAAATTCTAAATACACTATTGCTACTTCTATGGATGAAGCGGTAACAGGTAGGTTGGAAGGTGCTGTTCCTTACACAGTAGAAGGTCAAAGTACCACAAAATCAGCAACGGTTATTTTTAGAGACTTTTCATCAGCACAAGCAAAAGCGTTTGATTCATTGTTTGGTTTTACAAAGAATTTTAGAGTTTTAAATATAAACTTTGTATTTGAATTTACACCAGACTTGACAGAAAACGGTGTAAATGTTACTAAAAATCCTATTTCAAACTTTGGTTTGTTAGCGCAAGAAAGTAATAGTACTTATTATGAAAACATTTCATTGACTTTCAACAATGACAATACTTTAAAAACAAATAATTTAGAGAATTTGGCATTGATTGTAGGTTTGGCGCAGTCTTGTAACTTTACTAATGTTAATGTAAATGGTAAGATTGAAACTATTGAAAATTATTCAAGCACAAGTGCAGTAAATATCGGTGCTTTGTTTGGACTAGGTAAAGTTACAAATACAATCAGCGGTACAACTTTTGGTAATTTTGCTTTGAATTATACATCAAATAATAATTATTCATTGAATTTTGGTGGCTTGGCTGGGCAGGCTGATGGTATTTTGAATGTTCGCGGAGTTGTGCTTGAAAAACAAAACAACCTCAATGTTGATATTACAGTTACGGCAAACAATAATACTAATGCTTTAAATATTGCAGGTGTTGTTGGTAACATAACAGGTACAGCAAGACTACAAAATTTTGTAGTTGACGGTGAAATTTCAATTAATAGAACTAATGGTCAAGATAATTCAGTTTCAAATATGGCTGGAATTGTTGGTTCTACTAAAAATACAAATATTGCTAATGTAACAAGTTTGGTAAATATTTCGGGTCAAGTAAATGGTGGCAGTGTTTATGCTGGTGGAGTTGCTGGACAGATTATAAACGAACAAGAATTTACAGGCACAGGCACAACAATGCAATTTAGCGGATACTTAACAGAGTATGTTACAAACAAAGGTAATATTAGTTTGCAGGCTAATTCAAATAATTCTATATTTATAGGCGGAATATTTGGATATGCAGAAAATGATTTGATTTTGGCAAACTCAAAAGTCGTACCTAGTGGACAACCTAGATTAATTTACAACGGTTTGTATAGTAGCGGAAAACTTCAAGTAAGTTCGGCAAGTAATAGAATTTATGCTGGTGGTTTAATTGGTAGTGTCGTTCAGGGAAGATTGCAAGGTGTTGACGGCTATGTTGAATTAGACAAGCCAAATAATATCTTAAAAATTTCCGATAGCGCATTTATGGGACAATTATTAATTGAAAACCTTCAATCATCGAATAGTTATAATGCATTGGGCGGTATTGCAGGTAATACACAATTAGCAATAGCAGACAGTTTGTCTAATGGTGTGGTATCGTTTGATGCAGAAAATGCAATTTCAATCTACGCTGGTGGAATGGCTGGAATTACAAACAACGACATCACTTATTCAATAACCACTACATCAGTGCAAGCAAGAGTACAATCTGTTGAAAACATTTCGGCAATAGGTGCTATTTGCGGATTGCAACAATATGATAATTCAAGAATTGTTTACACATATTATAGTGCAGAAATGAGTGGCTTGTTGGATAACTTTGGTACAAACTTAACCGCAATGCAAATGCTAAATGCGGATAACTTTAAAGTTAATAACGTACAAGTGCTGACTACTGACAAATGGACTTTTGCAACTGAAAGTGATGTAAACGGAAATGCGCAACAATGTTCTATACTTTATCCAAAAGCAGTTGCTAACAATATTGACACCGCACGTGGTGGATATGTTACTCCATACATAATTCAAGATTTGGATATGTTAGAAGGTTTAATGGCTGAAGATACTCAAACAGAAAAAACTGTTATATTTGATGTTGAAGAAATAAATATAACGCAATTACCAAAACTTGAAATTTCTAATGTAAGAAAAATTATTGGTAATGGCTTAAAAATAATTGTAGCTCCATCAAACTTTGTTGGAAGTGTAGATGCAAATATTGGTTTATTTGCTGAAATACCTAAAAATGTAGTAGTTTCAAGTATTACACTTGATATAAGTCAAATTTCGATTCGTACAAGTTCAAACTTTAATTTTGGTGGTATTGCTGGAACTAACAACGGTGGTATTTATAATTGTATCGTTGGCAGTTTGACAGCTTATACTCCAAAAATAAACTACGCTTCAAACTTTGTAGATATAAAGACAAAATTTGAAGATAATTTTGCAGGGTTAATTGAAAACAGTCAGTCAATATTCAAATTTGAATTAACTGATACAAGCAATTCAAGTTTAGGTACTTTGGTAGGTGTAAACAAAGGTAATATCTTCGGTTCATTCGTAATTGCTGATATAAGCGTAAACAATGCTTCAACAGGAGAAGTTAACCTAGGTGGAATTGCTGGGAAAATGCAAAATTCTTGGTTAAGTAACTCAATATCACAAGGTAGAGTTATCATTAAAAATGTAACAAACAGTAGTAGAGTCGGTGGCGTTGTTGGGCAAGTAGTTGGAGGCAGAATTGATGCCGTACTCGCTAACTCAAATGTAATGACCTTTGATGGAAACAAAAATTATACGGGTTTTGCTTTTGGGTTGTTTAGTGGTATTTCAAACGGAGTAGTTGTAAATCAAGATATTAGCGGAAACTTATCAATAAATGATGTTAACAATTTCTACAACAGTACTTTAACAACTGCTGAATTGCTAGCTGGTAGCAAGTTTAATAACATAGTTAAAAATTCTGTTAACCAATACAACAATATTTGGGTTGTGGGAGATACTGTAAATAATTACGGCTATCCATATTTCAACACATTGAAAAATATTTCTCTAAATACTGGTGATGGTACTATAAGCAATCCTTATCAGTTAAGGGAAGGAACGGAACTAATTCGTGCGACTATGTCAAATGCAACAGGAAAGCATTTTGTATTAGTGAGAGATTCTATGATATCCAGTGCGATTTTGGAAACCACATCAAAATCAACTGTATATGCTAAAACATTAAGTGGCGATGGCCATATCGTATTAGTAAATAAGTATATTGAGCCAAGTTCAAGTGGTGGCACTCTCAACATAGGCCTATTTAGAGTGATTTCGGAGCAAACTAGCGTCAGCGGTTTGGGAGTTGTGTTTAACGAATTTACGATAAATAATACTGCTACAATTAATTTCGGTGGAATTGCTTGCGAAAACAAAGGTACAATTAGTAATTGTAGCGTCGTTGGATTAGGGGAAATTAATCTTGCTTCATTATCTAATAGTAAAATAGGTGGACTTGTAGGGCAAAATAGTGGAGGCATTCTAAACAGTTGGGCAGATATTGACTTTGAAGTAAAAGATGGTTTTGTTGGTGGTCTTGTAGGACTTTTGGGAAAAGGTACTTCAGCAAATACTGAAAGTACGGCTTATATTAGAAATTGTTTTGCAAATGGCAACATAACTGCAAATCAAGATACTTCAAAAACATCATACAAGCAAACCTCAATCGGTGGACTTGTTGGTCTTGCAAACGCTTATTTGTCTTCGGGTAGAAGTATAGAAAATTGCTATGTTTATGGTAGTAAAATACAAGTAGCTTACACAGGTTCGTATGTAGGCGCATTGATAGGTAATGCTGTGAAGTTTAACACATATAGGACTTATGCTTATGTGTATACACCTGGTAGGCTAGATACAGGAAAGTTAGGCGCAGGTAATTACGAAAATCTTGCAATGACAGGAAACGTAATAGAAGGCGCATACGACAACACAAGTATAATTGCGGTTTGGTTGGGCGTAAATCAAGGTGAAGTAGGTAGCAGAAAAACCGAAAATGATTTGTGTCCTGTTACAAGTGTAAGTATAATGAGAAGTACTGCAATAGGTAGTGGTTGTTATGCTGAATGGATAACATCAAACTGGACAAGAAATATGGGTGTTGGTAATATGAACGAATACTTACTGTACTTAAATGAAGTAACTCCTATCGATAAACAAGAAACTAACTCAAGCGATTTAAGTGCTGAAAGTATCTTTGAGTACTTTTAAATAAGAAAACCGCAATATGCGGTTTCTTATTTTTATAATAAAAAAGTATCCATATTTTTAGGATACTTTTTTTATATTTTACGAATTGTTTCAGCATAAGTTTTATCTTTTTCAAAAAATTCCAAATCACCTTTAACATATGCATCATAATTCAATTTTATATGACAATTACATAAGTCATCTAATTGCTCTACATATTCATTAAAAGTATCAATAGAGCAGTGTGATGTTGCGCAAATAATAGTCAAACTACCGTTTTGAGTGTTTTTGCTTAATGCAAGTAATTTTTTAAATTGTTGCAAAATATCATCATAATATTCTTGTACATTGCTACTTCTTTCACTTAAAATATTACGAATTGTTTGCATTAGCATAACAATATCATCAATTATTAAAATTGCATTTTCACCATTTTCACACAATCTTTTTGCTCGTTCGTATGCCAATTCGTAATAAAGTAACAAATCTTGTGGAAGTGTATCAAAAGTAGTAAATATATAATCTACTTGGTCCAAATAAATTCTTTCTTCTGGGCGCTTGCTAGTAGCAAGGAAGACAACCGCATACTTACGTTCCAAATCTTTTGCAATACTATTTGTCAAATAAGTTTGTCCGCTACCTAATTTTCCGCTTATCATTACACGTTGCCCAAGATGTATAGGGCATATGTTATTTAAAAATTGTAGTTGTGGTAAATCAAACTTAATTTGTTCACCAAGAGAGCAGGGAAGTAAATTATCAAAGTTTACTCTTTTAATTTCTGCGGGATTTTGCTGATTGATTTTGATAATTTTAGTTACAATAGGTTTTGTATTTTTATTTTCTACAATACACTCGACATAGTCTGTTTCGTGAATTTTGTTTGCATAAGTTACAGAAGGGTCAACAACCACATAAGAAGTAGTGTCTATTTTACTCAAAGTACCTTTCATAATGTAAAGTGTATTATTTATTTTTTTTGCGATACCACTAAAAACATTATTTTCAATCTGTTGTTTGCTACCAGCAGTAGAACAAAAAGTTCCAAAAATGCTATTTGAATTACCAAATGTATAGTTTATGCTTGAATCATAGCCAACAACTTTATTCCAATCTTCATCAGGTATAATTTCACGCCTATGAGGTCTGCCACTTTTTATTTTTTCATATGGCTCAATTTGACCTTTAACAACCATTTTTATAGCGTTTCTTAATTCTTCTGTCTTCATTGCAGTAGGGTTTTTAACACCTATTTTTGAGCCAACTTCACGTAACTGATAAAGATTAAGAGAAGAAAGTTTATTAATATCAACATTATATTTTTCTTTTGTCATTTTTTTCTCCAAATTCGATATAATTTTATCATAGTGTATATTTTTTGTAAACAATTTTTGCAGTTTTTTACAAAAAGTTACAAAAAATTACAAAAATATAAAAACATAATATAAAATAAAAAAGACCATGATGGTCTTTTTTTATTATCTTACTTTCATACGTGTACGCATTAATACAAATGTGATTATCAACCCAATGACAACTACTACTGCTACTACAATAAGTATAATTGCTGCAGTATTAAGTGGGACAGTAATGGTGATTCTGTTACTTGTCAATATATTTCCACTTGCAGATTGTAATTGTATTACGTATACATTAGGGTCTGAGTATGTAAATATTAGAGGTTCAATATTAGAGCCATTCTCTGCGTTAATTGCTAAAACTTGAGTATTGTTTACTACCAAGAAGCAATCGCCAACTCTTTCGTAAATGCTAGCAGGGTTGATTGTAATAGTAAAGCTACCTGTGCCCGAAGAACCCCAACTACGGCTTGTATTGATTATAGGCTCTTCGTTATTAATCCAGAAGTTGAATGTATAATCTTGACTTGGATTGTATCCCGAACCAGCATAGCGAACTGTTACTTCGTATCTACCAACACCAAAATTATCAGGGTCAACATAGAATGTGTAGATCTTGGCATTGTCACCACGAACTAAATCAGTTATATCCGTTCCAGAACGTACTATTTTTATAACTTCATATCCGGTCATTGATGCAAATTCATAACTTGCTAGTGCTTCCGTACTTGAAAGAAGCGTAAATTGATAATTTGCTAGTAAATCTGCAGAGTTTGTACCTACTATAGATTTTATCGAGCCACGCATTGAAACATTATATACTCCAGGCTCAGTAAATATATAATGACCATTTGTAGGAGCGAGTGAGTACTCAACATTATTTCTTGTGATAGTAACTGCCATTGAGTCATATTCACTCAAATCGCCAGAGAATGTTAGAGGAATATAAATATCTACAGGTTGAGAGTATGTTGCATATTGAATAGGGGCAAGGTTATTTACGTAAAATACAACATCATTAATAATTGTTAGGGTAAACTCATTGTATCCCGAGCCAAAGTATTGATTTTGTCCAACAGCATCATAAATTCTAATTTTGTAAATTCCTGATTGTGTTAAGGTAATGCTTCCGTTGGTGTAAACTCCAACTTTAACTCCATTGTACCAAAGTTCGAGATTGTAAAAATCAGCATAGATATAGTCGTATGTATCACTTTCAACTACTGAATTATCTTCGTATGTAGTTTTCCAGGTTAAAGTAGCTTTTGCTGTTTCAGTGTCAGTTTCCTTTGTGTAAATGTTTTTAAGTTCAGTGGTCATCGTTTCGCCGTTAATTCTAAAATCAGTACTTGACGAAATATTGTCTGAAGGAATACGAGTAACCGCAAAATATGTGCTGATTATATGCGTTGTTGTACCATACACATTATAAACTCTAGTATTTCCAAATTCTGCTATTTGTCTGTAAGATAATCCTTTGTCTTCATTACATATTATTTCTATTGTTCTAGACCATACACGGTCGGAACTTAAGAAGAAATAATGTGGCATTGTGTAATTTACTCCAAGTATAGTGCAACTATAATCTACGCTATGTGGCGTAAGAGGTGTTGTCGTGTTATCCGAATTTATTTGATTTACACCATAAATTGCTACCGCATATGACCTAATTGTAAAGGTTTGACTTCCGCTAACAAATTTTCCTAATGAATTATACAAGTTGACTGTATAAACTCCTTCTGCTTCTACTGTTGTAGGGGAAGTGATGACGGTTTCGACACCATTTGGACTAACTAAAGTAACATAAGGTGAGAACAATGCATCAACGTCAACCCAACTAATCAAAACTGATTTTGATGTTACTTGATTAAGAAGAGGTGAGCCAGCTGTGTCAGTTAAAGCAATTCGTGGGAAGTGAGTGTAGATAATGAAACTATAATTAGTTGCTGTGTCAGTGTAATTATCAACTGATATGTTTATTAGATAATTAATATTGATAGGAGCTCTAAACGTTAGAGTAGTAATACTTTGTGTCCAATCATCAAATTCATAACCAAAATATTGTGAATTTGTATCCAAATCTTGTATTATATCACCAGCAACATTTGTATAGAGTACTGTATTAGTATCTAAATCGGTAATGCTTAATTGTATTCTTAAAGCATTAGAATCATAAACAAACTTTGTTTCACTAGAAGTATATGTATATAATTTCCCATCATAAGTTTGTTCAGTTGTTGCACCACTGTATTCCAAGTATTTTACAATAGAACTGTCAATAGGATACGAGAAACTTGTTGTTCTGCCAAAGTTATCTACAAATTCAAATTTATAAATAATATTTGAGCCAGAAGATAAGTTAAATATAAATCCATTTGCAATACTAGGCGCATCAAAATCACTTTCTTTTGTTGGTAAAGGTGTTAATTTAGAGTCAGTAGATTGCAAAGCACCATTCAAATAAACTCTAAATGCTACAATTTTTGTAGATAGGGTAGTACTAGGTAACTTAATAGTAAATGTATTGTCAGCATTTATAGTTATTAATTGAAGGAATGCATCTGCATTTGGTACAAGTTCCAATCCTGGAGTGTTGATGTAGAAGTTGATGTTGTTTGAAGAATCAATTCTATCATCAATAGTTACTTGTATTTGACTTCCATATTTGTCAAAGTTTTCTTGTGCGGTTTTTTCAATAAATGCATTTAATTCGGTAACTATGTCTGCTAATGAAGTGAGTAATGTTCCTTTAAACATTGACACATTTGACAAAGTATTTTCTGGTGCAAGATAATATGTTTTTTCAGTTTGATTCATCAAATCTTTAAAGGTAAATCTTAACCAAGTGTCTGCATTTGAAATAGTTTCTACTCTAAAGGCTTCGCTATTAAATACTTTTTTAGCATCTTTTGTATAATAAACATTGTTATTGTTATAAACTACAGTTCCGTCATTTATGTTGGTATTAAAAATATAGTGTTGGTCGCCGATAGATGCGTTGATTTCGTTTATGCTATCTGTTACATAAACAGTATATACACGCATATTGCCCGCTTTGTCTTGCTCGATAATATCATAATAACCGACTTCATTTATGTATGTTAAACCTTCTGTTGAATCGTTTACTTTATATCTTGCTATCTTGTAATTAGGGTTAGTAGGGTCAAATATGTTTGCAGCACCCGAACTACTTCCTGTTTGAGATTCAATTACAGTTTGTTGATTAGGATTTCCATTATAATTTTCTCGTTTAAAGAAGTAATAATTTAATCCTGTTTCATACTCGTTTAAGTAACTTAATATAAAGTTTTTAGGTACAGCAAAGGCATAAGATTTCAAGAATGTAACATCAGGGTTGTCGATATTATCAATTAGGTACTGTGTAAAATTATTTCCTTCACTATTTAAAGATTGTAGATAAATATCATTTTCAATTAAATTTACTAAATTTTGATATGGGGCAGTGTTATCTACATAAACAGTTTGTGTAGTTTGGAAATATGATGTATCGCCATTAACAATATAATCATTGTTATCCTTTGCAATATATTGAACTGTTGCAGTGTACTCGACATCGACTAATTTATCTCCATACAACGATTGATTTTCATATTCTGCTCTTGGCATTAAAATAAAGTAGTTGTAAACATCATTTATTTTAATTTTATAAAATTTAGTTTCGCTTAATACATTAGTTGTCATTGAAGCATTTAACAATTCATCAAAATCTTGAAGCGTAGGTCGATAAATAAATGTAACATTTTCAATTTCGCCATCGGTTGCAAGTAGTTTGTTGTATTCTTCTTCGTCGTAAGTAAGCAAAATAGGATTTTGGTAAATATGGCTAGACTTGCTTAAACCTATACCTTCATTACCATCAGCATCTATTTTAGGATTGTTTTTTGTATAAATTGTTTTAGTGACCAAGACGCTATTAAATGCTATTTGAGCGCTATAATCATCTGTAGGGTCAGTCCAACTTATGCGCACATTCTTGTCGTTTGTAATATTGTTGTAGGTAGTATCTATATTTGTAAACGAATTATCACCGCTTTGGAAGTTAAATGCAGGAGGTACACCTGTTATTTCAAAGTTGAATATTGTGCAGTTAGGGGATAAACTACTACTGTAAGTAAAACTAGCAAAGTCATAACTTGCATTACCTGTAAGCACGCCTTGGAAGTTTGCTAAATCAAATAACATTATGCGATATCTTCCAACGCCCTTAAATGCATATTGTAATTTATCTAGTGATTGACAAGCATCAGTATCGGTTGAGTTTTTATAAACGTTGGAGTAGAAAGTTTGACTTGTATAAGCATAACTTGTACCTGTCGTGTGTCTAAAGAATTGCACTACAACTTGCAATCTCGACGAGTTGCGATATTTATCAAAAATACTATTTAAATACTGTGTTGCTTCACCGATAGTCAAATCGTTTGAAGGGGCAGTATAGTATTTGTCGTAAATACTTGCACTATTAGGGTCAGGGATTGCGCCTTCGCCACTATTCAAAACGCTTTCTTTCCAAGTGCTCATATAAATACTTGCAGGTAAAATATTTGTATCAATAACAATATTAGAAGGTAGGGAAGGGTCACTTGTGTTTAAACCTAATTTAATACTTCCGTTAAAGGTATCAGTATTAGTAGTACGGCTAAATTGATTGAAATAATTGCCACCATAATCTGGATAACCTTCATATTCACCTTTATCGTATCCTAATTTTAATATTATGTCGCTTCCATAATCGCTTGTAGAACTTGGAATAATTGCGTTACGGTCTAAATAGTAAACATATTCTTTAACTTTAACATCACCGCCCGCTTCGGCACTGCCTTCTTCAAAATTATCATTGTAAGTACGAGTAATTACATACATACCTTCGGAACTAGCCGTTCCATTATTGAACGCTTGTACATAATCAATAGGTAACAATACTTTAGTTTGATAATAAATTGCGCCGTCAGGTGAGTTTACAGTATAAAGCGCTGAATAGTTTTCTGTTAGACTATACAACACCGTTGTTGTACCTACATCAGCATAAGGATAGTTTTTATTTTCCTTGTTATACGAGAAAGGATAATAATTTAGGACAATACTTGAAATTTTAAAGTATTCTGCAGGCTCTGTCCAACTAAATGTTATATATCTGCGATTAGTAGAGAAACTATTTGAAACAAGTTGTCTGTTGGTAGTGTTGCTTTCTGTTCTGCTAGAGGTGAGGTCTGTTCCAAAACTATCTTCAAAAGAGTTGTAGCTATACAACGCCCCACGAGAACGGTCAAGGTTTACTTCAACTGTAAAACGTTCGTTATAGTTGCCAATAATATCACTAACAAGGAAAGTATAGCTAAATTGTTCATTAGTTAATTCGTGAAGTGGGTGGCTATTAGCATCTGGTTCTTTACCGTCAGGGTAAATTTGTGTTGTGTAAGGTTTGTTTGGTTCATCCACAGAAGGTGCATTTACTTTTACCACGGCATACCAGTTATGTGCCTTGTTTTCGCTATCAATATAAGGGACAATATTTGCATCATCTCTTGTATCCGAGTAAATTTCTACACGGTCAAGTTGGAATACAATGCTTTTTGTTTGTGAAATATTCATTGCGTTAAAGGCATTTTTAATAGTTTGACTAGCAGTATAAGTTTGATTTGATAAAGTCCAAGTGTAATCATTGTTTACAAAATCAAAGATATCGCTTATCGAACCGCTCACGCTTGCAACATCTGCTATACTCAATGATTTATGAGTACCCCAATAGAAAGTCGTATCTTCAGTAATAATGTTTACAAAAGCTGTTTGTTGTGGCTTTTGCAAAATTTGAGTTTTAGTTGTGTCCAAAATTGTAGCAAAGATTTCAGTGTTTCCAGCTTCATCGGCAAGCAATAAAATAGCAAGTTGAGGTGAAGAAATTATTTGTGAAGATGCTAAAGGTGTATTGAAATTAGTTGGGTTTACCTTGTAATAATCAACAGGTGGGGTAAAACCGCCAAATTCTCCATTTGTTTTCATCAAAACAGCGCCGTTTTCAGCCATTGCTGTCATCTGTGCAATATAACTATCCAAATCTATTTTGAAATCACTTATAGTTTGTAAACTTGAATAAATGTATTTTGCATAAATTTTTGCACCACTTTGTTTATCGTTCCAAGTCCAAGCAAAAGATTTGTTTGTTGCTAAATTAAATTCGTTTTCATCTTCGCTTAATTTTGATATTACAGTAGCATTGTTGTTGCTATCAGGCAAAAGTGATTTGCCAACAACTTCCAAAGCTGTTATCCCAGTAATAGGAGAAGTGTCTATTTGGAAAGTATGATTTACAAACGCATTTGGCGAATCATTGCGGAAAATTTGAATATGATAAGTACCATCGAGCCCAGCAACATTATTTAGAGTAACATTACTTCCGTAAAGTATAGTAGGTTTAGTTGGTGAAACATCAAAAGTTTCAGCAAGTCCCTTTTGATAAATTAAACCATTTAAAGTTTCTTCTTTTAGCAGATTGCTATTCCAATCATAAACTAAATATTTTGCGGTAATTTGTGCATCAAAAGGACCAGGTGCTTGCCATGAACAATACACATATTTATTTGTATAATCGTCCATATTCAAAACAGTTGCTGTACCATCTTGAATTACTATATTATCAGGTGAGTCTGTAGCATAAACTTCTATTTGTGGTGTTGTGTTAGTGATTTCAAAGTAGAATAATTGATGATGGTATTGAGGATTTTTACCATTGATTTCGGTTTGACCTGTTTCGTAAACTAGGTTTTCATAAGTCAAATAAACTATATACGTTCCTGCATTTTGGAATTGTAAGTTGCGTGTGTAATTCTGTACAGTAATATTACCTAAACTGTCTTGATATGCGTACCAACTTGCAGAAGTTGCAATCAATTTACCATAAAATTCAAACAAAACAGGAGCAAGGTTGGTACTTGCTTTTTTTACTAATGTAGAGTTTAAATTAAATAAATTACTTGATGACGATGTATTGAATAATTTATTGTACAATTCTTCATTGCTAAGTGACACGCCATATTCGTTATAAATTACATCATTCAAGGTTATTCCATCTTGATTTATGACCGATGTTTCATTTAAAAAACTAAAATCAGCAGTGTAAACAGTATCCACAGGGGTAGGAGAGTTTACACTAATATTTACTTGCTCTGTATTTTGCGTTAAAAAATCATGAGCATAAATAACACTAGGAGTAGTTGTAGGGTTTTTCATTGCATTATATGCATAGGTATTATCATACAAGGCATCTGTTGTTGTGCGAGTGTCTGCATAACGTGCGGTATAACCATTGATAACTAATCTTTCACTTTTCAATAAATCTTGATTACTTGTAATGACTTCACCTTCAGCTAATTCGTAATCTGCAACATTGTTTATCATACCTGTACGCAAACGAGCGGTTTTGTTGATAACATACTCACCAGCATTATCAAACTGTAAACAAATGGTATAATTTTCTACTCCTTTTTGAATACGGTAGGAGCGTGTGTTTGATAATCCTGTATTTGTGGTAGTAGAAACTATCAACTCACCATATTCAACGGCACCGTCCATTTTAGCAGTAAATGTTAGTTGTACATTTTCAACATAGTTGTAAAGGGTACGGGTGTAACTTATTTCGTATTTTTCAGGGTTATAAAACATTTGAGGATAGTATAGCTGGTCTTTATTAGCGGTAGCTCGTTTAATTTCATAGCCGTTTTCATCGTAAATAGTAGTAAAGTAGTTTGTAAAATTAAAATAATGCAACATTGAATTTTCTTGATTTTTAAGTGTAAATTTCTCTGTATCATTAAATGTTACACGCTCAAAAAGTGTAGAATAGGTGGTTTGTGTTGTTATGTAAATTGTATAAGTCCACGTAAATTGTTTACCAACGGTTTGGTCATAATATTGAATTGCTATGTCGTAGCGTCCCTCTGGTGTTTCAACTGCTGTGTTACTATCTGTGTCATAACGAGTTATATAATCGTCGTTTAACATAGGGTCATTTTCAGTTACTTGAGTAGGAGTAAGGGCGTGTAAATATTGAGTATATACAGGTAAATCTTCACTATCAGCATCATAATAATTGTGTGAAATTACCTTACCATTAAAGCGTAATTCAATATTTTGTATTAGTGATACTCCACCAAATGAAATATAGACAGCTTCACGACCGACTTGCGTTTGCCCTAAATCATCATCATAAGTGTTCGCTTCGGTATTAAGCATTACAAACTGACCGTTAGCAATGTTTGTAGCTGTGCTTAAAATGTGGCGAACCTCTGTAGGTGAGTAGTCACTATCAGTTGAATAAGCATCAGGCAAAACTACTTTTTGTACAAAAATTGATGGTGTTTGTTCTGCGCTTACCTTTTGAAACGATTGCAAAAAAATAAATCCAAATAGACTAGTGCAAAGTAATGCTGTAAATAAAACCAAAAACACAGTCGTATTTCTTGATTTAAATTTGTTCATTTTTTAATGTCCCCCTTTTTTATGCCCGAAAATTAAGTCCACAAATAAAACAATTTTATAATAATTATTTTATCAAATTGTTATAAAAAAAACAAATGATTATCGCTAATAAATGACATTTTTTGCAAAATTAAGCACAAAATATAGTTTGCAAATATTTTTTGTTTTTTTAATAAAAAAATACATAAAGTGTCTAAATGTAAAGAAAAATAAAATCAGCCCTTAAAGTAAGACTGATTTTATAAATTTTAAGTTAAAAACTGTCAAAATCATTGACATTTAAGACGATTTTGTTGCGTTGCTTAATATCATAGAAAACACGCTCTTCATCAAGTGTCTTCGGTATAACATAAGCATCGGAAACAGGGGAAAGGTTATAAATATGATTTGCTTTGTAAGAGAATGTAAATGTACTACGTAATGCCTTTTCTTTAAACATTGATACAATCATTTCTCCTTCCTTTAAATATCCCAATTCGTCAGGAGTAATCAAAGCACGACTAACTTTTTGAACATTAGTAGATTTAGTTGTATCACCTTTTGATTTACTTTCGCTAGTTGATTTTGATTCTACACTAGTTTGGCCACAACGAGTACTAAATTCTTCTTTAGTCTTTTGATTTTCTGTACCCAAAAAGATGTGTACGTTACAGTTAGATTTTATAACTTCCGCTATTGATTCGCCGTAGTTTATAGTAATTTGCGCATAGTCTTGGACAACCAATAACAAACAAATACCTATACCACGAGATACTGTAATCATTGCATCAAGATTTTGAATTTTAGGCATGTTAGCAAATTCATCCATTACATAATAAACATGGCGAGGTAATGCTCTATTTTCTTTTGTTGATTTCTCAACTAAAGTTTTATACAAACTTATTATCAAAAGTTGAGCGATAGGGTGACGTGTTTTCTTTTCAAAAGGAACTTTTATAAATAGGGCGGTTGGTCTATCCGCAAAGTGAGAGAAGTCCATTTCATCGGCGCTAGTTGCATAGCAAACACCACTATCAGCAAATACGTTTACAGCATTCGCAATCATACCAAAGAAGCTTCTTGCTGTTAAAGGCGAGTTGTTTACAATAGGTCCAGCAAGGGTAACGGCGGTACTTAATTTGTTTCTACCTTGAACATATTTTTGTAAAGTGCCATATTGTTTGTCTGGGTCAGGGTCTTTTGTATTACATACTTTATATAAATTAAAGAAGTTGTATTTTTCTTCTGTCATTCCTAATCTTGGGTCGGCAGAATCTTCTAGCATACACAACAACATACCCAAAATAAAGTCTTGCGCACCTTGTTGCCACGATGCATCATTTGTACCTTCAGCAACGGGACAAAGAGTAATAGCAATATCTTTTAAGTCGTCAAAAGCAGAGTCCATAAGTTGTTTTTTCGTTGCGTTTAATTGACGTTCGATTGATTCACGGTTAGGGTGGGCAACTCCTTCAAATTCATACCATTCATTATTGTAAACATCAGCGATTATCTTTAAACCACAATCTGCAGGGTTTTGGTTGCGGTGTATATAAACTTCTTTTTTAAGATTTAATGCACGTTGATAGTTTCTAAAAGGTTTTGTCATAGGATTCCAACGAGTACTAGCAAAAGGATTACGCAAGTCAAAAGACATTACTTCATATCCTTCTTGAACTAATTTGTTGTAGTGGTCACGATACAATTCACCCTTAACATCAGTGATAACCAAACTTGGTTTTGAGGCGGTACTACTTAAAATTTGAATGGTAGGGTTGATAAAACCTGCTGTTTTACCACTACCGGTAGTACCTATTACCAAAGTATGCCAAACTTGGTGTAAAAGATTTACTTTGATACCGTTTCCCGTTAATTGAGCTCTAATTGGTACACCATCTTTATGATTTTTTAAATCTCTAAAATAGCATCCGTCATATTTTTTATCTAATTCTTTTTCAGTAAGCCATTCGGAATCAAAAAACTGGTCTTTAGGTTTTTTATTGCCCTTGCTTTTGCCATCTTTTACCAAAGGCTTTCCATCTGCCGCTTTTAATAAAGCATATATTATAAAGCCAAGCATAAATAGAGCAAAGAACGCCCATGAGTAGCCACCGACAATTCCTTCCACAGTTACAGAACCTGTTTCTAGCAGTGAACCTACCACACAAGATATTGCAAAACTCAAAATAGCAATAATTACAAAAATGATTAGATATTTGCCAAATTTATTCATTTTATCCTCCGTTTGTAAAAAAAATGACATTAATTTTCACAATTCTTTAGATATTTTTGTCAAAAACTTTAAAAAAATTTAAAATTTCTTAAAAATTGTACTTAATTAATTTGCTTTTGTCAAATTTATTTGGTAATATATTTTTATAAATTTGTGTTTGCTTGATATTTTTTACTTAATTTTTCAAGTTTACGTATATTTTTCAATTCCAAGCAAAACATAATTTAAAATCAAATCAAAAATATCGGAGGTATTTGATTAATGAACTCATTATTGTTTCAAGCAGCCAATACTTTGATGCAAGGCTTTACAGGGAATACTCCATTAGGTGCAAATGAACATGTAGATTTGGAAACAGATCCACAATGGAAGTGGGTGTCGGAAGTTGTTGATGCTATAAACACAGTTTTGTATCCTATCTTGATATTGGTTGGAACAGCAGGTGTTATTTACGCTGTTGTGCTTGGTGTTAAGTTAGCTCGTGCTGAAAGTTCAGATCAACAACAAGAGGCAAAGAAACGTATGATTAACTTTATCATTGGTTTAGTTAGTATTATAGCGTTGATTTTGTTGTTAAAGTTATTCTGTACTTATTTGCCAGAGTGGCTTCCAAAAATTGAAGTTTCATCTAATTCATAATTAATGGCTTGTAAAATTTAAGTATAAAATAAAGTTGATAGTAGATAGTTTAGCACTATCGACTGTCAACTTTTTTTGTTTTTGTTATGTTACTTTGAAATGCGCTACTTTTAAAGAATAAATATAACCTTTGATAAACTAATTTGTAATTTAAAATAAAATAGATGTCATCAAAACTTATATTGGTGGCAAAAATGGAGAAGATTAATGCAAAAAAACTCTTTTATAGGTGTTTTGCTTGCTGTGGTTTTGTGCTTTGGTGGTTGTAGTTGGTTCGGTGGGGGTACTACTTTGCCAAGTGGAGATGGTGATAATATAGGATATAATGATGACCGAGTGCAGACAGGTGAAACTACTATACCTTCACTTGACTATGATAGCGAAGAAAGCGAAAAGCAAGAATTAGAACAACGTACAGCAGTTACGCAAGGAGTAAGGGCAACCTATACTCCAAAGGCAGGAGAAAAGACTGATGATGCTGTTTTGCAAGCAGATAGGGACAAATTTGACGAAAACGCAAGTTATCAGTATGAACTTGTAGCGAAAACAATTTTGTATTATTTGGTTGGCAATTATGGGTATGTTGACGGAAATTCTGGCGAAACAATGATTTATGAATTTTATGCTGATACTTCGCTACTACCTAGCGGAGATTTAACAAGTTTGGAAATTTCGTTAAATGAAGTAAAACCATATCAAGCTAACGACGTTCGTTTGAGTGGTTGGGATAATGCTATTGAACAACAAATCACGGGGCTTAGCGGTACTTATGATACAAACACAAAGCAATGGTCGGTAGAACGTACTTATTCAAGTGACTACAAATGGAATTTTAGTTTAAATACTAGCACAAACTCAAATTACAATTCTTTGTTTATAGAAACATTTACTCCATACATTCAATTAAATTTAATGGAATATTTTATTTTAGGTGAAAACAATGTTACGCCATTTAGCACAATGTTGGGATATGGACCATCTCAAATTCAGTATATGATAGATGAATTAGTTTTAAAAATTGATAAATTAGGAATTGAGGCAAATCAAGATTATGCCGATTTTTTAAAATCATATATAACAAATACCGTTATAGGTGCAAATGCATACAATCGTGAAACTCAAACCTTTAACTATAACGAACCTAGTTATACATATACGGTAGAAAAAGAACCTTTCGACCCAGAAAACCCTGAATACGAAGAAATAACTGTTTATTATGATATGGATAACAATTCCGCTACAACTTCAATTTCAACAAATAACTGGTATAAATATGATTATGCTTCCACAATACAACAAATAGTTGAATATGTTGCAGGTACTTACGATGCGGAAGGGCAGGAGATAACTCCAGCAATTTCAAAAAATTTTCCTACATATACAAGGCTTGAAATTACAGATGTTTCGCCAAATTTGTTTTTTTCGAGTGGTACGACTGAAAATGATATCAAAAAATTAAACAATATGGATTACAAAGAGTATCAAAGTGTCGTGTGGTATCCTGATGGAATTATTACTTATGATAAAGATATGAATGTTCAAATTAATAACGATTTGAAGAAATGGCAATTTAATTGCGCTTATTTATATATTGATTCAAAGGAAAACATTACTTTAGATGTATATATGCGTCTTCATATAGCAGGTGAAAATCAAATAAAACACGTTGGAAGATATTTTACTGATATTACGCAGAGCTATGACTCAAACGGACAAACTTTAGATGAAAAAGGGAATTTTACAGATGAATCTTATTTTTCGGAAAAACAAATGAATTCGATGTTAATATTTACTCCTTATTTCTTTGGTGATGACTGTGTAATTTCAAATGATGGTGTTGAAAATAGCGCTACAAAGACATTTTATGCGGATGATAATGCTTATAAAAATACTTTTGCTGGCAAATTAGGTAGTAGTGTGGCTTTTGGACAAGAATTAGTCGTTACAAATCATTTTGGTGAAGAAGTTGATTTATCAATGTATAATTTATGTGCTGATGAATGTGATTTTGTTGAATTAATCTTTGTTCCACAAAAAACTGATAGCACTCAAGATTGTTCATTCAAATTTATGATAAAAGACATCTTGTTATAACTTATAATTTTAATAAAAAGCATTTATTTTGTAAATTTTATTAAAAATTTTGTTATTTAAGATAATTTAATAATATTTCTAAAATTTTTACTTAAAATAAAATTAAAATAAAAAAATCTACATTTTTAGCCGTATCTTACTTGCAATATAAAATTTTATTTGCTATAATTAGACAAAATTTGCTAGAAAGTACAATAAAAAATATGGGAGGAAAATGACTTGGCTAGCGGTATTTCACAGTTAGGGTTGTTTGAATGGTTGACAGATTGGCTTGGTAGCGCATTTTCAGGTTTGATTGTTGAACCACTTGTTAACTTCTTTTGTTATTGGGTAGGAGCCCTACTGTATGGCATACAACTTGGTATGTTTTATATCATAGATGCAGTAACTCTTGTTTTTAGAAAAGCTGCAGGTTTGGATGTCTATTATCAAAATGGACAAGCAGTAGAAGGCGATTTAGTTATACAGTTTTTACAAAGTAGTACAGTTCAGGCAGTGTTCATTTCTATTTTAGTCGCCGCAATTATACTTTTGTTTATAACTACATTTATTGCCGTGCTTAAAGTTGAATTTGATGAAAAAGATAATTCAAGGTCAGGAATTTTTAAAAGTGCATTAAAGGCTATAGCATATTTTGCTGTAGTTCCTGTGGTTTGCTTCCTTGGGATTATTGTTTCAAATTTTGTATTAAAAATGTTGGATAGTGCCACTTCGCGAAATGCACATTCTTTTAGTACACAAATATTTACTGCTGCTTCGTGGGACGCAAGTAGGGCTAGAAATGAGGCAGATTTTGCAGAAAAAATTTGGGAAGGGCGTAATGGTGAGTTTAGCTATATACCAGGTATAGCTAATTTAGGTGCATACAGTCAAACAGCGATTGCAGATTTAATAGACAATGCATTTAGAACAGCTGCTGCTCCTATCGGTGATAACAATACCGCTTCATTTACTACGGTAGGTGACAGTGGGTTCGGTCAAAAAACTCGTACATTTAGCGTATTTTCCGTAACAAATTATCAATTAGTATTCTTTTTCTACAATCCTATATCCTATAACTATATAATTGGGTATATTGCAAGTGTAATGATTTTAGTTTTGTTATTGAATTTGCTGGTTGGCGTAATTTGTCGTATTTTCGAGTTAAGCGTGTTGTTTGTTCTTTCTCCACTTGCGGTATCTTTGATGCCATTAGACGGAGGGGATAGATATAAATCTTGGAGAGGAGCTTTTATCAAGCGTGTATTCTCTGCTTATGGACCAATTTTAGGTTTAAACCTTGTGTTTATGGTTTTGACTCTTATGCAGAGTGTCACTTTATTCCCGCCAGAGCCACCAATTAATGGCTTATACAATGCAATATGTCAGTTGATATTTATATTTACTGGTCTAGTTTCAATTAGGTCTTTAACTGATATGGTTACTGATTTGGTTGGTCAAGGTGATGCATTAAAACAAGGTGAGCAGACAATAAAAGAAGCGAAACAAACCGCTAAAACTGGTGCTAAAATATTCGGTCAAGTCGGCAATGTTGGTATGATGCCTTTGAGAGCAGCCAAATATGGTATTGACAGAGGTAGGGATAGACGTAATACAAAGAAAGCAATGCAAGATTTGATGTTTAATGAACAAGGTAATTTAGCTACCAGTGCTGATGAAGAGGGTGTTCGCCGTGGGGTAGGTATAGGAGCAAGGGATACTATTCGTGCTTGGGGACAACGACACATTACTCATACTGCTGATAATCCAGAAAATATTCAATTCCAACAAGATGTTGCAACTAGAAAACAACGTATGCAAGAGACTAGAGATTACATTAACAATGGTGGGCAAGTTCCTGTTTATGATAAAGAAGGAAATGCTACTGGTGAAATGCGTAGTGTGCAAATGCATGCAAGTACAAAGAGTATGAAAGATGGTTTAGAAGGCTTGAAAGAATCATTGCCATTTATTAATGATAAAGCAATGGAAGAGGCTGCTAAGTCGTTTGGTAAAGGTGCTCCTATTGCTGGAAGCATTACAGGTTACTTCAAAGGTAAGGAAAAGAAGAAAAAGAGAAAAGACACCAAAGAAGAAATTGAAATGAAGTACGGCATCGAAGATGAGATTTCTGCAACCAAAGCAAAAAGGAGCGATGCAAAAACTTTGTCAGACCAACAATTAAGAATGGCAAATCCTACCGCTCCTACACCAACCACAACTGACCCAGGATTGCCAGGGCCAACTCCTCCGCCTTATACACCTACTTCAGGTGGCCCTGTAGATGTAAGAATTGTTGACGATGCAAGAGATGAAAAAGATTATGTTATCGATGTAAATAATATAGAAGCACAAACTCCAACAATATCTACCGATGCTGATAATGCAAGTCTAAACGATGCTGATATTCAATCTACCGAAACTACAGCAGAGTTTGAGAATGTTGACGCTGATTCAAATAGAGTTGACCTTGAGGGCGATGCCGAAATGCGTGATGCTGATGCTGATATAAATGGTAATGTTGATGCTGGTAATGTTCATGCTGATACTGTTGGTGGCTTGGGAGACAAAAAACTTAAAATTGATGACAGTGGTATTAGACAAGCAATAACTAGTGCTGCAAACAATACGAATGCTACAAATCGTTCAGTACAAGCAAAATTAGATAGGATTGCACAAGGAATTAATAACTTATCTAATGTTACAACTGAAACTAAGGCAGAGTTGACAGAAGCAAATAAGACTCTCAATAACTTAAAAGACAATACTAAAAAGAAATCTTAAAAATAATAAAGAGATATAAGACATATCTCTTTTATTTTTTGTTAAAAGCATAAATTTTTGCTTATTTAATGTAATTTTGCAATTAAAAAGATTAGATTTTAAAAATTTTCAATTTAATTTAGAAAAATTAACTCAATCGTTTTGAATTTTAAAGTATTTATTATATAATTAAACATAATACTAATAGAAAAAGTAGAGGTGTGATAAATGAAATATATTCCTCGCAGAACAAAAGTAAAAATGGAGTTCTACAAAGGTATTACTTTAGCTGACATTATTTTTATAGCTATCGGGCTTGGCGTTTTAGTTTTACTTATTGTTAGCCAGGGTATTCCGCAGGATATGAAAATTTATTTGAGTATTGCGTGGGTGGCTATTGTTGGCTCATTATTTATGCCGATAGCAGATGGGAAACGTTTGTATGCGACTTTGGGTATTTTGTTTAAATTTTTTGCTTATAAAAAGAAATATTCAAAACATATACAGCGAAAGCACGAGGACATTAAACAAATTATACCGTATACTAACATCTCAAATGATATGATTGACTTTAAAGATTATTATGCTGCAGCTGTAGAAATTCGCCCCATTGAATTCGGTTTGTTAAATGAAGAAAAACAAGAGGGTGTTATTCGTACGGTGGCAAATGCTTTGAGATTAGTCGCTGTTGGTCAGCAGGCAAGCATAGTAAAGATTGCTAAACCTATGGTTATGGATGGTTATATCTACAATGAGGATAGAAAATTCGACTCAATTTTAGAATTAGCAAGTGATGGCGAAATGACTAAAGAAGAAGCGGATGCTCGAAGTAGAATATTCGAAGCAAGAATGCAACAATTAAAAGATTTTTCAAATATGGAACGCACATACATGGACCATTTTTACATTGTTGTATTTGATAAAGACCGTGAGGGCTTGCGTACTACAATCGACGGTATTCGTAGAGCATTGTCTAGCGGTATTGTGCCTTTAATGTCTTGGCCACTAAAAGATGCAGATTTAGCGGTATTTTTAAAAGCGAACTTTGGTCAAGACTTTAATGAGTCAGATTTGGGTTTGCAAAGTATGGCACAGTATGTTGATTGGACAATACCTGAAGAAGTAGTATTTAAAACTAATAAAACAATTATAGATGGCAAACCATATTCAAACTTTGTTATTACAGATTATCCTGTTTCTGTTCCTAACGCTTGGGCTTGGCCATTCTTTAGATTGGGTAGTACAAAAGTCGTTGTTAATTTAGTACCACAACAAAAAGAAAAAAGCGAGCGTACAATCGACCGCTCTATTGTAGAACTTGAAGGACGTATGCGTTCAACATTCAAATCAAGTAAACAAATTGACTTAAAAACACAACATGAAACTTTGACGGACTTATTGAGCGACTTGAAAGTTGGTAATGAAGATTTGTATGATGTGCATGTTCACATTATGTGTGAAGAAGCAGTTAAAAAAGAAGTACGTGCAATCTTAAAGCAAAACGGCTTTAAGTATAGTGAAATGTTTGGTAGGCAAGTAGAAGCATTTGTTAGTACAAATATTAGTAAAATTGATACTGTGGAAGAAGGAAGTCGTAGCATTCAAACAACTTCTGTCGCTGCTATGTTCCCATTTATTTCAAATAGCTTACAAGATTCGAAAGGATTTTATGTTGGTTACAACTCTTATCCCGTATTTATAGACTTTTTTGTAAACACTGATAAGGACAACCCTTTGCACGATGAACGTGTAAACGCAAATATGATAGTTATAGGTAAGTCTGGTAGTGGTAAATCTTATGCTACCAAAACTTTGTTAGCAAATTTGGCCGCTGATAATACACGTATATTTATTTTGGACCCCGAAAAAGAATATACAGACCTTACAAGAAATCTTGGCGGTAAATATATAGACGTTGGTAGTTCTGTCCACGGAATATTAAATCCATTCCACATAATGACAACTCTTTCTGATGATGATGAAAATGTTGAAATCACAGGTGATGAAACCGAAGAGGAATTGGCTAAAAAAGAGAAGAAAAAGAGCGAACTTGCCAAAAAATCAAGTGATACCTACAATATGCATTTGCAATTTTTGGAAGAGTATTTCCGTATCATATTTGAGGGTATAAGCGGTGATGCGTTTGAAATTTTAAACTCTTTAGTTGTTGAAATTTACAAAAACAAGGGTATAGACAATAATACAGATTTAAATAAATTAAAGCCAGAAGATTATCCTATTTTTGATGATTTGTTTAATTTAATTAACAAAAAAATTGAAAAAGAAACTGATGAGTATTTTAAACAAAACTTGCAGATTTTACAGGTTTATGTACAAAAATTTGCGACAGGTGGTCGTAACTCAAAACTTTGGAATGGCCCAACGAGTATTGAAACAGATGAAAATTTTGTTTGCTTTAATTTCCAATCATTGCTTTCAAACCGTAATATGTCCGTAGCAAGTGCGCAAATGCTACTTGTATTCAAATACCTTGATAACGAAATCTTAAAAAACAAAGACTTTAACGACAAGTATAAATCTCATCGAAAGATAATAGTTACAGTTGATGAGGCGCACTTATTCATTAACCCTAAATATCCTGTTGCCCTTGAATTTATGGCGCAAATGGCAAAACGTATTCGTAAATATGAAGGTATGCAGATTGTTATTACCCAAAACATCAAGGACTTTATTGGTAGTAAGGAGATTGAAAGACAGGCGAGTGCTGTTATTAATGCGAGTCAATATTCAATGATTTTCTCACTTTCTCCAAATGATATTACAGACCTTGTTGGTTTGTACCGAAATGCTGGTGAAATCAATAAAGATGAGCAGGATACAATTGTAACCGCTGGCCGTGGTACTTGTTTCTTTATTGCAAGTCCTTATAGTAGAACTACATTCACTATTGAAGCAAATCCAACAATCCAAAAAGTTGCAGGATTGAAATAAAAACAGCACAAAAAAAGTGCTGTTTTTTTAAAAATTTGTTGCACAAATCGGTAACCAAAGTTTTTTGGGAAAGCATATTGCATTTTATACAGAAATGTGTTATAATATATTCATAGAGGAAACAAATAAATAGTAGGGGTATATTTATGAGTGGTAATATTTTAAATGAATTAAAGCAAAAAATGATTGCAACAGGGAGTAAGGTTAAATCTACTCTTTCTCCTGTTGGCAAGAGAGTTAAAAGTGTGGCAAAAGTAACAGGCACCAAACTTTCACCTGTTGGTTCAAAAGTAAAAGTAGCGGGCAAGAAAATTAGAAGTACAGCTGTAAAAGTTGGTAGCAATACTAAAGAACGACTTTTTAGTACAAATGAGGAACTCCAACCTTTGCGTACAGCTTTAAACAAAAAAGTTTTTTGGTTTACTGATGAAACTTCGGGTAAACATATGTTTGATTATTGGCCATTTGGTAAAGGTAATTATGTTGAAAATTTAACAAACGTTATCGGCGATGATTTTTATGGTCCTGATTTTGAAAATGCAAAAAATTTGTATGATTTTAGTGGTAAATTTAATAATGCTGATTTAGAAAAATATATTAATCTTAATCTATTAAATAAAGATGCAAATGATATTCGTGAATCTTTATCATTGCTTGCTAATGGGTTTAATTCAAAATCAATGTTAGGTAAAATGCGTGATATGGAATTAAATCAAGCAGCTACTCAAAAAAGATTAAATACCATTTCAGGTAGAAAATATATTGCTCCAGACACAGATAATTGGGCTAGTTTAGCATTAAACGAAGATTATATGTCTGTTGATGATTTCTCCGCTATGCTTTTTTTGGAGCGAGTAATTGCAAATCCAATATTATTAAATGACGTTGACTGGTTAAATCAAGATATACCAGCAAATTATAATCCGCCAAAATTAGGGAACAAGGAATTGAAAGAATTTCCTAATATGGCTGTTATTGAAAACTTTGACAATGTGCTTAAAACAATTGCTCAACATGCAAAGATAAACATAAGGACTTCGGATACGTTAGAAGCTGGCGAGGTTACTCTTACAAAACGCAAAATTTTTAGTTCTCTACGTGGAATTAAAAATTATCTTAAAAGAGTAGGCAATGCTCGTTCATCAGGTGTAACAGCAAACTACAATATGACTGTTTCAAGCAACAATACTCAAGGCGAACAAATTTATATGATTTTGAAAGCGTTGAGTGAAGTTTCTGTAAATCGTTACCTCGAAATGACCGAAAAGGCTTTAGATAAAAATGCGGAAAATTTACCAAGCGAAGAAGCATTCGAGGCTGATAAACAAAAACTTGGTAGGATTGCAGCTTGTCTAATTGCTTCTGATTTATGCTATATGTTCAATTTACAAAAAGATGATGCAGATATTTTGCACGAAACATTTATGACAGAAGCTTTGTTAAATTTCAACAATCTTTCTAATGAAAATACTTATATGCCTTTAATAGCCGATTATTATGCTGAAAGTATCAATAGCTTTGCTCAAGATTTTCAAGTTGATTTAAAACAATTTGCAGAATTAAAAGGTGTTGCTACAGATAATTTAGTCAATATTAATTCTGTAATTTATGCTAGAAAAGTTCCGCAAATGACGAATATTTTAGGTGAATACACCCTAAACAATGAAACAAGAAATCATAGTTTTATTTACGACAAAATAAATGAACAACGTCGCAAAGCTGAAGAGTTGGCACAAAAGCAACGTGAAGAGCGAGAGAGAAAAGCTCGAGAAGAAAAAGAAAGACAAGCTCGTGAAGAAAGAAATAGGGCAGAGCAAAAAGCAAGAGAAGAACGTGAAAGAAAAGCACGTGAAGAGGAACAACGTAAACAACGTGAACGTGAAGAAGCTGAACGTAAATCAAAAGAAGAAAGAGAAAGACAGGCGCAAATTGAGGCAGAACAAAGAAGAGTGGAAGAGCAACGCCGTCAAGCTGAAGAAATAGCTCGTAAGCAACGTGAAGAGCAAGAAAGAAAAGCTCGTGAAGAAGCTGAACGTAAGGCAAAAGAAGAAAAAGAAAGACAAGCTCTTGAGGAAAAGCAAAAGGCAGAACAAAAAGCGAAGGCAGAACAAGAGAGAAAAGCTAAAGAAGAAGCCGAACGTAAAGCAAGAGAAGAGCGAGAAGCGAAAGAGAATGAAAAAGCTAAAATTGCAGAACAAGAGGAAAAGAAGCGAATTCTCAAAGAAAAGCAAGAAGAAGCCGAACGCTTGCGTTTGCAACGTATAGCAGAAAATGAAAAGAAAAAAGCAGAAGCTCAAGCTAGACGTGAGCAAAAAGAAAGAGAAAGAAAAGAGAAAGAAGCAAAGGCAAAAGAAGAACGCAAACAAAAAGAGCAAGAACGTAAGGCAAGAAAGATAGAACGTCGTAAAGAAAGACAAAAGGCACGTGAAGAAGAGCAAAGAAAAGCTGAAGAACTATTAAAACAACAAAAAGAGGCTGAGGAATTAGCACTCCAAGCTCAAAAACAAAGACAAGCAGAAGCAGAGCAAAAATTAAAGCAAGAGCAAGAAAGAAAAGCTCGTGAAGAAGCTGAACGTAAAGCAAAAGAAGAAAGAGAAAGACAGGCGCAAATTGAGGCAGAACAAAGAAGAATGGAAGAACAACGCCGTCAAGCTGAAGAAATAGCTCGTAAGCAACGTGAAGAGCAGGAAAGAAAAGCTCGTGAGGAAGCTGAACGTAAAGCAAAAGAAGAAGCAAAAACAGAAGTTAAAATTGCTCCAGCATATTCAAAAAATCCTGAATATTTTGAGCAACCTTTAACAGCATTAAATATTAAAAGTAACGCAAATCTAGATAACTTAAAAACTTTATTGAGTAATATTAAAGATGTTGATGTTGTAAACTCAAAGCATTTGCACGCATTGAAAAACAACAATGATGTTTTAGATGTTTACAAAACTAGTGATTACGATATTCAAATTATACTTCATCATCCAGATTCTACAACCGAGTATTTTATTAATGGCGGACAATCTACAGAAGAAGAGTTTAATAAATATTTGTGGTTATGTTTCTATATAGAAAACAATACAATCATAACAAACAAGTACAAGATTGATTTAAAAGAAGATAAAAATACTAGAATCATGACTTCAAACGGCAATTTTTATACTAAAAATGGTAAATTATGCACTGAAAGCGTTTATTATATGCCATCTATAGAAGGTGAAAGCAACATCATAACAAATGTAAAAGATGTATTGTTTACTAATGAAGAAGCTTCCTTGTATGCAAAATATGCTATACAAAATAATCAAAAATTTGGTTTTACGCTACAACAATTGGCAGAAGTACTTGCTAATAAACAAAAGCCGAAAGTTAATGAGTCTAAAAATGATAGTGAACTTGTAAAAGAAAAAATAGTTTTAGCAGAACAGCAAAAGAATGCGATTATTAATGCTATAAATGAAAGAAAAGAGAAGCAAAGAAAAGAGCAAGAATTTATTGAGCAACAAAAACAAAAACTTGACAAGATGAAGCTAGAGCATAATTCTTCTAAAGATAAATCAGTAATAGATGAACAAACTGCAACTGATAAAATGAATCAAGAAATAGATAATTTGATTGTAGAAGGTAAACAAATTTTAGAACAAACCAAAGACGATGAAATATTAGAGCCAGTTATTAATGTTGATGAACTCAATAAAACTCCAGCAGAAAATACTTTGCCAAGAAAAAGACACGTGTTACCTCACGAAAAGGGTGGAAAATTCTACGAATACCATCAAGAAAGATTGAGAAGAATGCGTGAAAAAGAACAACAAGAAAAAGATGCCGAACAAAAGCAACATGTTGAAGAATTAGGAACAACTAATATACAGAATACAGAAATAGTTGATGATAACCAAGAAAAAGAAGAAGTTGTTTACAGCAAAGTAGGACTACCTGAAAACTATAATGGTTTTGTTCGTGGTGACAAATCAAAATGCCCTGACAGTGTATTAAATGCTTGTCAAGATTTAGTCGCTAGCATAGTTGGTAAGAATTGGGTTAGACAATACGCAGAAGGCCGTGAGGTGATTAAGCAATCTAACGAAGCCGAAGGTATGGAACGCACTATTTTGGATGATAGAGCAAAAGAATTGTATGCTGAAAGAGAATTATCCGCAAATGTTAAATGTATTATGGATAAAACAACAGGTAAAGTTGCAAAAAATCAACATACCGAGTTTGATGATAGTACAAAATATGCTGTTGAGCATAAAGTCGTAGAAGATTTAAAGAAAGTGGCTCAAAGTTTAGCAAACAAAGTTGTTGAGTTCCGTATGGCAAATGAAGATAAGTTGGGTCAAAAATTCACAACTGAAACTTTCAAGAAGTATTTGGAAGCAGAAGGTGGAAAAGAAGTAGTGATGGATAATTTGGACAAAAATGCAGTGCAAATTATATTAAATAATGGTTACTTTATGATGTTGGGGCGTGAAGATTATGTTCCACAACAATCATCAAATGCAAAGCAATCAAAGAATACAACTCTTGATGAGTTTATGAAATAATTTGATAGGAGAAGATAAAAATGGAAGAAAATTTAACACCAAACAATCCAAAAGTAATTGAAATGAGTTATAGCATTTTTGAAAAAATATTAACTTCAATCGACTATAAAACTAAAGATGAATTGCTTAATTTGGTTGATATTATGTTAGAAAAAGTTCAAGACAAAAAATATCCCGAGATACTACGTTTGGCATACAAAGATGCAAAGCGCAAAATCGAATTAATTGATTTAGAACAGTTAAACGAAATAAAAAATATTATAATTTCTGACTAAAAGTAAAAAAGTTCGCTAAAGTGCGGACTTTTTGTTTGTTTTGTTTGATTTTATGTCAAGATTTGGTTATAATAATATAAAAAACAGGGGATTTATTGAATGCTAAAAAATAATATTAGAATAAAATCAAATATAATTTTATTAAGTTGCTTTTTAGTCGTTTTATTAATTTTTTGTTTCGGTACTAGTTTTAATAATACTAGTCTAAATGTTGCGTTGGCAGATGGTGAAGTTTATACCATATCTTACAAGGTTGCCGGTGAAACAGAGCAGGATATGCTACCAGAAGAATTAAATGGTAATCCGACGAGTTATACGGCAACGGATTTACCTTTGACTATAAAAGCACCTGTAAATCGTGTGGGCTATACTTTTGAAGGTTGGTATGTAAATGGAAATTTACAGGCTTTGGAAGAAAATGCAGAGGGTACAGGGTATATTCTTTCAACTGATTATAGCGGTGACATAATTCTATATGCGGTTTTTGATACTATAAAATATAATATAAATTACTTAGGTTTACCTGATGGAGTTACAACACCATCAAAAACGACCTATACTGTTGAAGAAGAAGTTGATTTGACACAAATTAAACCTATAATATTTGGATATACGTTTGTTGGTTGGTTTTCAAATAGCGAATTAACGCAAGAAGTTTTGAGTATTCAAAAAGGCACTACAGGTAATATAGACTTGTATGCTAAATATGAAGAAAGAATACAAACAGTAAATTTTGAAGATGACTTGTATTCTTCTTTTACGGTTAGATATGGCACAAATGCATACGGCGAGGGCGGTATATTAAATGATTATACTCCAACTAAAGATGGTTATACATTTGGTGGTTGGTACACTAATCCAAATCTAACCGTATCAAGTTATGTAAGTGACAATTATGTATTTGTCGGCGATGTAACATTGTATGCAAAATGGATAAAAAAAGCGGACCCAATTTGGATAATTCTGAGTGCCGTTTTTGCTGGTATTACTGTTATTTTATTTGTATGTTGGTTTATTTTCGCTAGACCTAGACCAAAGGATTAGTTTTTTCAAACTTCCTTTTGGTAGCCAGTCCGCCACGAATATGTTTTTCTTTAAAGTTGAGTTGCGCTAATGCACTCA
This sequence comes from uncultured Clostridia bacterium, assembly GCA_944383295.1. Classification (GTDB taxonomy): domain Bacteria; phylum Bacillota; class Clostridia; order Christensenellales; family UBA1242; genus UBA7867. The sequence continues at coordinate 58,624 of CALWOW010000035.1, forward strand.
CTTTTTTATATAAGCTTGGACTTTTTTTAGGTAGTAAAATATGCAAATAATTATGAATAGTACTTTTGCCTTTACCAAAATACTTTGCACATTCTCTAACGGTGCTTTTGTTGTTAATGTAATACTCTGCAACTTCTAATACAATATCCATAAAAACCTCTGTTAAAATCTATGCTTGTTAAGATTAAAGTATGTAAGAAATTGTTACATTGTGCTATTTTTTGACTAAATACGTATAAAACATATTGAATTTTACTAGGTTTGTGATAAAATAATTAAAACATATTAAAGAGGTTGTATGCAAAAAATTCAAGGTAAGGTGCGAAAAGCATTAGATGATTACAATATGATTCAAGATGGTGATAAAATCTTGATAGGATTGAGTGGTGGTAAGGATAGCTTGACTTTGTTGGAAGCAATGGCAAATTTACGCAAGTATTATCCAAAAAAATTTGATATCATTGCTGTTACCATTGATTTATTTAATGGAAAGTCTGATTTTTCAAAAATTGCTGAATTTTGTAAAAATCTAAATGTACAGTATGAAATAATCAATTCGCAAATATATGAAATTCTTTTTGAAATTAGAAAGGAAAATAATCCTTGCAGTCTATGTACTCGTATGAGAAGGGGGATTTTGGCGGAAACAGCTAAAAAATTCGGTTGCAATAAAATTGCCTTAGGTCATCACGCTAATGATTTAGTAGAAACTTTCTTTTTATCAATGTTCTATGAAAGTAGATTAGCAACCTTCAAACCTGTAACTTTTTGGGATAAAACTAAACTTACAGTTATTCGCCCTCTATTGCTAGTATGGGAGAAAGAAACAAGTGCGAATGCAAAACATTTACCTGTTTTTCATAACCCTTGTCCTGCGGATAAAAACACTCAAAGAGAGTTTATAAAACAAATGTTACAGGGAATAGCTCCGCAAATACATCAGGTACACGAGCATATTTTGAGTGCTTTGACACACCCAGAGAGAAATAATTTGTTTAGTTTAAAGGGATAATGTCCCTTTTTTGTTTTATCAATGTATTTTAAATAATTGACTTTTGTTGCGTTTTTAAGTTAAAATTAATTGTATAATCTATATACAAAAAGTAAAAAAAGGAGAAAAAACATGAAATTTAACAAAATTTCTACAATATTACCGCTGTTTGTAGTAATTTGTACTTGTTTTATGTTTGTTGGTTGTGGTAAACAAGGACAAGATGCACCTACTTTATCACAAAATGAAATTTCTGTAAATTATCAATCAAAAACTATAACTATCAACTTAGATGATACCTTTTTGTATGAGTATAGTAAAGACAATGGAGTTACTTGGCAAGTTGAAAAAACTTTTTATGATGTGACTCCTGGCAATTATTCGGTTGTTATTAGATATAAGGAAACCGATGAAAAGCAAGCATCACCTAAAAGTAATGTAATTAATGTAGTTATGAAAGCAGTTTTGCCTACACCAACATTAATTAGTCAAGATGTTTCTGTAAGTGGCACTACAATTACCGTAAAAGAAATTGAAAATGCCGAATATAGTAAAGATAATGGAACCACTTGGCAAGATTCTAATGTTTTTAGCAATTTGCAATATGGTTCTACATATCAAATAGTTGTGAGACAAAAAGCAACACAAGATGCTGTTGAGTCTAATAATTCCAACATGATTACTGTAACAATACCTAAATTGAGTAATGCTCCAAGACCTGTATTGACTGCAGGAAATGTAATTGTAAACCACGAAACCGCAACTATAACTGTTATTACTGATTTGGAAGGAATAGAGTACAGTTTTGACAATGGAGTAAATTGGACTGATGAAAACAGTTTGATTGCAAATAGGGGAGAAACCTACAAAGTTGTTATTCGTTACAAAGAAACGGCAACTACAAATGCTTCTGTTTCTTCTCAAAATGTTACAGTAACTATTAAAGACACACAAACTGCACCAGTTTTACAAGAAAATGAAATAATAGTTTTAGACAATGTTATAACCGTAAATAAGGTGACAAGTGGAAGTGAAATATTAGAATATAGATTTTCTACTTCAAATAACGCAGGAGTATGGCAATCTACAAATACTTTTATAGGGAATTATGGCACAGAATATCTTGTGTCTGTTAGATTGGCAGGTGATGAAAATAAACTTGCTTCAAATGCTTCAAATGAAATAAAGGTAGTTTTAAAAGCAATACAACAAGCACCAGAAAATGTTAATTTGTTAGTTGAAGGTACAACAATTACAGTCGATGCACCTATAGTTGAGGGTAAAACACTTTGTTTTAGTAAAGATAATGGAACTACTTGGCAAGATTCAAATGTTTTTGAAAATTGTACTGGTGACATAACAATCTTAGCAAAATATAAGGAAACAAATGAATTGTTTGAATCTGCAACTACTTCTTCTCAAATTAATATTTGGGACGGCTCAACACAAGATGTTTCTTGGTATAACAATGAATTAGACACGTTTACGCTTTCTAAAGCGCAAGAGTTGGCTGGATTGGCAAAATTAGTAGAAGAAGGAAATAATTTTGAAGGTAAAACTATTTCGTTAAGCAACGATATTTATTTAGGTAATTTTGAATGGACTCCTATCGGTATTCGCATGGCGAATTTAGGTGACTCACGTGTTTACAATAGTTTTGGTGGGACATTTAATGGCTCAAATCATACTGTTTATGATTTGAAGATATCTGAAAATGGTTTATTCTATACATTGGGTGTAGGCTTGTTTGGTTGTGTTGATGGCGCAACAATCAAAAATACCCAAATCGCAAGAGTAAATATTGAAGGCGCTTATGCAGTGGGTGCATTTGTTGGACAGGCGAATGGCGATGTAACCTTAGAAAATTTACACACCCTAAGCGGTGAAATTGTATTCTGGGATTACTGTGGCGCAGGCATAATAGGTGAAGTAGATTACAAGAATAAAAATATAATAGTTAATATTTCTAATTGTTCAAATAATGCAAATGTAAGTAGTAAGTTTACTACTCAAATAACAGGTAGCGACACACAATTTACTGACATTTATGGGACAGAGTCAAAAGAAACAGTTTATTATGACTATCTCGAATATTATTTATCAAATCCTGATGCAATAACAGGGCAGAATGCTGGCGGTATCTGGGGGTCGATGAATACAGGTGATAATGGTTCTAATGTTAACCTTATTACAATAAATATTGCTAATTGTACAAATAGCGGAAATATAACCGCATATAATTATGCAGGTGGTATTGCTGGCTTCTTAACAAACAATGCAAGTATTTCTGGTATTGTTAGTGATTGTTCAAATACAGGTGACTTAAAGGTTTATAATACAAATGGTATTTATGATGATATGTTTGGCATAGAAGATTATCAAAATTATGTGAATGTTGAATTTGGAACTTTACAAGAATAACTAAAAAAGAACGCATAAAAGTTTGCGTTCTTTTTTATTCATTTAATAACGTAGGTATGGAGTGCCACATTTTTGGTTTGGAACTTCACAGCTATTGCTTTTATATTCGTAAACATTGCAGTCATTATAAGTAATATATTCGTCAAGTGCAATTTTTTCAAATATATCATCTTTATCAAATTCTGTAATTTGTTTGTGATGGTATGTTTTTGCGATATCTAAAACAGTTGAGATTTTGCAATTATCTTGCGTTAAAATCATTTCTGGATTAATATTGTAGATATTTAAAAATGCATCTAGACATTTTTCAAATGGCTTGTCCTTTAATTTTTCAAGGTATATAGGTCGTGAGTATTCACGTTCATCATATTCATCAGCATTAAAATGAGGCCTATGTAGATGTGGGAAAGGAATAACTGATATATTTTCTGCTTCTTTAAACTTTGTGCGATTTGCTTTTATGGTTTTAGCATTTTTAATACAAGGTGTTTTTATTTTATGGGCGCAAGCTGGTCTATCGTTGTCTAATCTACTGATAAAATAAAATCCATCTTCATATCCACCAACTACAGCATAAAGAGTGATAGAAAAGTGTTGTGGATTACCTAATTCTCTACAAACGCTAAATCTATATAATACCGGTAGTGTTTTATCGCTTCCATTGTCTAATGTTGGGGCGATTGCATAGTAGTGAGTTTTGCTAAAAATATGATGATTAAATTCAAAATTAAAATGAAAAGAATCAAAAATATATTTTGGCGCACGAGCCATAGCCTTGTATTTAGAAGGAGAGCATATTATATTGTATTTTTGCATACGTGCATGCTCAATTAAGGGAAGATTAGATACCATTAAATTTTCACGCAAACTAAACGCATCAATTTTAAAACATGGAGTCTTTTCTTTTTTCTTTTCCTTTGAAATTGCGGGTGAATATATCCTATATACACGTTCACGCTCCAAGTTTTCTTGTCTAAAATCAACGTTTTGTTCAAAAGTAAGTTTTTGAGATTTATATACCTTTGATAACCTGGTTTTATTAGGATTTTGCGTTTGAATCATACTAACCGCCTAAGTTTTATAGAAATATTATAACATATTTCGACAAAATAGTCAATATTTGTTTTTTTATAAATATTTGGTAAATTTAGTATTAAAAAAAAGACCTAAAAAGGTCTGTCTGGTGCGGTCAAGAGGACTTGTAGCAAAATGTATAACTATTTTGCGTACTAGCGAGAGCGTAATGTCTTTTTCACTCATGTTTGATTTATTTCTCGAGCGTCCGT
>CALWOW010000036.1 GCA_944383295.1 uncultured Clostridia bacterium
CCAGCATACAAATATACGGTATATTGTTCTGCGGTTTTTGTACCATAAACATAAATTATATCTTCAGGAAATGCTTTGTTTAAACTATAAGCAGTACCTTTCAAACTTTGCTCTAATGAAGCCCCTATTCCGCTTGCTGTATCACTTATCCACCAACCATCAAACGCATATCCGTATTCACGACTATTTACATTAATTAAATTTAAACTGCCCATAGCATCAGGATTTATACTAAATGTAGAACTTGTGTTCAAGCCAAAGAAAGCAACCTCTTCGGTAGTCATTTTTTCAAACTCGCCTGCACCATTAGTTTGCAAATAGTATTGAATTGCATATCTTTTTTCAGTCCATTCAATAAACAAATTTAAGTTTTTATTAACAGCTATATCAAAAGTCCAATCAGTTGCATCTGTAAGCATATCGCTATCAGATTGTTTCCATTGCATCGTAAATCCTTCAGGAATTGTGTACCCCGTTGGTTCACTAACACAATGTCCTCTTACAACATATTGAGGGTCGCAAATCACTTCTTTATTGTGGTCTTTTGAAGTGCCATTCCAGAAAGGTACATTGTTTGTAAATGTTACTTTATAAATTCTTTCGCTAGGATATTCTAACCCTCCTGTTGGAATCATTGCAGAAGCGGTAGAACCATAAACATCTAGACTGTTTGTTTCGCCCATTTTAAACAAACGTAATATAGGATAATAATATTTATTGTCATTATCATTATTTCCTGCTTCAAAATACCAATTAGTATTTTCAGTTTCTGCGCCCATATCACCTACTTTATAAAACGAATAGTATTGATTTCCGCGCATTGTATCTACTTTTGGTAAAGTCAAACTATAACTGTCGTATTTATATTCACCAAACATTGATTTAAAGTTACCAACAGCGGTCATTCCATTGTCAGTTACTCCAAACACATCATTTACATAATTCGCAATACTAGATGAATATGCTAAATTATTTAAACTTACATTTGCGCTAGGTCTTGAAGAATCGCCATCGACTGTTGCTACATATCCAACAACTCCACCACGCACCGTTTCGCTAGAAGTGCTTGAAACTTTGGATACGGTGAAACCATATTGAATATCACCCGAAGTCACGTATCCAGCAAATCCACCCGCATAATCATCACCTGTTACATTACCATAATTTGCGCAATTTCGAATAATAGTCTTGATACTACCACCGTACAACTGTCCTACAAAGCCACCCACATAACTTCCTGTACCAACTTCACCTACATTAAAACAGTTGTTAAAGCGACCATTTCCCGAAGCACCAACCACACCACCAACTATTGCATTTGTTGCCCCGCTTGTTGCTTTTACTGTACCTTCGTTATAAGCCCCATAAACGCTACCAAAGTTCCAACCTACAATTCCACCAGAATAAGTAGAAGCACTAATCAAACCGCTATTTTTTACTACACCAAGTGGCGCACCACTTTCAAATGCAGAAATATTGTCGCCGGTTGTTATATAAGCATTTACACCAGCGATACCACCAGCATACATTGCTACTATATCTTGTCCTACAACACCACTATTTTGCGAGCCATAAACATAACCTTGACCTTGTCCATAACTTCCATTTCCTTGAGTAGTACCGTCATTAATACCAACAATACCACCTACGGCAGTTACTAGGAAATTTGAACTTCCATCAGACCCAACAGTCCCCATATTTATACTACTACGCACAATTCCAGCATTCAAAGCACATATACCGCCCATAAACTGCACATCATCACCCGTACATTTTACAAACGCATTATTTGTTACGCTTTCAATAGTTCCTCTATTAAATCCAACAATACCACCTATACTTCCTCGGCAGGTTTGGAAAATTTGCGCTTCATTTTGAGAAGATATTCCGCCGAATACAGCGTTGAAATTTTGAGTTTTTACAGTACCACCGCTATTTTCACCTACCAAACCGCCTATAAAAGTTTGTTCCGCTCCATTCAATTCAGCATTCAAAGTAACGCTTGCTGGCAAATTAGGGTCAATCAAAATTTTACCTGCATTATAGCAATCTAAAACTGTTCCCGTATTTCTACCAACAATACCACCTATTGTACCAATATAAGCCTTGATTTCGCCACTTGTACGTCTGCTTTCTTTGATAGTACCAGCATTTTCACCTACCAAACCACCTATGTAAATTTTATTTCCACTTAAATTATATACATTTGCGTTGATAGTTGTAGCCATTTCGTTTTTACCGCTGTTACTTGTGTTCATTGTACAAGCAGTCCCCAACTTTCCTACTAATCCGCCAACGGTAAAATTAGCAGACATACTTGAGCCTTCGCTTAATTGAAACAAAATAGTGGCGCCAGCATTTGTATTTTCGCCAGCAATTTCATTTATGGTAATATTTTCTAAAGCTATTCCATTATAATACCCTGCCAATACACCAGCATATTGAGTATATTCACAAGCATTTATGTACGCATTTTCAAAAGTAATTTGATTTACTGTTGTAGCATCTGCTCCTGTCCCATTATTGTCAACATAACCAAACAAACCCAAATATTGTCTAAAATTACGTAAATCAATCAAACCATCGGTAGAAGTTGCGTTCATTCTTGTTGCATCGACAGTCATGTTTGAAATTGTCTTCCCCGCGCCATAAAAGATACCCTTAAAAGGATTTGCCTCATTCCCAATAGGTACCCAATTATGTCCCGACAAATCTATGTTACTTCTTAATTGAAAATATACCCCATGGTAATCGATTCCGCTGTTTACATTTTTGGCTAATTGAGCCAACTGTGCAGGAGTGTCAATTAAATATGGCTTGTCCTTTGTACCAGCACTTTCAACAGACTCATTCCAAGCTGTTGCATTATCCAACCAAATACTTGAGTATGTAGCAAATGCCTTTGCATTTTCGGTTTTTAGAGACAAATAAATACCGCTAAACAAACTAGCAAAACCAAATATTGCAAGTACAAATATCCAAGTACTAACTTTTAAACTTTTGTTCATTCCCTTATACCTCTATTTTATTATGTGATACTGCCCTAAAAATTATAAATATATTATGTAAATATTGTATCATATATTTATTTATAAAACAAAACATTTATCGACATTTTTTGTAAATTTTTTAAGTTTTTTTATATTATTTAAAATGTGGAAAAGTGGAAAACTCTGTGGATAAATTGTGGAAAAAGCTTCATTTTATCCACAAAGAACAAATGTTTTGTAAAAAATTTGACACTTTTTAGGTTTGTGTAATGTGGATAACTTTTTAAAATGTCGATTTTATCGACTTTTTTCGCATTTAAAACATTTGTTTAAAACAAACGTTTTGTTTAGATTTTTACAAATTAAAAAAATTAGTCTTAAAAACTAAAAATATTAAAAAACATATTGAATGTATTAAATATAAATGATATAATAATACAACAAATATCAAAGCGAGGTTTTAAAATGGATCAAACAAATAAAGTTATTTTAAAAACAACCGCTTGTTTAGTAAGTGGTGCAGTAATATCTACAATCGGAGTAGGGATTTCATCTATGTTTGTAGGCATATTAGGAGCTTGCATATGTTGCGCCGGCACTTTATTATTAACAAACGAATTTTTAAAATCAGCATAAAATAAAAACGCTACTTGCGTTTTTATTTTTTTGTTAAAAGTATTGTTACTTGTAAATAAAATTACCATTCATTTTTTATTTTTTAATATTTTATATCTATACTTTTTAAATTAAATATGATATAATTATATTTATAGCATTTCAAAAGGGATAGGATAAAATGGAAAACATAAAAGAATATGACGCAATTGTTATAGGGGCAGGGCATGCGGGTTGCGAAGCCGCTTTAGCATGTGCAAGAACAGGGCTAAATACATTAATCACAACTTTAAATCTTGATGGTATAGGATTTTTGCCCTGCAACCCAAGTATCGGAGGGACTGCAAAAGGCCATTTGGTGTTTGAAATAGATGCATTAGGCGGAGAAATGGGGCATGTCGCAGACCAAGCAACATTACATAGAAGAATGTTAAACGGAGCAAAAGGTCCAGCAGTTCATTCTTTACGAGTTCAGGTTGACAAAGTCAAATATCATGAAATAATGAAATCAACACTAGAAAATCAACCAAATTTAACTATATTGCAAGCAGAAGTATCAAAAATAATTACAAAGAGCGGAAAACTTTGGGGAATACAAACAGGGATGGGCGAGAAATTCAAAGCGAAAACTGTCATTGTTTGTACAGGTGTTTATCTTTGTAGCCGTACCTTAACAGGTAATTACATAAGAAACAGCGGGCCAAATGGTTTTACAAACGCAACCAAATTAACTGCTAGTTTGCGCAAACTAGGTTTAAAAATCTTACGTTTCAAAACTGGTACACCTATGAGAGTAGATAAGCGCACAATAAATTTCGATGCGCTAGAAGTTCAAAAAGGCGAAGAAGGGTTGCCACCATTTAGCAAAAACACAAGGCGCATACCAAAAAATATTGCAAATTGCTATATGGGCTACACCAACGAGCGTACGCATGAGATAATACGCGCTAATTTAAAATATAGTCCGCTATATCAAGGTGTAATAAAAGGTGTAGGTCCACGATACTGTCCATCAATTGAAGATAAAATAGTTCGTTTCGCGGATAAAAACAGACATCAATTCTTTTTAGAACCCGAAGCTATGAGTACAAACGAAATTTACGTTCAAGGTTTATCTAGCAGTTTACCTTATCATTCGCAATTAGATTTTATACACAGCATAAAAGGTATGGAAAATGCTCATTTGATGCGATATGCATATGCTATTGAATATGATTGCATTGATTCTACAGATTTAGAGCCAACTTTGCAATACAAACGATTAAAGGGTTTATTTTTTGCAGGACAAGTTAACGGAACAAGCGGTTATGAAGAAGCAGCCGCTCAAGGAATTTTAGCAGGAATTAATGCAAGTTTATATGTTAGAAACAAAAAACCACTGATATTAAAGCGAAACGATGCTTATATTGGCGTTTTAGTTGATGATTTAGTTACAAAGGGCACTAACGAACCATATCGAATGATGACATCACGTGCCGAATACAGATTACTACTTCGTCAAGACAATGCAGATTCGAGATTGACTCGATTAGGATATCAAGCAGATTTGGTAACTAGGAAAAATTATTTAAAATTATTAAAGAAAGAAAAAGACATAAAAAAGGGAGAGCAAATTTTAAACAAAATTTTATCCCCAAATGAAGAATTGCAAAAATTCTTATTAGAACATAACGAAAACGCAATCAAAACAGGGATTTCCGTTCGTTCTTTATTAAAAAGAAGTAATATCGATATTTTCAATTTTAACGATAAATTTCATTTATTTGATGAATTTAATAATGAAGTTTTACAACAACTAAACATTATAGCTAAATATGAAGGTTATATAGCAATTCAACAAGAACAAATAGCAAATCAGCAACAAAACGAAAATATTTTAATACCGCAAGGCATAAATTACAGCGCCCTTAAAGGTTTAAGAATAGAAGCGCAACAAAAATTACAAAAAATACAACCTTTAACACTTGCACAAGCCAGCCGAATTAGCGGAGTATCTCCAGCTGATATTAGTATTCTTACTATTTACTTAAAGAAAAATAAATTAAAAGGGGATAGTAATGACAAATAAAGAAAAACTAGATTTTTTATTTAAAAAACATAATATTATGCTAAATAATGACCAAATTGATAAATTTATTAAATATTATGATATTTTAATTGAAACAAATAAGTTTTTAAACTTGACTTCAATAACCGAATTTGATGATGTAGTCGTCAAACATTTTATAGACAGTGTTTTAAATTATAAACATTTCGAAGCAAATTTAAAATTATGTGATATAGGTAGCGGAGCCGGATTACCTGGAATTCCTCTCAAAATTATGAGACCAGATTTAGAAATAACACTGGTAGATAGTTTAAATAAACGAATAAACTTTTTAAATAATGTAATAAATATATTAAATTTAGATAAAATAACGACTATACACACGAGAGCTCAAGAATTACCACAAAACAATGTTTCACGTGAAACATTTGATTATGTAACAGCGAGAGCAGTAGCCCCTTTAAATGTATTATGCGAGTTATGCTTACCATTTGTAAAGGTAAACGGGGAATTTATAGCTCTTAAATCAACAAAAATTGATGAAGAAATATCTAATGCAGAAAATGCTTTAAATATTTTAAATTCTACCATTAAAAAAATCGAAACTTATAATATCTATTTAAACAATGAAGCACAAACAAGAAAAATTGTATATATCACAAAAAACACAAAAACACCAAATAAATACCCTCGAACAAAAAATTTAATCAAAACAAATCCATTATAACAGGTTTATGCCTGTTTTTTCTTTAGTAATTAATTATATATGATTGAATCATATAAAATTTAATATAAATACACCAAACTTGTTTTATTACCAAAATATAGAATGTTTCACGTGAAACATTCTATATTTATATTAAAATTAATTTATACATTTCAATTTTTAACTATATATATAATGCGATGTTTCACGTGAAACAAACATTATTAATTAATATTTTTTAATAAATACCTTATGAAAGTTTTAAATTAAAAATATTTTAAATAAATATATAATACAAAATACTTTACCTAATAGTTTTAAAAATGTTTCACGTGAAACATAATTTACTTTAAATTAAACTATTAAGAAATTAAATATAAGCATCTAAATAATATAATCAACGGATTAAAAACAAGTAATTTTTAAACAGTACAATAAACATATAATTAATTAAAAAAATTATTTTATATTGAGAATACTTTACTTAACTTTAAAAATCATCTTACGTAATATAGTTATTATTAAACAATATATATACAACATAGTTAAAAAAATGTTTCACGTGAAACAAAACAAAAAACACGCCAAAAACACAATAGTGATAAAGTGTTTTTATTTACCAAATTATTTTGATTATATTAAATAAAACATATAAATGCAAAATCAAATAACCAAATAAAAAATATATATACTTTAGATTGATTCACGTGAAACATTGTTGCTTATATAATGTATATTAGAAAAGTTCTATATTTAGTCTACAACTCCACGCACAAACAATGTTTCACGTGAAACAATGCTTATATTATTAAAACTACAAAAATATACATAATACTATAGTTTTTCTATAAAAAATTAAGTAAACATTACATTTTTTAATCAAATATATTTGCTTTACAATATTTAATATGTTATAATAATAACAATAAGGGGGAAATACTATGGCAAAAATAATAGCGTTCGCCAACCAGAAAGGTGGAGTAGGTAAAACAACGACCTGTGTTAATTTAGCAACATATTTAGCTGCTTATGGTAAAAAAGTTTTGCTTGTTGACCTAGACCCACAAGGAAACGCAACTACCGGGGTTGGTGTAGAAAAAACAAAAGATATGAAAACATTTTTTGATATTGTAGCAGGTGAAGCAACTATCACAGACATAATCCAAGCAACCAATATAAGGAATTTATCTATTGTTGCAAGTAATGTCGATTTAGCAGGAGCAGAAGTTGCTTTAGTACAAATTGAAAACAGAGAAAAAGTTTTAGCAAATCAATTAGAGACAATAAGAAATAATTATGACTATATATTAATGGATTGTCCGCCATCATTAGGATTAATTACCGTAAATGCTTTAACAGCAACAGACAGTGTAATTATACCAATACAATGTGAATTTTACGCTTTGGAAGGTTTAAGTCAGCTAATGAATA
>CALWOW010000037.1 GCA_944383295.1 uncultured Clostridia bacterium
CCTATACCTAATATACTATTATCCTTTACAATGACAGCGCCTACTTTTCGGTCAGCCCTAATGCAATTAGTCCACGAACCTACCATTTCTGCCATAGCCATAAAACGTTCGTCCCAAATATTTTTCATACTATCCTCTAAAATTAATTTATGCTTGCGATTGTGATTGCATTATATGTTTCTGGAAGAAGCATATAGTTCCCTGTTGGACAACTCATATTAGCCAAAATTCTATAATTGCCATATCCAGAAATTTCATTTGTGATATCTGTTCCGCTACCTGTAATGTAAGTTATGCTTTCAATACTGCAATATCTACTTGCATCACCTAAAAATTCAATACTTACAACAATAGAACTAGGGTCTTCTGTTTCAATAACAGTTTGAATATTAGAATTTATGGGTGCTACATAATCATAACTTGTTGTACCGTCTGTAATGTTTATCTTGTAATCAACACCATATTCTAATTGTTTTGCTAGAACAGTAAGAGAACAAGATTGAGTAAACGCTTTGAAATTTTCTGTACTTTTACCACTTACGGTGATAACATATTCGCCTGCATCTAACTGTGCCCAAATTTTGTTATCAGCGGTTGGAGTAAATGGAGTAGCAAATTCATCACCCTTCTTTAAATATGAATAAGTAATATTTTTCGCAAGGTCTTCGCTCAAAGGAATTGCACTTGTTGCAGAACTTGTTTGAGATACGCCCCATTGTTTGCTCAAATCGAAATCAGCACCGTAAGTAATATTTTCAATTCCTTTGAATGCTAAATAGTCGTTTGTAGCGAAGTCAGCATAATTTGCTTTTTCAATAGTGTATTGACTAATCAAAGTCTTGTCAAGGTAGTTATTTCCGCCTTCAAGAATTGTACGCACTGTGTAAACACCTGCGTTTGTAGGTGCAGTGCTTGAATAAGTGCTGTCTTCCTCACCTAATACCTTGTACTCAATGCTTTTTATAGACATACCGTTAGGTAATTGCGTAGAATTGAATATTGTAGCAGGTTGTGCTTGTCCGTTATAAATTGTACTAATTGATTGTTGATAATTTGGTGTAAAATCTTTTTGATTTACCCTAACCTCAAACACATCGCTAAACCCTTGATAAGTCATTTTTACTGTAATAGCACCAGCATTTTCAAATTTTGTTATGCTTGGCTCTGCATACGCCAAATCAAAAGTACGAGTTGAACCATCTGCATACTCAACAGTAAACTTCCCGCCATCTAGCATTAAATCTTGCCCTACTGTATAAGTAGTCACTTCTGGCAAAGTGGTAACTTTTATATTTTTAATTTCTGCACTACCAGAACACCCAGCAAAAACAAGCACACCGAAAAACACAATGCACATGCTCATAAGGTACGCTATTTTCTTCATAATTTCCCCCTGTTTTTGTTAGTATGCGATACATTTTAAAAAATATAATTAAAAGCGTAAAATTCGCACACTTAATTTATAGTATAATTATAACTAAACTTGTCGAAATTTACAAACGATTTTAAATATAAAAATAAAATTTATTAAAAATATGTAAAAATAAAAAGCCCTTTTTAAAAAGGACTTTATATGCAATTAAGCCAACACTGTTGGTCGTTTATTAATAATAACACAAATTAAGTCAATAATCCAACAAATGAAGAAACCAGGGATAATCCAGAGAATACCAGCAACCCACATTGCAACATCGTTTTTAGACAAACCTTTTACAATACGATAAATACCCCAGACGAAATTTAACACAGGAATACAAAGAATTAATTTAACAATCCAAGGTAAACTATCCATCGCTGAAACAAAACCATTTTTTGCCATAATTTGCTCCTTTTAAAGTTAACAGTGCGAAACTATTACTCAATGCAAAGATTTTCCTCACATTAAGTATATTATAATACTATTTTATTAACTTGTCTAACAAATATGACTGCATTTTTAAAATATTTTTAAATAATTAAATCAAGTTTTTATTGCATTTAATTTTTACTTTAATTTAGTTAATTTTATTTTTAGAAAGTTTAGTTTTGTGTTTAATAATTTAATCAAATCATTTTTTAATTTTTAATTTTGTAAAATAAAAATACAAATATATTTTGCAACCAAAACCCACAAGAAAAGGTGTTTAATTGTTTGTTAAAAAGCAAAAAATAGTATATAATATTAATTAGCAAACTATTTGCAAAACAAAAAAAACGAGGTGAAAACTATGGCAAAAATTAAATTTGTACAATACGGATGTGGAAAAATGGCAAAGTACACAATTCGCTATGCAATCGAGCGTGGTATGGAGTGCGTTGGCGCATTTGATATCGATGAATCTAAATTTGGAACAGACGCTGGTGATTATGCAGGTGTCGGCAAATTAGGAGTCAAGATTGAAACTGTCAAGCAAGATATGGTTAAAAGACTTAAAGAAGTGGGTGCCGATGTTGCAATCATAACAACAATGAGTCTTATAGCAGACTGTGCGGAGCCTTTGCTTGCTTGTGCAGGTGCAGGAGTAAATGCAATAACAACTTGTGAAGAAGCATTCTTCCCTCAAAACAGTAATCCAAATTTATTTAAGCAAATTGATACTTTAGCAAAAAAGAACAAATGTACTATTACCGGCGCAGGTTATCAAGATGTATTTTGGGGTAACTTAATTATCGCTCTTGCTGGTTCTACTCACAAAATAACAAAAATTAAAGGAAGCAGTAGTTATAATGTAGAAGATTATGGTATTGCTCTTGCTCGTGCTCACGGCGCTGGTTTAAGTCTAAAAGAATTTGATAAGCAAGTTGCTTCTGCGGACAACATTTCTGCACAAGAGCGTCAAAAATTAATTGAAGACGGTAAATTTTTGCCTAGTTATATGTGGAATGTAAACGGTTGGCTAGCAAGCAAGTTAGGTTTAACTGTTACTTCTCAAACTCAAAAATGTGTACCTATCACACACAACGGAGATTTGTCTAGTAGCACATTAGATATGAAAATCCCTAGCGGAATAGCTACAGGTATGAGCGCAGTTGTTACCACTCAAACAGCAGAAGGTATAGAAATTGAAGCTGAATGTATAGGTAAAGTTTACGCACCAGAAGACTACGACAAAAACGAGTGGACAATTTACGGCGAGCCAGACACAACAGTTACAATCAATCGCCCAGCTACTGTCGAACTTACTTGCGCAACAATAGTAAACCGCATACCTGATATTATTGATGCGCCAGCAGGTTATGTAACTACCGAAAACTTTGGACTTGCAAAATATAGCGCAAAACAAAAATAAA
>CALWOW010000038.1 GCA_944383295.1 uncultured Clostridia bacterium
GCAAATCAAACGGACAAGCGGTAGTAGTTACACTAGGCGGATACAAATGGCAAGTAGTGTATTTAACCCGCACCAACAACACAAGCGGAGATAGGGTGGCTACATTGTTAATGCTTGATGTTGATGGAACATCTACTTATGGTAATAATAGTTCGAATTATGGTGCAAACAGTTTTACAAGCGGTTATCCAACAAGTATGTACGGAACAAGTTATATCCGTGCGGTTACTCTAAATAATGGCGGACCTTATGTAAAAATAACAAGCAATAGTTCAAACCCAACAAGTACAACAACAGCAAGTCAATCATCATCACACAAGTATGCAATATTTACAGTAGAGAAAGACAGTGAAGATTTAACAGACTATCTTTGCAAACCCAACAATGTATGGTATCAAAAGCAATCGCAAGGCAATACTAATGCAACAGGCTATGTTTTAATGAACGAATCATTAGCCACAAACCTATCAGGTTATTATAGCAACTGTACATACCAAAACAAGACGTACTACACACAATGGGGACAAGATTATTTGTGGTTACCTAGTTTATCAGAAACAGGGAGTAGTGATAGTTACAAGGGTATTTGGGAGTTATCCACAACCGAAAGAGCGACTACAAGTTCGAAAGCATCCTACTTTTGGTCGCGTTCCGGTAACTTCTCGAATTCATACACTGCTTGCATTCTTAACGCGTCCGGGGGGTCCTTTACTGACAACTTTGTTGACTTTGCTTACGGCGTGCGGGCTGCGCTTCACTTAAATCTTGACTCTGCCGCGCTCCGTGCGGCTTACACGGTGACTACGGAGACCGATGCAAACAGTACAGTAAACACTTCTTCTTTAAAATATGACTTAAATTCAAATGAAGAAGTAACGATAATATTTAGTCCTGAACCTCAGGGAATGGCAAAAATTGGAAGTTTATTTTTTAATTCAAAGTATGTAACAATAAGCGCGAGCGAAGCGAGCGCTGGTGCCTTTTTGGACTTTGAAGATTTGTGTAAATACAAGTGTTATCGTGATGAAGATAACAATGTTGTGCTTATCTTAAAGAGTTTAACAGGTGATATGACAGTGTCTTGTACCAGTGAGCCGATACCGATAAATGTAATACTAAACGGTGGGGAAGCAACTCAACAACTATCATTTAATTTTGATACAAATGATGGTGAACTTGTGATTACACCAACCGAAGGAAATTATGTATTCTCGGCACTGTTGACAGGTGACGGAAACACTACTCAATACATAAACAAATGGAGTGACATACTTTATCAACAATCAGGTGCGTTTATGGTAACATACTACGCTTCTGCATATACAAATAAAGTTAAATTTTATTTCGACGAAGTTACAAGTCCGGTAACTATAACCCTAACAATTACAAATGTAAAACCTGATTTACAAGAAATGGGTGGCGCAAACATAGATGGCGTGGTAATAACCGCTAATTTAGGTGGTGAGGCACGAGTAAACGGTTTTGATGCAACAAATGAGAATAGCGTTGTACATATAAGCGCCGTAGCATACAAGGGCTATACTTTTGTAGGTTGGGTAGCAAGTGATGGAACAGATTTATCCGCTTACGGTGATACCGCTGACATACCGTATAGTGTGGTAAAGGGTAAAATCATAACCGCACAATTTATAGAAACTGAATCAAAAGACAACAGCCAAACAAACAATCAAGATGAGATTTTGTAACCATACTACAATATTTTATAGTTATTTTACAAAACACAATTATTTGAAAAAAAGTTTTACAAAAAAAATACCGCTATTTAAATTTCTTGTATAAAACGCCATAAATCTAAAAGTCAATAGCAAAATAAAAATAATAAAATTTACTTGTAACCAGTAAATCAAAACTAAATTTTTTAAAGTTTAATATTGTAAAAAATATAATTTTGCTATTTTTGCACAAAATAAAAAGGAACATTACAAATTCGTAAGTTCCTTTTTGTTTTATTTTGCTAGTATAAAAAGTGATTAACTTGATTTTTTAACTTTGCTCTTTTTATATTCAATTTGAGTAGTTAGAATTAAATTCTAAATTAATTGCTGATTAATGAGTAGGTAGCACCTTTGGGTGACCACGTTTAATTTGGTTATTTAAACCTAATGAATTGCGTTGATTTTCTTTTATATATTCACGTAAAGCGATAGCAAGTTGTTCTGGGCAACTTGTATCATTTTTGCATTTTATCCCATCACAGATTTCTATTATTTCTGCAATAGGTTTGCCAACAGAGAAGCGCACAAGTGCTTGAAGTCCTCCTGAACAGCCACCTAAAAATTTAAGTTGCGTAAGTATCCCTTGTTCGTTGACTTCGAAAATTATTTGTCTTGCGCATGTACCTTGCGGTCTATATGCTTCCATAAAAAAGTCCTCCAATTTTTCTTATGTATATTTATTAACTTAAAAGATTTGTATAGACAAATTCATAAAAACTAGGTGCTTTTGTAGTCCAAATTTCAACTGCGCGCACTGCATCTGCTCTTGTTTGCAGATTGATTTTTATCTCAAACATAGGTTCACTACACGCTGTTTCAATAATTCGTAAAGTAACCATATATGTGCCATCGCTGTTTTTGTGAAAGTCGGCAACATACTCTTGTAATCGCTTGAAGTACATTCGGTTAGTTTTACAAAATTCACTAATTTCTTGACGAATATTTTCAGGTACTTCTTCGTAATAAATACTTAAACCATTACGACCTTTTGCGGTAAGGGTGTAACGGCATCTTTTGTTGTCCTCTGTGTCTGGTGTATAAATAAAGCCATCTCGCAACAAGTCGTGAAAAACAGAAACGCATTCCATATAATTTATCCAATCATTACGAGTAGTACAAATGTCCAAAATAAATTGTTCGGTGAGCGGAATTTCTATTTGTTCCAACATATACAGAAGCATCAATTTTGTTTGAAAATCATCATTGCTAAACTCTAATTTCATTATTTTTACCTCTAAATTAAAAAACACTTTATTATAGCACACAATATACAATTAAGCAAACGAAAGTTTGTAATTTTTTGTTTAAAAATATACAAAAAACGTTTTTATTTTTATGCGATATATGTTATAATATGAATAATTATGCATTCCATAGGAGGTAAAAGTGGATACTAATGAACAATATCAAGCATTTTGTGATGCTTGTGATGAATTGAGAGATTCGAAAATAATTTTAGCAGATTCAAAAGTTAGTAAAGTTTTGCGCAGTGTCGTGTCTAGTCCTAGTCTTGTAGAAATTGTTGGTGATGCTTTGGTGGGGTACAACTTTACTAACGAATTAAATAAATATACAGGTACTGATTTAGAAGGAAATCAAAAAATAAATTTACCCGCTGAGCCATACAGAGTAATAGCGTTTGTGTTTAGTCTGTTGACTGAAATTGATACTCGCAGACTTGATTTGCAAGAGTTTGTACATCAGTATTTCAATGCTGAAAATTTAACCGAAAGTTTTGCTAGATTTAATAAGGAATTGATTGCTCCATTTAGAGAGTATTTGTGCAACTGGGTAGGCTTTAAAAAGAATAAAAGTGACAACGAAACTGATACCGAAAACGAAGATGTTTGTTGTTGTTGTGATATGACAAGCGAAGATGAAACGGAAGATGTGGACAATTTGTTTGATGATTTGTCAATGATACTTAATCAAATTAAAGAAACTATAAATCTTGATTCAAGAATAAAAAAAGATAGGTTAGATGAATTAAATATCACCATTGATGCTTTGCTTGCTGTTTTGGAAATGCAAAACTTAAAAATAATGAATGCATTACTAATTAGCCTAAACAACTTAATCGGTCCTATCAAGAGTGTAAGATTTTATTATATGGAATTACAAAATCGTTTGGCTCAATTTTATGAAAATTATCTTTAATTATTAAAAAACCGCTAGTTTTAGCGGTTTTTTATTGTACTATGCAAAGTACTATGCAGGTATTATGCTTTACAAAAATAGCAGTACACCAACAAAACAAACAATGCCACTAATAATACTTTGCGTAAATTTTTGTAGGAAGTAAACTCGTTTTTTGATTTTGCATTTATTTAAAAAGGTAAGTGCTTGGAAGTGGATACTCAAACCGCCCCAAGATATAAGAGCGCAGGCAAATGGGGTAATGATATTTAATGCAATTCCGCTTTTAGATAAATCTAAACAACCTCGAGTCACCTCAAACAATCCACTTGCCAAACCTGTGGAAATTGTTTCAGGTAAACCAACTAGACTTGCAATTTTAGATATTCCTAGACTTAAAAAAGACAACAGCCCGCAATTAAACAATACATCAATTAGTATAAAGAAAATTGCAATGTATCCGCCAACTAAAAGAATAGAAATAATTGAGTCATACATATTTTTTGATAAAATATCTTGCGTTTGCGCTTTTGGTACATAGGGGGTGTTTAATGTTTCTTGCTTGTATTGATAGTTTCGATACAAAATTCCGTTTAGCAATGCGCCGATATAATGTGAAAGTAGCATAATTATACCGCAAGTATGATTTAAAAACATTCCTACACCGACAGAGCCTACAATAAATAGTGGTCCAGATGTTGAAGCAAATGCATTAATTCGCATAACTTGAGAGGAAGTCAGAGCGCCATTTTGGTACATTTCGCTAGCAATTTTTGCGCCAACAGGATAACCAGAAATAACACTTAAAAGATATATCACGCCACTAGAACCGGGGCAGTGAAACAGTTTTTGCGTCAGCCAACTTAAATTTTTTCCTAATTTATCAACCACTTGCATTTTTATTAATAAGCCAGAAAAAAAGAAAAAAGGGAAAAGTGCAGGTAGTACAGCCGTTGCCCATAAGAGAATACCGTTGAGTACTGACTCCATATAAATATCGGGTTTTAATACTAATGCAAGCATAAATATTAATATCACGCCAGCAAGTAAAAAATGTTGCGCTTTTATAAATAGAACTTTCATAGTTTTATTTTATGGCTTGTACGGTTTAAATATAACATAATAATATTTGATTAAAAATTAAAAATTAAGCAAAAATTTGACAAAATTTGGATTTGGTAAACAATCTTTTTTGTGCTAAAACATTTGCTAAAACTCCTATTTTCCTATATAATATATATTATATCAAATAAGGAGAATGTTGTGGGTATTATATCTATTTTTGCTTCGGGACTTGATGCTAGTCATATTTTGATTTACCTAGGTGCGTGGTTAATTGCTATTGTAGTTGCTATTGTATGCCACGAATTTGCGCATTGTTGGACAGCCGTTAAAATGGGTGATGATACCCCAAGACTAGCGGGGCGTTTGACACTTAATCCAGCAAAGCACTTTGACGCATTAGGTTTTGTATTTTTAATTTTACTAGGTTTCGGTTGGGCAAAACCTGTACCAATTAATTCTAGAAATTTTCGTAATATCAAAAAAGGCGAGATACTTGTTTCATTATCGGGAGTTTTGACAAACTTTGTACTTTGTATAATATTTGTACTTTGCTATTCGTTGTGTGCTTTGTTTTTGGATACTTCGATTTTGATTTTGGAATTCTTGGAAATTATGTTTTACTATTTAGCGTGTACAAACTTGTTCTTTGCTGTATTTAACTTGTTACCGTTGTATCCGTTAGATGGTTTCAATCTAATTGCAGCCTTCTGTCGTTATGACAACAAATTTATTGTATTTATGAGAAAATGGAGTTTTGTAATACTTTTAGTTTTGTTGTTGACTGGTGTGTTAGGTTGGGTTTTAGGACTTTTTGCAGATTTGATTATAGGGAATTTACTGGCATTATTTACAATGATATTTGTTTAACGGAGTTACTATGGAAAAAGAAAAACTCGATTTGGGCGATTTTGAAAATGTAGTAGAGCAAGACAATTTAGACGGAATTACTCAAGAAGATGTTAATGAAGTTAGCGAAATGGTTTTCTATTTTGAAAATCACGAAGGTCCTCTTGATGTTTTGTGGCGGTTGGTACGCTCTACAAAATTAGATATCAAAGATGTCAAAATCGGCGATATTACAGGTCAATATCTTGATTATGTGCGTGCGCTAAAAGATATTGATATGGAGTCGATGAGTTGGTTTATTCGAGAGGCTGCAAAGTTGCTTGAAGTAAAATCGAGTTGTTTGTTGCCCAAACCCGATGTCGAAGATGATACCGAGCAAGTCGATATGGAAGAATTGTACAAACGCCGTATGGAGTTGTATCGAATTTTCAAAGAAACAAGCGAAAGTTTGTGTTTGTTGGAAAATGTGGATAGATTTTACAAAGAGCCCGAAAAGTCTGCAAACGATTTTCGTATAGTGCTAAAAAATATGAATATGCAAAATTTGGTAGATGCTTTTAGTAAATTGCTAATACGAGTTGAGCAAAAGGCAGCGCCTATTGTTGAGCGTAAGGTTCAAAAAGATAGATTTACAGTGCATGATTGTTATATAAACATAGAAAATAAATTAAATTTGCAAAAGAGTATTCGTTTTAATGATTTGTTTGCAAATGATTTTACAAAAAGTGAAATTATTACGACATTTTTAGCATTGTTGGAGTTACTAAAAAGACAAATAGCAGTTGTAGTACAAAATGATTTGTTTGGTGAAATAAACATTGAGAAAAGAGAAGGAGCGGTAGTTGAAAATGGAGAAGAATTTACCGAGTATAGTTGAAGCAATAATGTTTGTGGCTGGCAATGGTGTGGCTATAAAAGATATTGCGGAAAAGTTGAAATTAGAAGAGCAAGAAGTCCTTGATGCTGTCGAGATATTGAAGCAAAAATATAACGAAGACAGCGGAATACAAATTATTACATATAAAAACAAAATACAGTTTTGTACAAATCCCGAACTTGCTGACCCTATAAGTGTAGTATTAAATCCTATTCGTGAACGTGCTTTGACTAAAACGGCTTTGGAAACGGTGGCTATTATAGCTTATCAACAACCCATTACTAGACTTGAAATAGAAAATATTAGGGGTGTAAGTAGTGACTATGCTATTCAACTTCTTTTAACTCACAATCTAATAGAAGTGGTAGGTAGAAAAGATGTAGTTGGTAAACCGTTGCTTTTTGGTACGACCGATGAGTTTTTAAAACGTTTTGAACTTGAAAGTTTGGAGCAATTACCAAAATACGAAGAATTATTAGAGCAAATTAAAGTATTGTATGAGGGTACAGACAATGAGTCTATTTACAATGAATTTGAAGTTGTACCACTAGATGAAGAAGATGAGACTGAAGCACAAGAAAAGACCAAACAGGCAGAAAATTAATATAAATTCAAACGAGCGTTTTACGTTCGTTTTTTTATTTTCAAAAATTGTGTAAAAAAATTGTCAATTTTTCAAATTTTTACGCATTTTTTTATTTTTTCTTCAAATAATATCGATATGCAATGGTATTTTATAGTTTTAATTGTTTTGTCGATTGTAGTTTTTTTGGCAGTTTTACCCATATTTTTTAGCGCAAATGTTTATTTTAATGTAAAGGAAAATCTAGGTGTTGTGCTAATTACTCTTTGGGGGATAACTATTTCTTGCTTTCAAGTGCAAGTACAAAAAACTGCGATTACCATCATTAAGCGTAAAGGTAAAGACAAAGAAGTCCCTATTAAGTTGATAGATGAAAATATGATTTTCGCTGATTATTTTACTAAAACGATTTTTCGTTTTATCATCATTCGGCAAATAAGTATTTTCTTTACAATCGGCAAGCAAAATGATGCGTTTGTCCCGAGTGTAGTAGGTGGAACTATTCTTGAAATGTTGTATGGAATGTTTGGGGCTTTGTTTACGAAAAAGGGAGAAATTCCTACCTATATTGATGTGGAAACTATGACTGATGAAAATCAATTAAAACTAACGGCAAAAATAAATCTGCTAATAACTCCATTAATAATTTTAGCAGGGTATTTGAGAGCAAAACGATTAACCAAAAGGACGGTAAAATTATATGAAAAATTTTCAAGATAAAAATTCAACTTCAAATCCTATCGCTCAATTAGTGACTGATGCTTTAGAAAATATTAAATCTTTTGTTGATATGGATACAATAGTCGGTAATGCTATTAGTATGGGGGATGGAGTAGTTGCTTATCCAATTATCAAAATTACATTAGGGCTTGTTTCTGGTGGGGGACAATACGCAAATAAAATGATAGTTAGGAAAGTTGATAATTGTTATCCTTTTGCTGGTGGTACAGGGGCAGGTTTCACTGCTGAACCTATGGGCTTTTTGATAGTAAGTAAGGGTGAGCATCAACTTATCACAATGCAAAATAAAAACGCTTGGTCTAGCGTTATGAATAAAGTCGGTGAGGCTTTGTCTGATTATTTAAAAAGTTTAGCGAAAAAAGAAATCAAAAAGGATAAAAAGGAAAAATAAAAATGAATAAGATTATAATAAGTAGTGTGTTTGCTATACTTGTTGCTTTGTGTTGTTTTTTTCAAAGCGATTTGAATGTAAACGCTATTGCTGATACTTTACCCAAAGCAAGCATTAGTGCAGGTAGTAGCGCTGGCTCTGCTTTTGTGTTTGATGCCGATAGTGGTAGGGTGTTTTATGAAAAGAATGCAGACCAAAAGCGAGCTATGGCAAGTACAACAAAAATTGCAACGGCAATAACTGTAATTGATAATTGTAAAGATTTAGATGCTATTGTTAAGGTAGATAAAAAAGCAGTAGGTATTGAAGGGACAAGTATTTATTTGAGAGCGGGGGAGGAGTTGAGCGTTCGTGAATTATTGTACGGGCTTATGTTGCGTAGTGGTAATGATGCGGCAATGGCTCTTGCAATATATATAGGCGGTAGTGTAGAAGAATTTTGCAAACTTATGAATAAAACGGCTGAACTAGCGGGGGCGGAACAAACTAATTTTGCAAATCCGCATGGTTTAGATAATCCAGAACATTACACAACGGCTCGTGATTTGGCAAAAATTACTGCGTATGCATTAAATAATAAAGATTTTGCTGAAATTGTTGCTACCAAAAATATAAAAATCCCTAGCAAAGAAGAAGGAACAAGATTTTTAGCAAATAAAAATAGATTGCTCAATAGTTTGGAAGGTTGTATAGGTGTTAAAACAGGCTATACATCAAAGGCTGGTAGATGTCTAGTTAGTGCTGTAGAGCGTGATGGTTTGCGTGTTGTGTGCGTGGTGTTAAATTGTGGACCAATGTTTGAAGAAAGTGCTGAAATGTTAAATGCTGTATATGAAAAATACAAAAGTTATGAAATTTTAGAGCCATACAAATACATCGCTGATATTCCTTTGGAAAATGGTGAAGTTTCTTCAATTCAAGTTTTTTCTAAAAAGGGTTTAAAACTTTCGCTTACTGAGCAAGAGCACCAAGATATAAAGATTTTATATGATTTGCCAAAAAGTTTGGTTGCTCCTATTGAAACAGAGCAGGAAGTGGGCAAAGTGGAAGTTTATTATGGTAAACACTTGATTTTTAGCGAAAAAATATATACAATAGATGAGGTAGACTCCAAGTTGTTAAAGGATAAAGTAAAAGATATTATTGACCGCTGGGGAGTGTAACTAGTACAAACAAATGAGGCAATTATGAGATTAAACAAGTTTATGGCAATGGCTGGTGTAGATAGCAGGCGTAAATGCGATGAGATAATCGCAAGCGGTCGTGTGCGAATTAATGCGAGAGTGGTAAAAAAGTTAGGGACTCAAGTAGATTTAAGCAAAGATTTGGTAACTGTCGATAATAAACCAATTCGTATCAAAGGTGAATATATTTATATTATGTTGAATAAACCTGTAGGGACAGTTACTACTGTTTCGGATCCGCAAGGGCGCAAAACTGTAATGGATTGTTTACCACAAACTAAAAAGAGGATATATCCTATAGGTAGATTAGATTTCAATACAAGTGGCTTGCTTTTATTTACAAACGATGGTGATACTGCACAAAAATTAATCCACCCAAGTTTTGAACTTGAAAAGACATATTTAGCAACTGTTAGCGGTGAATTGAGCAAAGACAAAGTAGAACAGTTGCAAAACGGTGTTGATATAGGTGGCTTTGTGACTAGCAAGGCAAAAGTAAAGTTGAAAAATATTCAACACGGTCAGGCAACTTATGAAGTCGTAATTCACGAAGGCAAAAACAGACAAATACGCCGAATGTTTGAAGCTGTTGGAAGTAAAGTTGTTGTCCTAAAACGTATTTCCTTTGGTAAATTAGAATTAGGCGATTTACCGATAGGACATTCAAGAAATTTAACAGAAGAAGAAATAAAATACATTACCTCATTATAGGAGGAGTTAAATGTCATTTTTTTATAGATTATGTTGGTGTATAATTGCACCGTTTGTAAGAATTTTTATGCCGACAAAAGTTATAGGCAAAGAAAACACTCCAAAAGGTCGTGCTATTTTTGCTTGTAACCATACATCTAATTTAGATATTATTGTTATCGATTGTTGCCGTGTCAAAAGACCGTATGTACTTGCAAAACATACCTTATTTAAAAATAAACTGTTTGGTGCTATTTTAAAATCTTTTGGCGCTATACCTGTAAACAGACAAGATTTAAGCACTACAACAGTGCGTAAAACTTTACAAGTATTACAAAATGATGAGCATCTTATTATTTTTCCAGAAGGCACAAGAAAAGAAACTTTAGATGAAACTGTTGCTTTAAAAAATGGTATGGCTTTGTTTGCGTTAAAGACTAATTCGCCGATTGTACCTATGTTTATGGCGAAAAAACCTAGAATTTTTCGTTGTAACAAACTTTTTATCGGTGAACCTTTAGATTTGAAAGAATATGAAGGACAGCGACCAACAAAAGAGATTTTATCTCAAGTAAGTAATGTTGTTTTGGGAAAAATGCAAAAAATGAAAAGTGATTATGAAAGTACTTTGACACCAAAACAACTTGAAAAATTAAAACTTCAACAAGAAAAAGCAATAGCAAAAGACAAAAAACGCAAAGAGAAAAAATTATTAAAGGAGACTAATGCTAAAAAATAGTAATAGTCTTTTTTACTTTTAATATTATAAAGAGTTGATAAAACTTTAGGAATATGATAAAATGTATAAGTGTTATCAAATTTTCTTATATGCTGATGTAGCACAGTTGGTAGTGCATTCGATTCGTAATCGAAAGGTCGTGGGTCCGAGTCCCACCATCAGCTCCAAAATTATTATAAGGAGAAAGTATGAATACAGTTATCCAGCACGAAAGTTTAGGTAAGATTTCTTATGAAGAAAGTTTTTGGACAGGCAAAAAGAGTATTTCTATCAATGATGTACCAGCAACTAAAATTTCAAAGAATTCTTTTCGTACGCAAGATGGCAAGGAAATTGTAATTTCAGGAAACTATTTAGCAGGTGCTCAAGCAATTATAAGGCTTGGAGAATCTAATCGTTGTGTTGTTGAGTTGCTTCCAAAGACAAAGTGGTACGAAATAACTCTATCAATACTTCCATTTTTGTTAATTTTAATTTGGGGTAATGTACCAACATTATGTCAAATAGTTCCCGTAGTAGGTGGAGCACTAGGTGGATTTATAAGTGCATTGATATCTTGTGCTAATTTGTTGATTATAAAATCTATCAAGCAAGTTTGGTTAAAAATCATAATATCAATAGTAGCACTTGGTCTGGCTTTCTTAATTTGTTATTTGGTTGCACTTTTGATTTTGAGTTTTATGTAACAGTCAGTGACTGTTATTTTTTTAATAAATATAGTGTATTATTAATTTTGTTTTTGATGAGGGATTAATTATGAAAAAAATTTTTAAAAATGAAGGTAACGTAATAATTTGCGATTTGGATGGAACTCTTTTAAATAGCGAAAGTAAAATTACAGACTATACATTAAAAACACTTGAATTAGTGGCAGAGCATAACATTTTAATTTATGCGAGTGGTCGAAAACTTGAGCGCATAGTTAGTAAATTTCCTAAAAAAATTTTTGGTGATTATATCATTACACAACATGGTGCTAAAACTTATGATATTAAACAAAATTTAAGCACTATAGCCGAACATAGAATTTCAAAAAATGTATTTATAGAAATAAATAATTTAATTGATAAGTTGGGCTTTGATGATGAACTAGTTATAGACCAAAACTATGATGTAAAATGGAATGTAAATAACGTTCCAGAATATTTTTATACTCTCAATATCGGTAAAGAAAAAGGAATAGATTTAAAACTAATACCGTATTTACAAAAAATTAAAAATGCAGATTTTTTTATTATGAAAGAATCATTTAACGATTTAAGATGGGGGTATATAACAGAGCCTAATGTTAGCAAGGGTAACGCTATTAAAGATTTGATAAAATTAAAAAATATTAAGTATAATGAAATAATTTGTTTTGGAGATAGTTTGAATGACATATCAATGTTTGAAGTTAGTACAGTAAAAGTCGCTATGGGGAATGCTATTGATGAAATAAAAGATATTAGCGATTATATTACAGATGATTACAATAATGATGGAGTGGCAAAATGGTTGCATAAAAATATTTTAAAGGATATTTAAAATATCATATTGAAATTAAAGTCGAATTTATAAACATTTTATACAAAAATCAAAGAGCATTTAACAATGTTCTTATTTTTTTCATAAAATGCCATAAGACAGGTCGGGCGTGTCTTTATCAAGGAGAAATAAAATGCGTTTAATAAAAAATTGTTGTGGAAACAGTAATGAATCCACAAGTCAACCATTTTTCTGCCCACGTTTACAATCTTATGTTATTCGTGGACCTAGAGGGGCAACAGGACCGCAAGGACCACAAGGACCACGAGGGTTACAAGGGCCGACAGGTGCGACAGGAACAGGGTTTATAGGTCCCGTTGGGCCAACAGGCGCAACGGGTCCAACGGGGCCAACTGGTCCAATAGGTTTATCAGTTACAGGAGCTACAGGTCCGACTGGACCAACCGGACCAACAGGCCCTACAGGGCCAACTGGTCCAATAGGTTTATCAGTTACAGGAGCTACAGGTCCTACAGGTCCGACTGGGCCAACCGGACCGACTGGTCCAACAGGTGACCAAGGGCCGATAGGACTTTCCGTTACTGGTGCAACTGGACCAACCGGACCTACAGGTCCTACAGGTGCGACAGGAGAAACAGGCCCAATAGGTTTATCAGTTACAGGAGCGACAGGGCCAACTGGGCCTACTGGGCCAACAGGTCCTACAGGCCCAACTGGTGCGCAAGGTCCAATAGGCCTTTCAGTTACGGGAGCCACAGGGCCAACTGGACCTACAGGTCCTACAGGTGCGACAGGAGAAACAGGCCCAATAGGTTTATCAGTTACAGGAGCTACAGGTCCTACAGGTCCGACTGGGCCAACCGGACCGACTGGGCCAACAGGTGACCAAGGGCCGATAG
>CALWOW010000039.1 GCA_944383295.1 uncultured Clostridia bacterium
TAGAAATAGAATCAGGTGAATAATTTTTCAACCAATAACTAATCTTTTCAAATCTTTCTTGAATTTGCTCTTTTGTACAAGTTTCACCAATTTTATTCAATAAATCAACCAAAAGGTTCAAATCAAAATTTACTATAGGAGCAAAAGCCGCAATGTTTTGCGCACTAACAGGACAAGGTGTGTAGTTAGGTCTGCAAGACAAGGCCATTTCCATAATGCGCTTTACTACTTCATCGCACTCGCCACTTATGTAACTTTGATACATCCTATCAAATTCATGATAAACTCTTAAAACTTCTTCATCTAAAGAAATTTCAAAGTACTTTTCAGGTAAAAATCTTGTGTATAACCAAAGTATTATTTCAGGTGAGTAAACTTTCAACATTTTAGCAGGTGTCATAACATTTCCCTTACTACTACTCATTTTCCCATTGACACCCTTTATGCCGACAAACTCGTACCCCCTATAATAAGGTGCTTTGCCACCATAAATTTTATCCACCATTACAGTTGCAACTTGTGCACTACCGCCTTCGGTACTATGGTCTTTTCCACCTGGTTCAAAATTTACACCTTCGTATTTCCAACGCATTGGCCAATCTACTTTCCAAACTAATTTAGCATTGTGTTCTTTGCGTAAATCAATAGTACCTTTATAACCACACCTACATTCATAATCTAACACAGCACCATTTTCTCTATCAGCCAAAACTTTTGTGGTGTGCTTGCCACATTGCGGACAATAAACTTGTACAGGATAATAATGCTCACGGTCATCAGCATTAGCCTCTTGCGTCTTAAAACTCATAAGTACATCGTACACTTCTTTGCGCTTTTGCACAGCAAGAATCATACCTTCCGCATATTTACCGCTTGTATAATTATCTGCCTGAAATTTATGTTCTACCTCTACCCCCAACTCTTTTAATGCATCAATGAAAGGTTGTTGAAAATGCTTTGCCCAACTTTCATGGCAACCATAAGGGTCTGGAATCTTATCCAAAGGAGCTGCTACATATTTTGCATAACTTTGGTCCATATCTGCTGGAACTTTACGTAACCCATCATAATTGTCCCAACTAAAAATAAATCTAACTTTTTTGCCTTTATCTCTCAAAGCCTTTGTAACGAACCAACTGGTTACAACTTCACGCAAATTACCCATATGCACTTCACCGCTAGGGCTTATTCCACTAGCGCATGTATATACTTCTACATCAGGATATTTTGCAATTACTTGTTCAGCAATTTCATCTGCCCAATACATAATTTTCTCCTAAATATTAAATTACCTTTAAAAACAAGGTTTATATGTGTTATATTTTATAACAAAACACACACAAAGTCAAGACAAAATCCCCAGTGCTTTTATTTTATTGAGTATTATCTAGTCAAACAAACAATATACAACTAATACAAAAAATTTAATTTATTAAAAAATTTTATAAAAGTCTAGCATAATTACATTTTTTGTGATATATTTAAAAAAACGGAGGTATGTTATGGAACGCAAAGAAATAATGCGACTAACAAAAATTTATGGACTTTCTTTTTTATGTGCGCTACCTATCATAATATTAATTGATGTACTTATTAGCAACTATGTATCACTTTTTGTTTTAACTTTAATTGATATAGTTATACTATTAGCATCAGCTGTATTAGGATACATTATTGCAGAAAAAAGAAAACAATATATTGCTAAAAAGCGTGAAGAGTTTTTAGCAAATAAGAACCAGTCATAACGCAAGGAGTTACTTATGCCTACGAAAAAAGCTACAAATGATAACATAAAAGCACGCAGACTTCCTTTTAATTTTGAAGCGGAACAAGCGGTTTTAGGCGCTGTTTTGATAAGTCAAGAAGCACCTAGTACCATTCTTACAGAGTTATCAAAAAATGATTTTTATACAAAAGAGCACCAAATAATTTTTGAAACAATGCAAAAATTATTTTTGAAAAAAAATCATACCTATTTTGACCATATTATTTTAACAAGTGAGTTGGAAAGTCAAGATTTGCTAGAAACTGTTGGTGGTGTAAGTTACCTAATAACTTTAACAAATGTACTACCTAGCGCTACAAATTATCAATATTATGTTGAAATCGTGAAGCGTGACTCTACCCTTCGCCGATTAATAAGTGCTGGTGGCGAAATTATAGAAAATGCTTATACAAATGACGATAGAGAAAACGCCTTAGGTTTTGCAGAAAGTAAAATTTATAGCATTTCGCAAACGTCAGACCATTCAAGCCTTGAACATATCAAGGGCAGTCTCGAAGAAGTTGTCAACGATTTTGAATTATGCTTTCAAGACCCGAATGCGAAACGTGGATTACCAACAGGTTTCCCTGGTCTTGACCATTACACAAACGGATTTCAAAAGGGTGATTTGATAATTTTAGCAGCAAGGCCATCTTTTGGAAAATCATCTTTAGCAATAAATTTTGTGCAAAATGCTGCTGTTAAATATAAAAAAACTTGCGCTATTTTTTCACTAGAAATGCCACGAGCACAATTAAGTAGACGTATGGCTTGCGGTATTAGTGGCGTAAGTATGGAAAAGGTGCTTCGTGGGGATTTAAACGAAGCAGAGCAACGCAAATTTAGACAAGCAGTGAATGTTTTGGCTGATGCCCCTATATATATTGATGATAATAGCTTGAATACTCCTGCTGAAATTAAATCAAAATGTTTACGACTAAAAAATGACCCTGCTTGTGGTTTGGATTTTGTTATGATTGACTACCTACAATTAATGAGTACAGGCGCAAAATCACGCAACGAAAGTCGTCAACAAGAAGTTAGTGATATTTCTCGTAGCTTAAAGGTTCTTGCAAAAGAACTTGGCGTACCTATTCTTGCCCTTTCACAATTATCACGTGCTGTCGAGCAAAGAACGGGTACAGACCATAAGCCACAATTAAGCGACTTGCGTGAGACAGGAGCGATTGAGCAAGATGCTGATATTGTAATGTTTATACACAGACCAAGTAGGTATTCGGACACGAACAAAGATGGCTCGTTAGACCCTACGCAAGCATTCTTGATTTTAGCAAAACATCGTAATGGTGCATTAGGTGAAATTCCTTTAATTTGGGACGGCTCAACTACTACATTTAAAAGCACAGAGAAAGATGCAAATCTTGCTAGTCTTGAAAGTACTGCTCCCCCTCCTATTAGCGAAGAAAACAAAGTTGCTTTTGAAAAAGTCTCAAAAGAACTAAAAGCGGTAGAAGATTTCGACGAAAACATTTTTGAAGCCCCTCCTATCGATGATATTCCACCACTTGAACCTAGTCCTGAAGAAGAAATAATAGATAATGAAATTTTAAAAAATTTAAACGACACCGCAGAAAATTCAACATCAAACGATGATGATGACCCTATTTTTGATTAAAGAATTGCTTTATTAAATAATTTAAAAAACAACACCTTGTTTATTTTATAACAAAGGTGTTGTTTTGTTTCTCTCATAATATCACAAATAGTCTCTTATAATATCATTTAATTGCTTTTTTATTTCTTCAAAATCGCAATTTAAATCCAATACTCTTACGGAAATATTATTGCCGTTCATTTTGTATGAATTATTTGGGGAAATGAGTTCATCGGTTTTCGCATAAAGCAACATACCCGAAACCAACTTCCCGCATTTTTTCTTATTTTTTACATAAGCAAATATTTGATATAAATTTTGTGAGTGTAGAGTTGCTTTATCGTATCTCTTTTGAACGGAATGTCCGTAATATTTGGCATCTATAATTAAAACTTTTTCTTCTGTTTCAATCATAATATCGGATTGCATTATTGGTAACATTAAATCATTTTCATCATCAAGATCCCATTTTATTTGTGAGGAAGAAACTTTTAAATTCTTGTACTCTTTTTTGTAATATTCCAAAATAAATTTTTCATATAATCTACACATTTTCTGTTCATCTATAAAATTATTAATTTTTAAATATCCGTTGTGCTCGGTTTGTATTAACCCTTTTATTGTCAACCAACAAATATGAATTAACATTTTATAAGTTTGATTATTTTTATTAAACTGTATTTTCCAATTTATGCTAAATGGATTTAATTCATCTACTTCTGCAAAATGAAACATCAATCTCTTTAAGTTTTTCTTTCTAACCTTACTTATATCTGATTTTAATAAAAGAATACAAGTGGTTTTAACGATTTGATTTAAATAGGAATTAGTAGTTAACTCATCAAATTCACAAATAATTTGCTTTTTCTGTATAGCGGAATTTTTAATTGACTCTGTTATGTTAAATTTACCTTTAGGGTTCGTTAATTGCTTCTGTGTGGTTATATACTCTTTACCTAACCCCTTTTTTAGTTCACTTGTTATTCCTTTTATTAAAATTTCAGCAAATAAATCACCTATATTTTCAAACGCCTCCGTTTGACAACTTTTATATTTATTTTCTTTTAAAGTTTGAAATGCATAAGATAACATATAATAAAAATTTTTTATCTTAATCATTTAATCGAGCTCCTTAAATTTAGCTCCCATTCACTTACCTTTGTCGGCTCATCGAACCAATATTCTTTAAGTAAAGGCACAAGTTCAAATTCTATAATATCTTGTAATTCTTTATCAGTAATATTTTTTCTAATATTTGAAAAATAACTATGCCCAATACAAAATCCACTGCCTAAAGTTTCGTCGTTTGTTATAACTTCGTTAAGTTTCTTTACACATTGTATTAGGTTATTAAAGTTCGGATTTTCAATAGTTCTCTGATATTTTTTAAACTGTTCCGTATCAAATCCTGGTTTTATGTCAAAAAATGCAAATCTTCTTCTCAAAGCATAATCAATCAATGCCAAACTTCTATCTGCAGTATTCATCATACCAATAATATAGACATTTTTTGGAACTGAAAATCTCTCATTGTTATAAGCCAATTGCACAGAAGTGCCTCTTTTGTCGTTTTCTATCAGTATAAATAATTCGCCGAAAATTTTACTAAGATTTCCCCTATTGATTTCATCTATGATAAAAAAATATTTGTTTTCTTCATCTTTTTCTGCTTCTTTACAAAAATTATAGAATATACCATATTTTAATTCAAAACCATTTACGTTAGGTCTATATCCCATTACAAAATCTTCATAAGAATAACTTTGGTGAAATTGAACCATATTTACTTGTTGTGTATTTTCTTCTCCAAGTATTGAAAATGCTAATCTTTTTGCTATGAATGTTTTTCCTACCCCTGGTGCACCCTGTAAAATTATATTTTTTTTGTTTTCAAGTATCCTAACTAATTTTACATACTCATCTTTGCTCATATATACTTGTTCAAGAAAATCGTCTCCGGTATAATGATCATATTCTGTTTTAACGCTTTCAACCAATAATTCATTTTCATGATTATTTATATCATTTACAAATAAATTATTTAAATCTTTAATATAATCTGTATATTGAGTTATGTCAGTTAAAGTTTTTAAAGCAGATTGATGCGGCGCCTCCCAAACTCCTTTTTCTTTCCATTCTACATCTCTTAAATTTTTGTAATTATCTTTTATATTCCCATCAAAATAGTAATTAGATTTTACAACACCCATACCAATAATTTGGTGCATGCCTTTTTTTACAAAAACTATATCTCCTGGCTTCATTTGATTAGCAAATTGCCATAAATAATGTCCAGCGTTTTTATAACTATAATCAGCATTAACGACATCTATTAAGCACTGCTTAATTTCTTCCTTTGAATGAAATTTAGTTAAGTCACCGATTTGCCCCCAACCAATTCCCATTACACCCTTTTCATAATACTCACTCCATTTGCTAGCATTATCACCTGGCGAATAAATCCAATAGTGAATTGCATTATCTTCTTGTAAATTGTTTTTATTTTCTTCTATCATCTTCTCTCGCTTTATTTGTTCATTAACTTCTTCCGAATATCTCCAAGCCTCGTGAGATAATTCACAAAAATTTTTAATATTACTTTTTTCACTTGACAAATATTCTCTTAATTTTTCAGTAATTGTAAAATAAACGTCTGCTGTTATTTTTTCTTCAATTTTAGGTAGAGAAAAAACTATATCTTGTGGTATCTTTCCTGATTGATAAATATACCATTCATTTCTTCTATCAAGATTAAGAAACGTATTTGGAGCAATCCAAAAAAGCCCCATCGTAATTTTACTATTGCCGTTACCTTTTTTATTAATTGTTATATCGAAAAAATGAGAAAATCTTAATTTATTTTCTTGATTTTGATTGCTACTATATTTTAATGCACTTTCAAACAATCCCCATAAATCATCGATATCACTTTCACCTCGTGTATTCACAAAAGAATAATAAGTAGCATTTTGATTATTCAAAACTGGTATACTAGCAAATGATTTAGGAAGAGGACTTTGAATATCCAGTTCTTTAGCAAATCCTGACATTATTTTTAATCTATTATCATAAGTTATGCCTTTATTAAATAAACCGAAAATTGTAAATGGATCAATATCAACTATATCGTTATTTATTTCAAGTTTTGGCATATTTATTTCAGCATTTTTATAAACCTGTTTTACAATAGAAATAAGTAATTTTCTATCCGTTTTATATTTTAATAACTTTCGAGCAAATTCTTGATAAAATTCTATCCACTCAAATTGTTCGTAATTAATCATAAGTAAACTTCCTTTTTATTAAATGTTAAAATTTAGATTTTTTTAATTAAAAAAATTCGGCTATTATTGAATTTGATATGTACATATTTTTTATACGAATTACCCCGTTTGTTATTTCAATTAAGTTTTCTTTTAAAAGTTTTTCCAAAACAGACCTATATTCTTGTAAAAAGTTACCATCAAACATTTCATTGTATTCTTTGATATTTAATCCTTGCGTTGTTCGAAGCGCAAGCATTATAGTTTCTTCTTTTGCTGTTTTTATAGTTTCTCTTTCAATATCTTTTTGACACAAAGTTGGATTTTTAATATATTCTTTGAAATTTTCCGTATTTTGCCAATGAGTACCATCGAGAAACGAATGTGCGCCTAATCCTAATCCCAAATAAGAACCACGCTTCCAATAATTTAAGTTATGTTCCGATTCATAACCTGTTTTGGCAAAATTACTTATTTCGTACCTATAAAATCCATTCTTCTCTAAAAATTTTACAGTGTAATCATACATATCTACAGCCAACTCTTCGGGTGGTAAACTCAATTTATTTTGCTCGATACTTCGGGTTAATGGAGTATTAGGTTCACAAATTAACCCATAAGCCGAAATATGAGTTATGGGCAATTTTACTACTCTTTTCAAAGTTTCTTTAACATCTTTCATAGTTTGATTTGGTACGCCAAGCATTATATCTACATTGATATCTTGTATATTATAAAATAATGCATTTTGAATTGCTTTTTCGCAATCATCAAAATTATGCGCTCTATTTAAAATTTTCAAAATATGCGGACTATGACTTTGCAAGCCTAAACTTAGTCTTGAACAACCTGCAAGCATATATTCTTTTGCTTTATTTTTATCAAAAGTGTTAGGGTTCGCTTCTATTGTAACGCTACAAGCATTAAGCACTATAAAATGCTCACGAACACAGTCCATAATCTCAACAATAGCATTCGGCGGTAAAGTAGAAGGTGTTCCACCGCCTATATAAACGGAAGTTACTAACCGTCCTCCCACTCTCTGTCCTGCTGTTATGATTTCTTTTTTCAACGCATTTATATAATCTTTCACTTGTTTTTCTTTGGGTACGAAAGAACAAAAATCACAGTAGCTACATTTTGACACACAAAAAGGAATATGAATATATAATGCAAATTTAGAAGATAGCATATTTCACCTAATCAATTTTTAAAATACTAATGAACGCATCGCTTGGAACTTCTACTGAACCTATATTACGCATTTTCTTTTTCCCTTCTTTTTGTTTTTCCAGCAATTTACGTTTTCTTGTTACATCGCCACCATAACATTTTGCAAGTACGTCTTTACGAAATGCCTTGACCGTTTCACGGGCGATTATTTTACCGCCAACCGCCGCTTGTATTGGCACTTCAAACATTTGTCTTGGGATAACTTCCTTTAATTTTTCCGCCATTATACGCCCACGTTCGTAGGCTTTATCAACGTGAACAATCATGCTTAACGCATCGCAAACTTCACCTTTTAATAAAATGTCTAATTTTACTAATTTACTAGGTTTGTATTCACTGATTTCGTAATCTAAGCTTGCGTAACCCCTTGTCCTACTCTTTAAATTATCAAAAAAATCATAAATGATTTCATTAAGTGGAATTTCATAGTCTAAACGCACACGCTTTTCATCTAAATAAATAACATTTTTATTTTCACCGCGTCGTTCTGTACACAATTCCATTATTGCCCCCATATATTCAGGAGGAGTAAAAATGTGCATGTTTACATACGGCTCTTCCATCACTTGAATTTGAGTTGGCTCAGGCATATTACTAGGATTGCTTACTTCCAACATTTCTCCATCGGTTTTATAAATATGATAACTAACACCCGGGGCAGTCGTGATAATATCAAGATTAAATTCTCTTTCCAAGCGCTCTTGTATAATCTCCATATGCAAAAGTCCTAAAAACCCACAACGAAAACCGAATCCTAGTGCTACCGATGTTTCGGGAGAATACTCCAATGAACTATCATTGAGTTTTAATTTTTCCAAAGCGTCTTTTAACTCGCCATATTTATTACCGTCAACAGGGAAAATACCACTGAACACAACTGGTTTTACTTGCTTGTATCCTGGTAATGCTTCACTTGCTGGATTATCAGCATTTGTAATAGTATCACCTACACGAGCTTCGCTAACTTTTTTAATACTTGCAGCAATGTAACCTACTTCGCCCGCTAACAAAATATCACTTTCTTTTGCTTTTGGAGTAAAGTAACCAACTTCAGTAACTTCGAAAGCATTGTTAGTCTGCATAAATTTAATTTTGTCGCCCTTTTTAACGCTTCCATCAAAAACACGAACTAAACAAATAGCACCTTTGAAATTGTCGTAATAACTGTCAAACACCAAACATTTTAAAGGAGCATTTTCATCACCACGAGGTGCTGGAAATTCTTTTATAATACCTTCCAAAACGCTAGGGATATTTGTACCTTCCTTTGCTGAAATGCAAGGAGCATGCATAGCTGGTATGCCTATTACTTCTTCAATTTCTTTTTTTACTTTTTCTGGTTCCGCACTAGGTAAATCGATTTTATTTATAACTGGTAGTATTTCAAGTTTATTATCTAATGCTAAATGAACATTCGCCAAAGTTTGCGCCTCAACCCCCTGCCCTGCATCAACAATTAAAATTGCTCCCTCACAAGCAGCAAGTGAGCGACTAACTTCGTATGTAAAGTCAACATGTCCCGGAGTGTCTATAAGATTTAAAATATAATCTTCTCCGTTGTATTTATAATGCATTCTTGTAGGGGTTAGTTTAATAGTTATCCCTCTTTCACGCTCCAAATCCATGCTGTCAAGTAATTGCTCTTGCAAATCTCTACTTGCTACAGTACCTGTTTCTTCAAGCAATCTGTCGGCAAGTGTACTTTTACCATGGTCAATATGCGCTACAATGCAAAAATTACGTATATATTTTTGTCTGTCTTTCATTTAAGTTACTCCCTAATTATTATATCTATTATACATAAAACAAAGGAATAAAGCAATAGTTTTTAATTAGGGTATTGATTTCAAATACGAAATTATTTATAGACAAAAACACTCAAAAATTAAAAAATACAAATATTATTTACTCAGTAAACTAGAACAAAACGAAATATAAAAAACTAATATTAAAATTTAATTTTGCGAAATTTGTCTTTTTTTTATTATATTTTATTTTAATTTTTGCATAAACTATACAAAAATAGTAGCGTATCCCAACAAAATTTGTTATAATATGAAAAAAATATGAGGTTTACCTATGGAAATTTATAAATCTTGGTTAGTTGAAAAATTTATCGCACACAGAGGTTTTTTTGACAATGAAAAAGGTATTCCTGAAAATTCTCTAATCGCTTTTGAAAAAGCTATTGAAAAAAGTTATGCTATTGAATTAGACGTCCACGTCTTACAAGATGGCACTGTTGCAGTATTTCACGATAGTCAATTAAGCCGTATGACAGGTAAAGATGGATATTTAAAAAATCTCAATAAAGATGATTTACCTAATTATAAATTGCTAAATACTGAATATTCTATTCCTACTCTTGAGCAGGTACTAGATTTTGTTAAAGGTCAAACTCCTATTTTAATTGAAATAAAAACAGAAAATGTCAAAGTAGGCGCTGATGAAAGCAAAATTTATGAAGTGCTAAAAAATTACAAAGGCGAATATGCCATTCAGTCTTTCAATCCATTTACAATAGAATGGTTTAAAACAAATGCTCCTGAAGTTGTAAGAGGGCTTCTTAGTGCAAAATTTGGCAAAAATATGCGTGACAGACCTAAATCATGGATAAAACGTTTTGCTTTACGCAATATGATGTTTAATAAGCGTGCGCAACCGCAGTTTATAGCTTACAACGTACTAGACTTACCTAGCTTAAAACTTAAAGGAAAATGCAAAGAACTTCCATTAATTGGTTGGACAGTTAAATCTCAAAGTCAATATATGGAAATAGTAAAATATGTTGATAATATAATTTTCCAGGATTTTGAACCTAATATTTAAAAATATAATAACAAATTAATAACTCCTAACTGTAAAATAAAAAAGGATTATGCTTACTTAAAGCACTATCCTTTTTTATTTATTTCAAAAATATTCACTAATATTTTTTGCACAAAACAATCTTATTTAACATTTAAAACTAGATAATAGCTTCTACAAACTCTTTAGCATCAAATTCATCTAAATCATCAATCTTTTCACCTGTGCCAATAAACATTACCGGAGTACTGTATTCTTGCGCAATTCCAAGAATTACCCCACCTTTTGCAGTGCCATCTAATTTTGTTACAATCAAGCCATCTAAGCCTATAGCTTCATCAAAATATTCAACTTGACTTAAAGCATTTTGACCTGTTGTAGCATCTAAAACAAGTAGTTTTTGATAACAACATTCCGGCCATTGATTAGTAACAACTTTTGATACTTTCTTTAATTCTTCCATTAAATTTGCTTTGTTATGCAACCTACCAGCAGTATCAATTATGACAACATCAGTACCTTTCGCTTTTGCGCTTGCTATACCATCAAACACTACACTAGCAGGGTCAGCGCCATCATCATTACGCACGATTTTTACATTATTTTTATTCGCCCAAATTGCTAATTGCTCACTTGCTGCCGCTCTAAAAGTATCACCAGCGACTAACAAAACCGATTTGCCTTTGCTCTTGTAATAATTCGCTAATTTGCCTATAGTCGTTGTTTTACCTACCCCATTTACCCCTACTATCATATAAACGAGTGGGTATTGAACTTCTAATTTTTCATTTTCTTCTAATATTTCTTGCATTATCTCACGCAATGCTTGTTTAACATCGTCCTGATTGCGTAATTTTGTTTTGCGTGAAGTTGTACGTAAACGTTCTACAATTTCTTCAGCGCATTGTACACCCAAATCCGAAGAAATCAAAACTTCTTCCAGCTCATCAAAAAAATCATCATCTAATTCACCATGCGACATAATCGACATCAGTTTGTTATCAAAAGATGCCTTTGTTTTTTTAAATGCCTCTTTAATTTTACTAAAAAATCCCATAAGTATGTCCTTAATATCAATCTATTTATTTAATTATATATTATGCTTTATTGTAGTGTTTGTAAAGCGTCGCTTAACTTAACGCTTACTACTTTACTTACACCCTTTTGTTCCATTGTTACACCGTACAAATTGTCCGCAAGTTCCATTGTGGGCTTACGGTGAGTGATAACAATAAACTGTGTTTCACCTGCGAAATTATGCAAATATTTTGCAAATCGCTCTACATTTGCGTCATCTAATGCGGCATCTATTTCGTCTAACAAACAGAATGGCATAGGTCTTAATTTAAGTATTGCAAACAGGATTGCAATCGCTGTTAATGTTTTTTCTCCACCACTCAACAAGCTTGTACTTCCCAATGCTTTTCCTGGCGGGTTTGCGTCAATTTCTACACCAGCAGTTAAAACATCATCATCTGTAAGAGTAAGTTTTGCCTTACCACCGCCAAACAATTCACGGAAAATTCGTGAAAAGTTTTGATTAATTTTATCAAATTGAGTTTGGAAACGTTCTGTCATTTGTTCGCTCAATTCTTTTATAACTGTCATTATATCATCTTCGGCTTTTTTCAAATCATCTAATTGTGTAGATAATTCGGTATAACGCGCATCTAAGTCTTTACTGTCCTCAATTGCGTTTACATTTACATGACCTAATTTATTTATATCACGCTTTAAATCGTTAATTCGAGCTTGTCCACCTTCTGCATCATAATTTTCATCTTTCATATCAAGTGCAGTTAAGTAAGTAAGTTCATAATCTTCCAAAATTCTATCTTGCATATTTTCAATATTAGTATCAATTTGTGATAATTTTGCTTCTTCTTGATAAATACGCTCTTGAATACGAGCATATTCATTTGTTACACGTGTACGCTCTTCTTCTATACCATTCATAGAATCATGTAAATCTTGTTTTACTGCTTCCATTTCTACAACTTTTGCTTTCACACGTTCAAGTTTGTCTGTTGCATCAATTGTTTCAGGGTTATCAGCATTAGAATCTAGTTCTTGCGCTGTTTGTATAGTTCTTGAATTTTTTATTAATAATGAATTGTTTTCGTCAATGTTTTGACTTATTTCTTCCTGTTCATTCAATAATCTCTCAATTTCAGCATCAAAAGAAGATATCTCCGTAGTTAAGGTTGCAATTTCGACTTTTAAATCAGTGATTTGAGCTGCCAAACTATCACGTTTGTCACGCAATATGTCATATTGATTTGTCTTGTTCCCACCCTTTGCTGTAGGGATATCGCCAGCATCTACCTGTTTTGAAGTAGAAAGTTCACGTTCAAAAATTTCACGTCTAGCATAAAGTCGTGATAATTCTTGATTAATTTCGTCCAACTCGCCAGCATATAAGTTGCTATCTTCTTGCGAGTGCTTTAACATTTCTTCTTTTTGAGTTAGTTCTATATCGCAGTCGTGCAGTAAATTTGATTGTTTTTCAATCTCTTTGTTAAGTTTTTCTAGCATTTCACTATAAACTTTTAAAGTGTTACGCTGTTCCGCTACTTTACTTGCTTGAGATTTAATCTTTTCTGCAATTGTTTCTATCTCTCTTTCACGTGACAACAAATTATTGATTTCAGTTTTCTTGCTACCACCTGTAATAGAACCAGCAGTATTTATAATATCACCATCAAGAGTTACAATCTTAAAACTAAATCTTGAGCTATTTGCTAATCTTACTGCTGTTTCCATATTATCAACAATAACTGTATTACCTAACAAACCACGCATTACCGCATCAAGTCTATCATCGTAAGTTATTAGGTCGCTAGCAATACCGTAACAACCAGCACTTTTTATCAACGTATTGTAACTTTCATTAATATACTTTGGCTTCATTGAACTTATAGGTAAAAATGTCGCACGTCCATAACTCTTTGCCTTAAGATATGAAACAAGCTTTTTAGCGTCTTGCTCATCACGTGTTACTATATTTTGAACAGCAAAGCCAAGAGCCATTTCAATAGCTGTTTCAAGTTGTTGTGGCACTGTAATCAATTCACCTACAACACCTACAATTAATCTTTGCAACCCCGCATTTTTACCAGCATCAATTAATAATCTACGTACTGTACCATTGTATCCTTCATACTCTGTTTGCATTTCATTTAATAATTTAGCACGAGATTCTAGTTTTGCCAATTCCTCACTTGAAGTGTCAAGTTGTATGCGTAAATCTGCTTCACCTTGCTCAACATTAGCTAAATTTTCACGCAATGCAGTTAAATTATCCCAGGCGTTTCTTCGATTTTCTTCGGCATATTCACAAGCATTTTTTGCTTGACTTTCTATAACCAAAGCACCCTCTTTTTTGTCTTGTAGTGCTTGCTGTCTTGACAATAATTCCTTTTCACGCTCATCAAGAGCAGAAATTTCTGTTTCTAGTCGTGCAATATTTGATTTAATATCACTTAATTTTGAAATTGCATCTTGCATTTCTTGTTGCGAACCACTTACAGCCTGCTCACTTACTCTTAATTGTTCATTTACACCTGCATAAATTTGTTCTAGTTCATCAAGTCTTGCTCGTAAAGAGTTTAGTTTGTCTGCATTTTGAGATTTTTCTTGTTGTTTTGTTTGTAACAAATCATTTAATCTAGTAAACTCAATTTTGTCGTTTTCTATTTCTTGTTGCAATTTATTTGATTGCTCTTGTAGGTATTCCATTTTTGCCTGTGCAACCCTACGGTCACCAGCATTTTTCTCAATGGTGACAGTCAATTTTAAAATTTCGTCTCTTAAAGCCTGAATTTGTTCGTCAATGGCTTTAATACCTTCTAGAGATTGGTTTTGTTTATTTATAGCAGATTGTACTTGCTTTTCTTTATCTTCAGCTTGTTCACGCAAGCCCTCTATCATATCACTTATGCGTTGTTTGTTTGAATTTGCATTTTCGTAATGGTATATATAGTTATTAACTTCTTCAAATTTTAATTTTTCTCTCAAATCCAAATAT
Source organism: uncultured Clostridia bacterium (assembly GCA_944383295.1). Taxonomy (GTDB): domain Bacteria; phylum Bacillota; class Clostridia; order Christensenellales; family UBA1242; genus UBA7867. The sequence goes on from CALWOW010000039.1 coordinate 14,712, forward strand.
TTTTTAGCTTTTTCAGCTTGTTCACGCATTGGATTAAGTTGACGTTCAATCTCTATAACTGTGTTTTCAATCAATGTTAAATTTTCTCTAGTTTTTGCAAGTTTGCGTTCCGCTTCTATTTTTCTCTCTTTGAATTTTGCGATACCAGCCGCTTCTTCAAAAATTACCCTACGGTCTTCGGGCTTACTTGCTACTATTTGCTCTACCTTACCCTGTCCTATTATAGAGTAGCCATCTCTACCTATACCGCTATCGTGTAAAAGACTAGTAATATCCTTTAAAAGACAAGGAGCATGATTTAAAGAATATTCACTTGTTCCAGAACGGTACAGTTTTCTTGAAATGACTATTTCGTCATAATCTAGGTTAAATTGATGGTCTTCGTTCGAAAAGATTAGAGAAACTTCACAATAAGATAAACCTTTTCTATTTTCCGAACCCTTAAAAATTACATCTTGCATACTAGAACCACGCAGGTTTTTAGATGATTGCTCACCCAAAACCCAACGAATAGCATCAGCAAAATTTGATTTTCCACAACCATTTGGGCCTACAATAGCAGTAATACCCTTGCTAAATTCAATGCCTAATTTATCGGCAAATGATTTAAAACCTAGTACCTCTATTCTTTTAAAACTCACCTTTTATACTCCTTTATTCTTTTGAGTCTTCTATTTCAAAATTGTTTTCGCTAATAGTGTTACCTAGTTTTGTTAGTAAATCACGCTCTGCAAATTCCTTTACTTGTTCGATACATGCTAACAAACTTGTTACATTAGCCGAGCCGTGCGCTTTTACTACCATTTGTTTTGTTCCAAGTAACGGTGAACCACCATATGCTTGATAATCATATTTTTTCATTACTTTTTTAAGTGGTTTCTTTACTATTAAACCACCGATTTTACCTCTAAAAGATGATTTTAAACCATCCTTTAATACTTTCATAAACGCTTGTAAAGTACCTTCAATTCCCTTTAGTAGTACATTACCAGAAAATCCATCTGTGACAATAACATCATAATTGCCACTCATAGCGTCACGAGCTTCCATATTACCTACAAAATTGATAGGTAACTTTTGCAACATTTCGAAAGAAGATTTCACCAAATCATTTCCCTTTGCATCTTCTGTACCCACATTAAGTAAAGCAACTCGTGGCTGTGCTATATTTTGTGTTACTTTCATATATTCACTACCCATCAATGCAAAGTGGCATAGATTAACGGGTTTACAATCTACATTCGCACCACAATCTATCAATAAAACTTTTCCACCTGTAATCGTAGGCAACATTGGAGCGAGCGCTGGGCGTGAAACACCAGGCAATCTCCCTAATTTTAATACCGCACCACTTAAAACAGCACCTGTGCTACCTGCTGATATCATTCCAGCATATTCCCCTGTCTTTAACTTATCTATACAAACAACAAGCGAACTATTTTTCTTTGAGCGTATCGCTTCAACCGGTGCTTCATTACAAGTTATAACATCCCTAGCATCAGTTAAAATTAAACGCTGTTTGTCATAGGGCTTACCTTCCAATAATTTTTGAAGCTCTTCTATTTTCCCTACTATTTCCAAAATCAAGTTAGAATTTTTAGACAAAGAAATTAAGGCCGCTGAAATTACCGTTTCTGCACCATTATCCCCACCATAAGCATCAATTAAAATTTTAAACATAAATTACCTCAAAATAATAAAATACTTACGTATAGTCTATCATATATACCACAAAAACACAAACAAAAAAGGCACAAAAGTGCCATTGCATACATAAATTTACAAAAAAAGAAGCGTATTAAATTACGCTCCTGTTTTTTCTTGTGCCTTGTCCTTCTCTAAAACAAGTACTTGTTTACCATTGTAATATCCGCATTTTTTGCAAACACGGTGAGCCAATTTTGGTTCATGACAACGTGGGCATTCAACTATTGCAGGTGCTGTAATTTTCCAGTTAGCTGCTCTTGAACGCTTCCTTGCTTTAGAGGTCTTAGATTTAGGTACTGCCATTTGCTGTGACCTCCAATTAAAATATGTAAATTATTTACGTGTAAATTATATATTATTTTTTAGATATTGTCAACGCTAATACGTAAAATTTTTCTTTTTTATAAATTATTTATTTGCTATTTGAAAAAACTATGATATAATAATTGTATTAAATAATAAGAGGTAAATATGAAATTTTGCGCAATTATATGTGAATATAACCCTTTTCATAATGGTCATCAATATCACATAGAACAAAGTTTAAAACAAAGCGGTTGTGATGGCTGCCTTTGCATTATGGGCGGTAATTTTTCTCAACGAGGTGAACCAACTTTGGTAGAAAAATATTCTAGAGCAAATATGGCTATTGCTGGCGGTGCTGTTGCGGTGGTGCAAATTCCTACCTATTTTTGTACTGGTAATGCAGAAGTCTTTGCACAAGCAGCAATAAAAATTGCCTCAAGTTTTAAAAATGTTACACATATTTCCTTTGGTAGTGAATGCGGAGATATTCGTTCTTTAACTGAATTGGCAAAATTTCTATATAAAGAACCATCTTTTTATAAGGCGAGAATAAAAAGAAATTTAAACGATGGTTTCTCGTTGGGCAGAGCTAAAACTCACGCTTTAAAAGAATGTATCGAAGCGGGACTGGTAAAATTTACACGTCCAGAAGTAGTTGAAAAAATATTAGAGTCACCTAACAATATTTTAGCGGTAGAGTACCTAAAGGTATTGCTCGAAACAGGCAGAAAGGACATAACCCCTCTTACTATAAAACGTGTTGACATAACAACAGAAGCAAAAGAAGAAGCAAATTTCGACTATCACCTATCAAGCGCTACAGCTATACGAGATTCGGTTTACAGAAGCAAGCGCATTTGGAACATACGAAAATTTATACCTAGCGAACCTTACAAAATATTTGCACGTTCTTTACAAACAATAGGTATCCCTGATGTGGACCTATGGGGAAATTTGGCTTTGTATAAATTTAGAACTGCCAATCCAAATGATATTGCACAAAATTATGATGTTTGCGAGGGTATTGAAAATAAGCTAATCACTGTTTCAAGAGAAAATGTTGACTACCCATCATTTATTGAAAACTGTACATCTCGCCGATTTACTCAAGCACGCATACAACGAATTGTTACGGCAAGTTTGTTGAGTTTGCGCGCTCAATATGTGAAACACATATATGAAATCGACAGACTACCATACATAAAACTATTAGCAGTAAAAAATCATAAGGACATTTTATCAAGTTTAAGTGAGTGCAATACTGTTCTTGTATCTCGCAAGCAAGATGCAATAGAGGCACAAAAGGACCCTTATGCAAAAATTTTAATGTTTGCCGAAGATAAAGCGAACAATCTTTACTCTTTGTTGTTGGACATAAACAAAGACCAACAAAAAGAATTTGCTGTTAATGACATTTATGTAAAACCTTTATTTATAAAATAAAAGATGCTAACAAATAGCATCTTTTATTATTTATTATTTAATTTCCTTGCTTTCAATTTCTTGTTTTAAAGAAGCAATAAAGTCTTGCAAGTCCATTTTACCCAAATCACCAAGTTTACGATGACGAACTGTAATGTTTTTGTCATTCATTTCTTCATCACCTAAAATTAGCATATAAGGAACTTTTTGCAACTGTGCTTCACGTATTTTGTAACCAACTTTTTCGTTTCTGTCATCGAATTCAACTCTAATACCAGCATTATCAAGTGTCTCGAAAACTTTTCTCGCATATTCGTTCTGTTTTTCAGAAATTGTAATTACTTGCACTTGCACAGGAGCGAGCCACAAAGGAAACGCACCGGCAAAATTTTCAGTCATTATACCTAAAAATCTATCTATTGAGCCATACACAACTCTATGAATCATTATAGGTTCTTTCTTTGAACCATCAGCATCAATATAAGACAATTCAAAACGCTTTGGTAATTGCATATCTAACTGTATTGTTCCGCATTGCCAAGTTCTTCCCAACGCATCTTTTATATGAATATCAATTTTAGGTCCATAAAAAGCACCATCACCTTCATTAATTGTGTACTCTTTACCCAAATTATTCAAAGCGTTTTTAAGCGCAGTTTCAACCTTTTCCCAATCAGCAATATCACCGATATGGTCTTCTGGCATAGTACTTAACTCTAATTTATAACTTAAATTGAAAACTTTGTAAGCATCTTCTACTAAACTTAATACATTTGCAATTTCTTGCTCTATTTGAGAAGGTAACATAAATATGTGAGCATCATCTTGAGTAAAGGCACGTACTCTAAACAATCCGTGAAGCGTTCCGCTTGCCTCTTTACGGTGCACTCTTCCTAACTCACCTATTCTAAGCGGTAAATCTTTGTATGAGTGAATACTTTCTTTATAATAAAGCATACAACCAGGGCAGTTCATAGGCTTTATAGCATAATCTTTGTCCTCGTCAGCCTTGAAAGTGTACATATTTTCTCTATAGTGGTCCCAATGTCCAGAGACTTCCCACAACTCTCTACTCAAAGCAATAGGGGTTTGAATTTCAACATAACCTGCTTTTTTATGCATTTCACGCCAATACTTTATTAGTTCATTCTTTAAAGTTAATCCCTTTGGCATATAAAAAGGCATTCCTGGAGCGTATTCACTGATAAAAAACAAGCCCAATTCTTTACCTATTTTGCGGTGGTCACGCTTTTTTGCTTCTTCAAGCATTGTAAGGTATTCATCTAACTCACTCTTTTTAGGGAAAGATGTTCCGTAAATTCTTGTAAGCATTTTATTCTTTTCATCGCCCTTCCAATAAGCACCTGTTACAGATTGTAATTTAAAAGCTTTGATAATACTAATATCTTCCAAATGTGGACCACGACATAAATCTATCAATTCACCTAATTTGTAAATAGTTAAAATTTCATTTTCTGGAATACCTTCCAAAATTTCTAATTTATATAGCTCATTTAATTCTTTAAAAATCTTTTCCGCTTCTTTACGAGTTACTTCAATTCTTTCAAAAGGTAATTTAGATTTTATAATTTTATCCATTTCGGCTTCGATTTTAGGTAAATCATCTTGACCGATAGGATTTTCAAAATCAAAATCGTAGTAAAAGCCATTTTCGATTGCTGGGCCTATACTTATTTTAGTATTAGGATACAAACGCTTAACGGCCAAAGCCATAATATGAGCAGTAGAATGACGCAAAATATCCATTCCGTCTTTATCTTTGAGCGTAACAATTTCAACGCAATCGCCTTTTTTCACTTTTTTAGATAATTGACACAAAACTCCGTTTATCCTTCCAGAAATTGCATTTCGAGCAAGCCCTTCGCTTATTTGTTTTGCTACATCTAAAACCGAAGCATCTTCTTGAACTTCAAGTTTAGTGCCGTCTTTAATAAAAATTTCCATAAAAACCTCCCACAAGAGAGCAAAAAACTCGCCCCCTAGTATAAAAATACAAAGGACGAGTTTTCCCCGCGGTTCCACCTTTTTTGCTCAAATTACTTTGAGCCACTCTTTAATCTTTTTTAACGCAAAAGCCTAAGCGCAATAGTAAAAAGGTAGTTTCGCTTTTAGTCTTACCAACACGCTTCCAGCCGTGGCGCATCTCTCTATAAGCAGTTTCTAAAAGTTACTTGTCCTTTTGTTATACTATGATTTATTAGTATTATAAATCTTTTCTACCATTATGTCAATAAAAAAATAAAAATTAACCTAATTCAACTCTATCTTCAAATACAGAACGAACTAAATTAATGATTTCAAAATTGCTTTCATCAGTATGTATTTTTATTAAATATGGGTTTAATTCTATTAATTTTGCCAAAACACCGAAATTATCATTTATATCTATTGAAGTTATTATATCAAAATCATTTTGTGTATCGTGATAAATTAAGCATTTGTCGTGCAATTCTAAGATTACACTTTGGCACTTTGAATCAATGCTTTGTAACAAAAATTTAAGTAGTTCTACAAAATTATCTTTCTTTAAAATTGTAATTATATTTTGATTAGTCAAATCACACAATTCTTGCCATTTATTTAGTAAATTGTGTAGCTTAAAAAACAAAAAACTTTTAAGATTAATTTTTTTGTCTTTTAAATCGAGTGCACGCAAAACAATTTGACGCTCGAGCTCTCTATCAAAATAAGTACAAACCTTTACAAAGGTATTAAATAAATTACTTTGATTTTGCGGTAAAATTAAATTATTTTCCATAAAACGCTGTTTCATTTTTTCGCAAATAACATCACATATCAAAAGGCGTAAATGCGCTTTTATTTCGGGAGTTTTTTCTTGCTTTGCACCAATAGATAAAAAAAGGCTATCTCCGTTTGTGATTAATGCCATAACGCCATCATTTTTTCTAATAACTTCACCTAAATTTTTTTGTATGTATTTTAGCAAATCTTGGTTTTCCAAGTCGCAAACTATTTCGAACTCCCACATACACGCTCCTTTAATCAAAGCATAGTGTATGCAATTTTTTAATTTAATACACATTAAATAAAATTTTTACGAAACAAAAAAAGAAGCAATTTTTACTTCTTTTTATATATAAGTAGTGCCATTAAACCAAGTTTCTTGGGAGATGGAATTGAAACGCACCGTTACATCTAAAGATGTCAAATTTTCTGGCGCAATAAATGATATAACTCCGGAATTTGTAGATGGAGTAACATTTTTTGAACTTCCATCTCCAAATGAATATGATAAAATAATTGTTGTAGTTGAATATGTAGGTAAATTTAGCTTTAAGATATATGAATTTCCTATAGTTAAAGAATAACTACTACTACCACTGTCTAAACTCAAAGCTTCACTAGCGACAGTGACACCACTTGCGTCTGTCAATGAAAAATTAACTTTTACGGTTGGATAAGTTTCTCCATAAATAAAATCAATTTTATTTTCATCTTCATCAACACTCCTAAAATCTGACACATTCAAAGTAAAGGTTGGCGTGCTTGTGTCTGCTTTTAAATTTGAATTTGACACATATAAAACTGAGAACATTACCAAAAACAAAGCAGTTATTGTAATCATAACATAATTTGCTATTTTTATAGACTTTACCATTTCATCGCTCCTAAATACCCTTTGTTATTATTATAACTAAATTTTTAAAAATAATCAAACATTTTAACATAAAATTTACAACAATATAAAAAGATGCTAAAATTAGCATCTTTAATTTAATAATCTTTTTTAAGCAAAGCATAATATGCTTTAGGGTGCTTACATACAGGGCATTCTTCTGGTGGCTCTTTACCGAAATAGTGGTTGCCACAATTTAAACATACCCATTCCATCTCATCAACACGAGCAAAAACCTCACCTGTTTTTATATTTGCAAGTAAGTCTTTGTAGCGTTGTTCGTGAGTTTTTTCTATCGCTGCAACACCTTCAAACAAATTAGCGATTTCAGGGAAACCTTCTTCACGAGCTGTTTTAGCAAAACGAGCATACATATCTACCCATTCGTAATTTTCGCCTTCAGCAGCCCATTCAAGACATTGCTCTGTAGTCCCCATTCCGTGGAAAAGCTTAAACCAAATTTTTGCATGTTCTTTTTCATTATTAGCTGTTTCAGTAAAATAATTAGCTATTTGAACAAAGCCTTCTTTTTTTGCTATTGAAGCAAAATAATCATATTTGTTACGTGCTTGACTCTCGCCAGCGAATGCTTCCATAAGATTTTTCTCTGTTTGAGTTCCTTTTAAAGCCTCAATCTTTTTTAATTCCATTCTAAATCTCCTTTCGTAAAGTTTCGTAAATTATAGCAGATTTTTAAGTATTAAGCAATTAATTTTAAATGCTTAATATTATTTTTTCCAAATCTTTTTACGTTTAAAATCTTTTTCCCTACCATTTTGACTAGGTTTATAATAAACCCTATCTTGTAATCCATCTGGCATATACTGTTGATAAACATACCCACCAAAATCATGAGGATATTTATATTTAGGGGCGTTTTTATGGATATGATAATTTTTTAAATGTTCAGGTACTAAATCATTCCTTGAATTTTTAGCATCTTCTTTCGCCATTTCTAACGCAGTTATTACGCTATTTGATTTCGGTGCTTCGCATACATAAATTATAGCATGAGTTAAAGGAATATTACCCTCAGGCATTCCTAAATTTTTGACAGCAACCAAAGCGCAGGTTGCTAATAGTAAAGCATTGCTATCAGCCATTCCTACATCTTCGCTAGCATGAGCCATTAAGCGCCTTGCAATAATTAAGGGATCACAACCCGCTTCAATTAATCGATTAGCCCAAAACAATCCAGCCTCAGCATCACTTCCCCTTAAACTTTTACAAAAAGCGGATAACATATCATAAAAAATATTTTCATCCACACTCAATGCTTTTGATTGAATAGATTGTTCTGCAACAGTTTTATCAATTACTATAACCCCATCTTTGTCTAACGGCGTTGTTTTACTTGCTAACTCCAACGCACCTAATGCTGTTCGCAAATCTCCACCGCAAGCCCATGCATAGTGTTTTTTCGCCTCTTCAGTTAGATTTATTTTCAACTTGCCCAAGCCTTTTTCTTTATCGTTGACTGCATTCTCTAATGCTTTTATAATATTTTCTTCGGATAAAGGTTTAAATTGAAAAATTCTACATCTTGAAACAATAGCAGGAGTCATTGAAAACTGCGGATTTTCAGCAGTTGAACCAATAAAAATTATACAGCCTTCTTCAATAGCCGATAGCACACTGTCACTTTGTGCTTTATTCCAACGGTGACATTCATCCAACAATAGATAAGTAGGTTTGCCAAACATTTGAAAATCTTGTCTAGCATCTTCAATTACTTTCTTTGCATCGGCAACCCCACTTGAAACTGCATTTAATTTTACAAATTTAGAATGTGTAGTTTGTGTTATTATATTTGCTAATGTAGTTTTGCCCGTTCCAGGAGGTCCCCAAAAAATACAACTCCCCAACATATCGCCCATTATTGCTCTGCGTAATAAACTGTTTTTACCCACAATATGTTCTTGCCCTACAAATTCATCAAGTGTATTAGGTCTCATTCGCTCGTAAAGGGGCGCATTTTGTTTTGTGTTTTGCTCAAATAAATTCATTTTAACCTCTTTTGTATATTTTATCACATAACTAAAGTAAAATCAACTAACAAATTCAATAAATATTTCAGCGCCAAAGCATTGCAGATTGATAAAATTAACACCAGAATAAATAATTCCATCAATCTTCATTTTGGTAGCATTTTTTGCTTTTTGAAAAATTATTTTATGACCTTTCAACCATAAAATACAAGAAAATTCAGCATTCTGCCTAATATCAAAAAATAAGGTATTTTCGCATAATCTTAAACCTAAATCTTCAGTAAATATAAATTCGTAGTCTTTGCTTTTTATTTTATTTTTTTTACTTAAAATCAAATCTAAAATTTTGTTAGATAATTCATTTCCTTTTATCAGTGGTAAAATCTTTTTAAGAAAACAAAAAGCATTACCATTAAAATTTTTTATCGAGTATTTTGAATTTTCTAATAAAAGTTGCTTTACGCCCATTTCATTCAATATGCTAAACTTTTTAAAAACTTGAACAAAAGTTAAAATCATATTGCCTATTAAAAACTTTATCTCATTGTTAAAATATTGTAGATGCAACGATTTTACTAACTTATTTATATCAAAAAAATATCCGTGCAACATTAGACGATTGATATTTAAAAAAGTACACTTAAGATTTTTTTGATTATACGTTTCTGTTTCAATTCCATATATTAATGGTTCGTTTAAGAATTGATTATCTATAATATCACTAAAAAACTTAGTTTGTTCTTTTTGTAAATCTTCAACTAACAAATATTCTTCACTAAATAAGTTAAACCTGCCAACTATATTTTTTACATAATCTATTTCTAAACTAAAATTGCATAAAATATCTTTAATAATTAATTTATTTTGCTTTTTAGTTATACCTATTAATTTAGATAGCCCAAGTTTAGTTAAATTTATTTTGCTTACATTTGATTTTTTCTCTAAATTAATATTTGGTAAACCAATTACTTTATTATTACCTGCAAGCAATTTCTTTAGATAATTTTGCTTTAATCTGTTTTGCGGTTGATTTATATTGTTTATATTTGGAAACCTATAACTATTATCTATGTTAAAATAGCCAAAATATCTTTTTGCTTTAACCATTAAATTAGCTTTATCACTTTTCAAATCTATGTTTGCTAATTTAATTTTAGCATAGTCTTTTATCTTTAGTTTAATAGATAATTGATTTTCATTATTTAATAAAATGGCTTCAAAATTTTCAAAATAAAGATAATACTTCTTATCAAAACATATATATTTTTTCGCCAAATTTATCTCAAAATCACAATTAGGTTTTTGAAAAGTGAAATCTACTTCGCCTTTACCTTTAAAGCTCCAACCACTTTTATCAATAAACATTTCTAGATTGGATGATTTTTCGTAATAACGATTTATGTTACAAATTTGTTTTGAGACATTATCTATGTGTAAATTTATTTTTATAAAAATTTTATCCAAAACTAAAAATGTTGCATAGTGCGGTAAGACTATTAAATCAAAGTTGTTTTTGCCGAATATAGTTAAATGATATAATGAAAAATTTCTTTTTGGCCTTAATGCTTTATGTGTGTACAATATAGGTTTTTTTAATAATTTATTTATTGCACAAATATACATAAAAACGGCTACTACACTAACTGTTATCAATTCAAATATCATATAAGTAGTATTGACTAAATTTTAAAAAACAAAATTGTAAATATAAATTTAACAAAAAAAAGAAGTGTGCATAAAGCACACTCTCATTAAGTAGCAAGTCTGTAAGCCGAGTTCTGTCGAAGGACGGTCATCTATCTAGGCGTTTTATCGCTAAAACGCTCAAGCGATGTATAGCGGGAGTGAGCGGGCAACTCTTTTAAACTCCCTTATCTTGCACAAGGTGGGGTTTACATGGCATGCGGTATCTCTATCGCATCGGTGGTCTCTTAAACCACCTTTCCAACCTTACCACTAAAACTTTTTGTGAAAAAATAGGAGGTATGATATAAAATCAAAAAACACAAAAATAGACAAATAAGTGGCGGTATATTTCTGTTGCACTATCCTTGAAGTCGCCTTCACAAGACGTTATCTTGCACCCTGCCCTGCTGTGCTCGGACTTTCCTAATTTACTTTACGTAAATTCGACCGTCCAACTTGCTACAGCTTCATTATAACACAAAGTAAAACATTTTTCAATACCCTTTTTAAAATTTTTTTATAAAGGTTATTCGATTTCTCCCTAATTTATTGACAATACAAAAAATAAAAAAGCCGATTGGCTTTTTTAGGCACGTTCTACATATTCCCCTGTACGAGTATCAATTTTGATTTTATCACCATTACCGATAAACAAAGGAACTTGAACTGTTAAACCTGTTTCCATAGTTGCAGGTTTGAATGAGGTTTTAGAAGTGTCACCTTGAATTGCTGGTTCAGTGTCTTTAACTTCCAAAATAACAAACAAAGGTGGAACTATTGAAAAAACCTGGTCTTTAAAAAAACGTACTGTTACATTTGTGTTTTCCAACACATAAGGTAAACATTCTTCAAAAAGTGCTTTGTTGTAAGGAATTTGGTCAAAAGTTTCTGGGTCAAGTAAATAATACAAATCACCATCATTGTATAGATAAGTCATTTCTTTTTCAACGAACTGAACTTTTTCAAACTTGTCAGTTGGGTTGAAAGTATTTTCTACATTTGCGCCTGAAGCTACATTACGCATTTTTATCCAAACTACTGCACCACCACGACCGTGTTTGTTGTGTTCAAAATCTAGTACAGTGTAAATTTGCCCATTCCATTCAAAGCACATACCTTTTCTTAATTCTGATGCTGAAATCATAATATTCTCCTTAAAAGTAAATATGGCTTATTTTATCATAAATCACCAAAAAAATCAACTATTTTAAATTAAAATATAAATCACGCATAGTTTTTGAATCTATCGCTTGTGTGCCATTTGATTCGCTAATAATTACAGGTTCAAGTTTTAATTCCTTAACTGCTTCGAGCATAGGTAAAGGCTCAGGACCAAATTGAGAATCTTCAAAAGTTAAATGTTTAATTTCACCTTTTGCTCCATACATAATCTTTGAAAAGTGGATATGACAATCACGCATTTTTTCATATCCTATCTTATCTATACCCTTTTGCAATATGACTACAAAATCTTGCTTGTTTTTTAGTTCACCTTGCATTACGCAATTTATATGCCCAAAATCTAATGTCGGTATCAAATAATCACTCCACGAGCAAATTTCAAAAATTTCATCAACTGTGCCCATTTGCGTATATTTACCCATTGTTTCGGGGCAAAGAAAAACACCGCTTGAATTTTTTTCAAATTCCTTTAAAAAAAGTTTAAATGAATTCTTTAAATTATTAAATGCTTCTTCCCTAGTCATTTTCATTTGTGAACCGATATGAAATACACAATGCCTACCGCCTAATTTTTTTAAACCTTCAACACTATTCATTAAAAACTTATAATTATTTTCAAATGCTGTGTCGCTATTATTTGCAAAATTAATATAATACGGAGCATGTACACTTATTTCAATATCATATTTTTCTGCTTCTGTGCGTATTTTTGTCGCCGTTTTATCACTTACAAATTGTCCTAATGTAAATGAATATTCATAAGCACTTAACCCCATACTGCTCAACCATTGTGGCGCTTGTGCGCTTTCTTTATACCCAGCATCATAAAATGCCTGACTGTTCCCCGAAGGTCCAAATCTTATCATAATTACCTCATAACCATATTTTCATCTTTGCAATACCTTGATTATCTATATTACAAATACCAACTAACTCTTTATCAAGATAAAGTCTATATAATCCCATTGCTTTATCGAGATAAACCTTTTTGCCGTTTAACAAATCTTTATATGTATCTTCACAAATATCCAACCGTGTTAATTTTTGCAAAACAATATCTATTGGTAAAATATTTTTTTCACTTAAATCTTGTATAGAAACGGCATTTTCTAATTTGAAAACATCACACTTTGTCCTTGTTAATGCAACCATAGTTGCACAACTTCCCAAACTTTGCGCCAAATCTCTACAAAGACTACGAATGTATGTACCACTACCACATTCAATTTCGAAAACAAAGGTATTTTCATCTTTTTGTTGTAGCAAATCAAATCGTCTAACAAATACCTTACACGGTTTTAATTCTACCTCTTTCCCCTTTCTTGCTAAATCATAAGCCCTAATCCCATTAATACTTTTTGCACTGTATTGCGGAGGTAACTGTATAATCTCACCTAGAAATTGAGGTAAAATATTATTTATTTCATCTTTTGTAGGAATTTTGTTAACTTTTAAAACAATTTCACCAGCACTATCCAAAGTATCTGTTTGATAACCAAATCTAAATTCCGCAACGTAAGTTTTTTCTTTAGATAATAGATAATCAAACAATCTAGTGGCACGACCTACTGCTATGGGCAACACACCACTTGCTTGAGGATCTAATGTGCCCATATGACCGATTTTATCTTTTTTTGTGAGTTTCAAAGCATTTTTAACAATAGCAACTATTTTTGCGCTTGAATACCCCACAGGTTTATTAATATTTATAAAGCCTTTCATTTAAGCAACCCCAAAACGTTTTTCGTTTGATTTAATATAGCGGATAAAATTTTTTCGTATTCGCCAACCATTTTCAAACCACTTGCTCGAGTATGTCCACCGCCATTAAATTTTTTCGCAATCAATGAAACATCTACGCCATCACAGGTTGTACGCAAAGAGACATGAAACACACCTTTTTCGTGTTCTGAAATACTAATCGCAACTTTAACCCCATTTATGCTTTGAATTACACTAACAATATTTTTGCCTTCACTATAAGAAGCCTTAGTTTCGACAAAATCGTTTGAACGCAATGTAGAAACCGCAATTTGACCATTTCCAAAAAACTTGACAGAATTATAAGCTCTTTTTGTAATTTCAAATCCTTCTTTCGATATAGAACAGAAATTTTCTTGCACTATCTCGTCCATTTTTATACCTGTTTTGGCAAGTTTAGTCAATACTTCAAAAGTAGAAGATTTTACATTTGAATAAATGAAACCACCTGTATCACTATAGATACCTATGTAGAAAAATGTAGCTAACTTTTGATTTAATTTGAAATATTTTTCAAATAGATTAAACACAACTTCGCAAGCACTTGATTCCCCACCTTTTACATAATTGTATTTTAAATACATTGAATTATCTTTGTGATGGTCAATGTTAAATGTTATAGCTTTATCTTTTTTTGCCACTATTTCATTTGGTACTAATTTTAATTCGGCAGTATCAACACATATTATTACATCATAGTCTTTTTGGGCAGTTGTTAAAAAATTATTCTCTCTAACTACTTTACCTACACTTAAATCTAATGGCTTATCCACAAGAATATCTGCTTTAATTTTATTTTGAGACAAAATTTCTTGCATTGCAAGACTTGCACATAAGCAGTCGTAATCAGGGTTTTTATGACCAGAAATAGCCACGCTATTCGCATGGCTACATTCTCGTAATAATTTTTTTGCAAAATTATTAATCATTGTTATTTTTATTCTCCTTTGGTATATTGAGCGAATCAATTAATTTATTCATTTTTTCACTATTTTCAAATCCCTCGTCAAGTTTGAAATGTAGTTCAGGAGTTATACGCAAATCTACCTTACTAGCGAGCAACTTTCTTATAAAACCAGCGCTATGCTGTAAAGCATTGAATTTTTTTATTACTTCTTTTTTATCTTTATCATAAATACTAACCATTATGGTACAATGACTTAAATCATTTGTAGTATTTACATTCACTATACTTATCAAACCAGTAAGTCTAGGGTCGTGAATTTCTTCTGCGAGAATACTAGCCAATGCTCGCTTAATTTCGCTGTTTATCCTTTGCAATCTAACTTCTTGCATAATACCTCCTAATCACGTTCTACTTCTACCATCACAAATGCTTCTATCATATCTTCTAACAAAATATCGTTGTGCCCTTCCATTTTGATACCACATTCCATTCCTGCGACAACTTCTTTAACATCTTCACGGTCACGTTGTAAGGTTGTAATTGTTGTTTCAACTATCTTTTCACCTTTCCTTAATAATCTAATCTTGCAGTTTTTGGTGATTTTACCATCTTTTACTATACAACCAGCAACTGTGCCTATACGACTAATTTTAAATGTCCTAATAACTTCGGCATGACCTATAACTTGTTCTTGGAAGATTGGAGCACGCATATCTTTGATTGTCTTTGTTACATATTCAATAATTTGATAAATAATTTTACTTAAATAAATTTGCACTTTATCATGTTCGGCAAGTGTAGCCGCTTTGGAGTCAGGCTTTACATTAAATCCAATAATAATTGCTTTTGCACTTTTTGCTAAAATTACATCATTTTCATTTATTGGGCCAACCCCACCATGAATACATTCAACACGAACCTCTTCGTTGTTGATTTTATTCAATATATCCGTCAAAGCTTCAAACGAACCTTGAACATCTGCTTTAACAATTATGTCTAATACTTTCTTTTCACTGTCAGCAGATTTAGCCAAAAATTCTTCAACTGAAAAGGCATTTTTAGCATTAATTTTATCTTGTTGAATTTTACGCTTACGTTCCGCCAAAACATCTTTACTAAATTTAGCATCAACAGCATATAATTGGTCACCAGCATTTGGAACCCCATCTAGTCCCAAAACTGCGACAGGGGCGCTTGGTAATGCTTTACGAATATTTTTACCCTTATCATCTATTAACGCACGAACTTTACCAACATGCACACCCGAAATGATAGTATCTCCCACTTTTAGGGTACCATTTAAAATTATTGCTGTGGCAATAGGGCCTTTACCTTTATCAAGTTTTGCTTCGATTACCATAGCTAGAGCATTACGGTCTGGGTTTGCTTTTAATTCACTCATATCAGCAACCAACAATACCATTTCAAGCAACTTATCAACACCCTGGCCTGTGAGAGCAGAAATAGGAACAAAAATTGTATCTCCACCCCACTCTTCTGGCATTACATCTGCTTCAGCTAATTGTTGTTTAACTCTTTCAAAGTTAGCTTCTGGCTTATCCATTTTGTTTACTGCGACAATCATTGGAATTTTAGCAGATTTGATATGCTTAATCGCTTCCAAAGTTTGAGGTTTTACACCATCATCACCCGCTACTACTAATATAGCGATATCGGTAACGCTTGCTCCACGAGCACGCATTGCACTAAATGCCTCGTGACCTGGTGTATCTATGAATGTAATTAAACGATTCATTGTTTTAATTTGATAAGCAGAAATATTTTGAGTAATACCACCAGCTTCTTGGCTTTGTATATGAGTTTTACGAATGAAATCGAGAAGACTTGTTTTACCGTGGTCAACGTGACCTAAAACAGTAACTATTGGAGGTCTAGCTTCTGTGTGTTCATCTTCACTACCTTCAACAGCACCAAATTCTTCTGCCAACTTTTCTTCGTATGATTTTTCAAGTTTTTGTTCGAGCACAACACCCAACTCACTTGCAACTAATTCGGCAGTAGTAAAATCAATACTTGAATTAACATTTGACATCATACCCAAAACCATTAATTGCTTCAATATATCAGCAACTGACCTACCTGTCTTTTCCGATAATTGTTTTACAGTTATGGTTTCGGTTGTTATGACAGCATGGTCAATTGGAGCAGAAACGACAGCAGGTTGTTCTTTTGGCTTTTTGTTCTTAATCTTTCTAGTGCTACGAATTCGCTCTTCAATCGAACTTTCTTCAATCAAACCTCTACGCAATAAACTACGCTTGTTTGAACGTCCCAAATCATCAAAATTATTTTTCCTGCGGTCATCTTTCTTTTTATCAAAAACACGCTTGTTATTTGTTGATACAGGTATATCAATATTTACCACAGTACTGCTAACACGTGGCTTTGCAAAATTATTGTTTTGTTGCTGTGGCTTTTTATTTTCTTTAAAATTGTTTTCTTTATTAAATCTTTGCGCATTTTGATTTGGACGTTGCTGTCTATTGCGATTGTTATCAAATTGACGAACAACGGTTTTAGGCTCCATTTTGTCAAGTGGCTTTTTAGCCATTTCATCTTGAGTAGGTACGGTTTTCGCTGTTTTTTGCTCATTTTTACTATCAATTTCACGCAGTAAAACACGGATACTTTTCGCTATATTCTCCAAATCCGAACGCATTGCATCTGTATCCTTATTCATTTTCATTAAATTTTGATTATTAATTTCCGAAATCCTGCGCAAATTATCAAATGCTGGTTTTTTGTTTTGATTTTGATTAGTCAAACTAATTCTCCTTATCTAATATGAATTTTATCTGCATAGCCAAATGTCTATTGGTGATACCAATGGCTTTACAATTTTCCGTATTTAAAATTTGGTCTAAAGTAAAATACTCCATCTTATGTAATGGTATTTTTCTATTTACTGAAATATAACACATTTCCTCATAAAGATTGTTTGAGGCTGTATCGCAAACTATTAATAGATAAATCTCATTTTTTGTTGATTTGATATTATCTAGTCCATAAATAACACCATTCGCTTTTTGTGCTAACCCAATATATCTACCTATTTCCATTTCCATTTACATATTCCTCCAATTTTTCGTAAATTGAATCGTCAATGTTGCATTTAAAAGCACGATTTAGCACTTTCCTTTTCTTTGCTAACTGAAAAGCTTCTGTAGATTTTGAGATGTAAACACCTCGACCTGATATCTTTTTAGCGTCATCAATCTTGATGCCATCTTGCGTTTTAACCAACCTAATCAACTGTGATTTAGGTAACATTTCTCGTGTTGCGACACACATACGCAGTGGGATGTGTTTTTCATAAACCATATAAAACCTCTATTAAATAGTTTCTATATCTTCAAAAATGTCTATTTCGTTATCTGCTCCATCTTTATCAAAAATGGAAGTATATTCGTGAACTTGTTTGCTTTGCTCTTCTTTTTCTGAAGAAGATTCACTCTTAACATCAATCTTCCAACCTGTCAAACGAGCAGCAAGACGAACATTACAACCTTCTTTACCTATCGCTAAACTTAATTTATTGTCAGGAACTATTACACGACTTGATTTTGTTTCATTATTTAATTCTACACTTACCACATCTGCAGGGCTTAATGCATTAGCTATATATTCAAATACATCATCACTATAACGAACTACATCAATTTTTTCACCATGTAATTCATCAATTACTGCGTTTATACGAGCACCATGTGCACCAACGCAAGCACCGACTGGGTCAATATTAGGGTCCGCGCTGTAAACGCTCAATTTGGTTCTATTACCAGCTTCTCTTGCTATTGATTTAATCTCAACTTCGCCATTTGTTAATTCAGGAACTTCAATCTCAAATAATTTACGTACAAATGCAGGTGTAGTACGGCTAACTTGAACTTCAGCGCCAAATCCATTGTCTCGCACTCTCTTAATGTGCACTTTTATACGGTCACCTATCTCTAATTTCTCTCCTGGAATAATATCCTTTTCGCCCAAAACACCTTCTGTTTCTGTTCCACTCAATTCAACGTAAACATTATTTGCATCTTTTCTACGAACTATTGCGGTTGTAAGCTGGTCACCCTTTGCGTTTAATTCAGCACTCAAATTATCACGCTCTGCCTCACGTAAACGTTGCATAACTACCTGTCTTGCTGTCTGGGCTGCAATTCTACCAAAACTTTTTGGTGTTACTTCCTCTGAAATTATATCACCAACTTGATAAGAAGATTTAATTTGTTTTGCTTCTTCAAGACTGATTTGTTTGTCTGGGTCTTCCACCTCATCAACAACTGTTTTATAAGCTAATACCTTAATAGTTCCTTTCTCTGGATTTAATTTTACAGTTGCGCTTCGTGCCTCACCAAAATTCTTTTTATACGCACTTGTCAAAGCACTTTCCAAAGCAGAAATAAAAAACTCCCTATTAATCTTTTTCTCTTTTTCCAACTGCTCCAATGCTAAAAAGAAATCTTTACTGTTAATCATTTATAAAAAACTCCTGTGGTTTCATATTAAAAGTTATGAGTGGGTCGCCCCACTCATAATGCTTTTGTTGTATTATAACATAGTTTACCAAAAAACGCAATAGTTTAAACAAAGTTTTGCTAAATTAAATTAACTTTATAAAAACTTTCGCAGTAGCATACGCATCTGCTAATGCTCTATGTGCGTTTTCAAGTGTAATATTTAATGCCTTAACGACCGTACCTAATTTATAATTACTTAAACTTGGCACTTTATCTCTTGCTAGTTTCAATGTATCAATTTGTTCATTATTAAATAACAATCTATATTTTTTTCCACCTAAATCTAAAAATTGATAGTCAAAATCAATATTGTACGCACTCAATACAGCCCCATAAGTAAATTTATAAAAATCTGGTAAAACTTGGTCAATAGTTGGCGCATCTAAAACCATTGAATTGTCAATGTGAGTAATATCTGTTATTTCTTGCGGAATTGGAGTTTTGGGATTGATTAAAGTTTGGAAAGTTTCGATTATAGAACCTTTCTTTATTTTTACAGCACCGATTTCTATAATTGAACAACTATTTGCATCTAGCCCTGTAGTCTCAAAGTCAAATACAACCACTTCATCATGCGTATCCCAATAATCCGTTTTTTTAGTAGTCATACTAAATAAGTCCATTTGTTGCACTTCTGTTACAGGTTTAGGATGAACATAAAAATATTCATCATTTACTTTTCTATAAACTTTAACTATTTCCTTTGTCAAAATATCACAAAGGTAAAGACTGTTTGCTTTAATGTTTACCCTTTCATTAAATACACTTACTGTCCCACCTACACAAACGCTCAAGCCCTCAGTCACTAATTCTAGTTGCTTTATCGTGTTTTCGGTTGGGAAAATTACCACATCAACTTTACCACTTAAATCTTGCAAAGTAAAAGTAAATTTCTTTCTTTCTTCGGGTTCCGCCCCCGCTTGTTTTGATTTTTTCATAAAAGTTGACATTATTGGATTTTGCACAACACCCGCTAGCAATACTGCATCACCATTATTTTTTGACATTGATTTTATAAAAATGGGATTTTCACAAACGGTAGGTTTACCGTAAATGCAGTCACCTATTTTTACATTATATTTGTTTAGTTTTTCTTCTTGCGCAATACAATCTTCATAACCCGTATCACATTTAGGTTCTTCATTAATAAGTTTTTTTAAATCTATTGCATTTTCTTTTTCAACCAAGGATATATTAAACTCTATAAAAAACTTATGAGATAAAAACTCAATTAAGTCATTAACAAACCCCTTGTTCTCTAATACCTGTTTCGTCATAGGGTCGCAGTTAAATATTATGCTAGCACCATTTTCATTTGGTTGTATGTCTATGTCATCTTCCGCAAATACCGTACTAAGCGCTTTATATTTTAATTCAAAATATTCATATAGTCTTTTCTTGATTACATCATAATCAAAACAACTTTTATTAAACTTGACATTCACTTTACAAGTATCAAATAGGTCGTCTTCGATTAATTTTTTTATTTTATTTTTCTCATCATCACTTAATGGAGATTTTTCCGAATAAACAAAACTCAAAGTGCATTCATCATTTTTTGTATTATAAAATGCTTCATCTAATTTTAGTCTATCTTCCGAAAATCCTTCTTGTTTTAACTTTTGTAATGTCTGCACAGTCCACCTCTAAATAAATAAATGATAAATATCTACAAAAATTACCAACGCAAACAAAATTAACAGTCCTGCCATATGGATATAACCTTCAACTTTTCTGTTTATAGGTTTACCCCTTATCCATTCTATAGTTGTAAACAACATTCTCGAACCATCTAATGCCGGTATTGGTAAAATATTAAATACTGCTAGGTTTGCTGCGATAAACGGCAAGAATACAAATAGATTTGCGATGTTTTGTTGAGAATATTCCGCTATGGTAGAAATTGTAGTAAAAGGTCCACCTATATCAGCAATTCCTATACCACCTGTCAACAGCATCCACAAGAAAACTAATACTTTCCAAGCGAACGCACAAGCCAAAGGTACACTTCTTGCCAAAGCCTCACCAAAAGTATGTTGATAAGGAACCGTTGAAAATCCTACATACAGTTGCGTTGACTCCTTGCCATCAATGTTTTGTGTATAAGCATATAAACTAGCATTTACACTAATCCACTCACTTTCACCTTCTCTTTGAATAGTGAAATTCAAGTCGTCATATCGCTTATATGTTATATCATCAATGGTAACCTCGGTATAGTTGTCCAACTCCTCTTGAGTCATTTCACTATAATGCTTGTTAATTAAAACATTTGCGGTATTGTCGGTTATGAAATCAACCTTTACGCCATCTATTTCTCTTATAACATCATTGCTTTGAATGTTAGTTTGGAAATTTGTATCAACTTGATTTACTTTTGGAACATCATATCCAAAGCTAATTAAAAGAATAAAAGCAAATATAATAGCGGATATAAAGTTGAAGAACACACCACCAAATTGAACAATTAATCTTTTCCAAGGTTTTTTGTTGTTGAAAGCATTAGGGTCTGCATCATCTTCATCTTCGCCAGCGAAAGCACAATAACCACCTAGCGGTATTATCCTAATACTAAATACTTCGCCAGATTTTAAAGTCTTTTTATATATTGCTTTACCAAATCCAATAGCGAATTCATTTATTTTAAACCCTAAGATTTTACCAAAGGTATAATGCCCCAACTCGTGAATAGTTATCATAACTAACAACACAAGTAGAGCAAGCAATACATAACCTATCGTAGTCATTACACTAGCAAAACTAGCAATCATTGATAACAAGGTAAATCCTCCTTATGTAAATAAATGCGGGATATGCCCGCATTATTAACTAAATATATTCATTTTAAACAAATAGTATGATAAAGAATATAAATATAAACAGCGCATTTACAAGTAAGCCGTTACATCTATCCATTACACCGCCGTGTCCTGGTATAATTTGACTAAAATCTTTTACAACTGCTCTGCGTTTAAACAATGAACTAAACAAGTCGCCACACATATTGAAAATTCCGCTAAAAATACCACCAACAAAGAAAGCCCAAACACTAATTCCCAAAGCAGAGAAAAGTTGATTGTAAACAGGTATTGAATTAAATATAGCATATACAATCAATACACCTATAGTTGCACCAATTATCCCCCCAACAAGTCCTGTCCAAGATTTCCCTGGACCCAATTTCTCGAGATTAATTTTTGGTCCTTTTAAAAGTCTGCCTGTTAGCATTGCAAATGTATCAGCAAACATTGAAGATACAAATAAAATCACTAAAGCAAATAGCCCAAAATCAACACCAGAACTTGAATAGTAGTTTGCAACATCGGATATGCTCATATAACCGAAATGATTTAAAATAAATGCAAAACTTAAAAAGAAAGTTGGCCACAAGCATACAAAAATAGTATTCATTGCTTTGCTATAAGAATAATAAATTAAAGAACCAGAATGTCCGTCTTCGACCTTGCATTTATTACCCCATTTACTAAACATAAGCGGAATAGCAAAAAGTATAACAAACATCGCAACCAAAATAACTAAATTTAATAAAATGAAATGATAAAAATTAAGTCCAACATTTGTTGCAATTATTATCATAATAAAGGTAAGCACAGGGAACATTCCTACACTAACTGACCAAGTTGGCCTGTCCATTTTATGAAGCAAATTTTCAACTTCATAAGCACAAATTATCATTATAGCGCCAATCAATAGGTCAAAAATATAAGCACTCAACTCACGCAAGAAAAAGCAACCTACAAGTAGCACTAATATAACAGCACCAGATATGATGCGTGGCCACCATTTTGCAGGTGTATTTACTACTTTTTTACTTTCCATTCCTTTTCTCCTTAGTTATAAACTGCCAAAACGGCGTTTCCGCTTTTGAAATTCAATAAGCGCTTTTTGTAAATCTTTTTCACTAAACGCAGGCCAATATGTATTTGTAAAATAAAATTCACTATAAGCAAGTTGCCACAACATAAAATTACTTACTCGCATTTCACCGCTAGTACGAATGATAAAGTCTGGGTCAGGTAAATCTTTTGAGTATAACAATTTTGAAAATTCTTCCGCATTGTCTATAGGTTTCCCTGCAGAGATTGCTTTGTTTACCCCCATCAAGATTTCATCTCGACCGCCATAATTTATTGCTAAATTTAACACAAACTTTTTACAATTTTTAGTTTTATCCACTATACGTTTAATTGACTCAACTAAATCATTTGGTAATTTTGTAAAATCACCCGAAACAATAACTTTCGCATCTCTTTCTACAAATTGAGAACCGTCATCGTCTAGGTATTGTCTTACAACATTAAAAATGCCATCGATTTCCTCTTTCGGTCTTTTCCAATTTTCAGTTGAAAAGGTGAAAAAGGTAGCATATTTAATACCCAAATCGTATATATGTTGAATAATACGTTTAAGATTTTCACAACCCGCCTTATGTCCAAGATTGCGTGGTAGCCCTCTGCGAGTTGCCCAACGTCCATTGCCATCCATAATTATCGCAATATGTTTAGGCAATCGTGACAAATCTAAATGTTTATTTATTTTTATTTTTGTAGATGCCACATTTTTCCCCTTTAAAAAAATTCTAGTATTGTCTGCCTAAACATAAAATTTAAGCACTCGTTTAAAAGTACTATATGCGTTCTTTCAAATAAAATACACAAAAAACGATTAAACTTCAGTAATTTCTTTTTCTTTTGTAGTTAAACATTGTTCTACTTTGTCTGTAAACTTATTTAAAATTTTTTGTACTTCATTTTCAGCGAGCTTCAATTCATCTTCTGTAATTTTCTTGTCATTTTTTAATTTTTTAAATTCGTCAAGGCATTCACGTCTGCAGTTTCTCATAGAAACACGAGTATCTTCAGCAAATTTACGTACCATTTTCACAAGTTCTATACGACGTTCTTCTGTTGGTGCAGGGACAAACAATCTTATCACTTTACCATCATCGCTAGGATTTAAACCTAAATCACTAGTTTGTATCGCCTTTAAAACTTCTTTTAGCATACTAATATCCCACAATGAAACAGCAATAGTGCGTGGGTCTGGAGCACTAATATTAGCCATTTGATTTAATGGAGTCATAGTGCCATAATAATCAACCATAATTTTATCCAACAATCTTGGGTTTGCTCTACCTGCTCTTACCGCTCCAAATTCAGAGTTGAGATGGTCAAGACTTTTTTGTAATTGTTCAGTTAAACCGTTGTATAAAGAATCAGCATATTCACTTAACATAATAATCTCCTAAATTAATAATATAATCTATTTTACTTAATTTTTACGATTTTGGCAAATGTTTAATACAATTTTATTAATTATTATTAAAAAATAAAGAAGAATCTAAAATAGATTCCTCTTTTTATTATTATTCGCCAGCAACTTGTTTTGCTACTTCTTCGGCAAAATTGTCAACTCTTTTTTCCAAACCTTCACCCATTTCGTAACGAACAAAACGACGAACTGTAAGCTTTTCACCAATAGTTAAAATAGCTTCGTTCAATACATCACGCATTGTCTTTGTAGGGTCACGGAAATATTCTTGGTCAAGCAAACAAACTTCTTTGAAGTACTTTTTGATACGACCTTCAACGATTTTTTGAGCCACTTGTTCAGGTTTCCCTTCATTTAATGCCTGAGCAAGGTAAATCTTGCGTTCGTTTTCGATTGATTCTGCATCAACTTCATCCTCGCTAACAAACAAAGGCTTTGATGCTGCGATTTGCAACGCAAAGTTGTGAGCAAGTTCTTTAAATACAGGGCTTTTAGCAACGAAATCAGTTTCACAGTTTAATTCTACGATTACACCGATTTTTCCACCTAAGTGAACGTATGCTTCAACGATACCTTCAGAAGCAATTCTGCCTTCCTTTTTAGCGGCAGCAGCCATACCTTTTTCACGCAACCATTTTGCAGCTTCGTCCATATTCCCGTTGCATGCTTCTAATGCGTTTTTACAATCCAACATACCTGCTTGTGTACGTTGACGCAAAATTTTAATATCATCAGTTAAACTCATAATTTCCTCCAAATTTTATTATTCTGCTTGTTTAGTAGCTTCTGTTTCTTTAACTTTTTTTGTAGTAGTTGTAGTCTTTTTTGCTCTTGGTTTTTTAGGTTCAGCTTTTTCTGCTACAACTTCTTCTTTAACTTCTTCCTTTGGCTCTTCTTTAACTTCTTTTTCTTCTTTCTTTTTGAATACTTTTTTAGTTACAGCTTCACCTTCATCATTAACTGTTTCAGTAATTTCTTCTGCTACTTCAGTCTTTTCTACTTCTGGAACATTACCTTGTTTTGCTTCTATTACTGCATTAGCAATAGTTTCTGCAATTAAGCGAACAGAACGAATAGCGTCGTCATTACCAGGTATTACTACATCAACAAGAGTTGGGTCACAGTTGGTATCAACTAAACCAACAACAGGAATACCTAAAGTCTTTGCTTCTTTAACTGCGATGTGTTCTTTCTTTAAGTCAACAACAAACATCAAACCTGGCATTGAAGTCATATCTTTGATACCGCCCAAGTTCTTTTCGAGTTTGTCTCTTTCTGCCTTCATTTTCAAAACTTCTTTTTTAGGGAAGAATTCAAATTCGCCAGTTTGTTCCATTTTGTTTAATTTGTTTAAACGGTCAACACGAGAACGAATTGTTTTGAAGTTTGTTAACGTACCACCCAACCAACGAGTGTTTACATAGTACATACCACAACGTTCTGCTTCTTCCTTAATAGCGTCACAGGCTTGCTTTTTAGTACCAACAAACAAAACAGTTTTACCCTTTGAGACCATATCACGAACATAGTCGTATGCTTGTTGCACCAAAACTACAGTTTGCTCAAGGTCGATTATGTGTGTGTCATTACGAGCACAGAAAATGTATTTACTCATTCTTGGGTTCCATTGTCTGGTAGGGTGACCAAACTGAACACCAGCTTCGAGTAATTGTTTTATTGAAATTGCCACTTGGATAATCCTCCTTAATTCGTTTTTACTCCTCCCACTCACGTTAAAGCTCTTTGGCTCAACCCTTTTAAAGGCAACGGTGCCAAAAATGGCGAATGGTGTGAATTTCAATGAAATAATTTTAACATAACGACATTAAAAAATCAAGAGATAAAGACAATAATTTTTTAAAAAATGTACACTTTTAAAACTTTTTTGTTTAAAAAATTATAAGGCACATTAAAATTCTTACCTAACTATTTGCTAAACAATAAAACTCAATTTGCTACTTCATTTTTTATTAAAAAATAAAACTTATCTTTTTTAGTTTTTATTGTCTCTTTTTGTTTTATAATTCATATAATCATTTTTCGTAATTTCAAAAACAGTAGCAGAACATTTTTCTCCTATTTGATTGACACACGAATTGTAAAAAGTTTTTACTCTTTTCATATTTAATTTTTTTTCATAAACATATTGAGAACGAATATTTTTTAAATTTGTATCGCATTCAATTTTATCTACATTTTTAGTTTCAAACAAATAGCTAAACAATTCATTAAGTATAGCAACTCCATAGCCATTGTTTTGAAAATCCTTATTGCAAATTTTTATTCCAAACTGTGCCATATTGTTTTTTATTTCAAAATTCATTTCTCCAATAGGAAGATTATCGCAATAAATAATAAGCAACTGCCGTGTTTCGTTATTCTTTGAAATATTCTGTTTAACTTTTTCCAACGAAGTATTTACACCCAAAGGGAAACCCGCATGTGCCATTATTTCTCCATCATTCCACCAATATAGCAGTAGTGACGCCTCTTTATCTGTAGCGCTTGCAATTTTGATTGATTTCCCTTTGTACAAAAAATTTAATTCCATAATACCCTCTTTGACTTGTAATGTTAAAAATTAAATAAAATAAAACTAAAAAAGAACTTTAAAGTTCTTTTTTACTACTCTGCAATACCTTGCTCTTCTAATAGTTTGTTGTAAACAGCAAAAACTTCATCAATGATTGCGTCGCTTTCTTCTACGATTAAAAGTTGGTCTTCATTGTCATCTTCTTCAAATGAAAATACTATTGCTTCATCATCAGCCACGCCGTCCATTTTCTTTACAGGTTTTAAGATTGCATAAAGTTTTTCATTGTATGGTATCAAAGCGATTTGTTCAAACTCTACAGGTTTTTCATTTTCATCATAAAGTGTAACTGGGTCACTATTTTCGGGGTCTAATAGTTGCAAAATTGGGTTGTCATTTTCTTCTTCTTTCTTTGCCATAATCTTTTCTCCTTAAAATTTCTTATCTAAATAGTTTTGCAGAATTATACTTGCAGCAACTTTATCAATTACTTTTTTGCGCTTTTCCCTACTAACATCAGCACTAATAAGCATTTTTTCTGCGCTTACTGTACTTAGTCTTTCGTCTTGATAAACAATAGGAACAGTGACATAATTTTTTAAGTTGTCGCAAAATTTGTAAGTAAATTCAACACGCACGCCATCAGTCCCATCCATATTTTTAGGTAAACCAACGACAATAGTGTCAACATCTTTTTCTTTAACTAAATCTGCGATATATTGCAAATCTTGCTCTAATGACTGCCTGCGATAATTAATAAAACCACTAGCAAACATCCCTAACAGGTCGCTAAAAGCGATACCAATATTGACATCACCTAGGTCTAATCCCATTTTTCGTGCCATCATTCAACCTCGATTAAGCAAAAGATTTGTTACCTAAATAATAACATATTATTTCAATTAATGCAAATCTTTAAACATTTTTTTCTAAAATTATTTAAACAAACTAGGTGTGCTTAAACTTTAATATAATTCCGCTTCTCTATCTATAAATTTATCTACGTCATATTTACTGAATAAATTTATTACATTAGATTTTTTACTACTAATTTTATGTTGTGTTTTTTGAGGATTAACAAATCGTAAACTTCCAAACAATCTAAAATTATTTTCTATCCTATAATTTGAGATTGTACACCCACCACCAGCAATTACGTTACCGCCAATATCACAATTATCTATTTTAGCATGTTCGCAAATTACTGCATTACCTCTTATAACACTATTTCCCGACACACTCGCACCATCTTGCACTGTAGCGCCATCATAAACTATGGCATCTTTAAATATCCAACTATCACCGTATTGTGATAAGCAGTTTGGTGATTCAATTAGCCCACCCAACTCACCTGCTTTGACTTGTTGAAAACTATTATTAATGTTTCTTATTGCCATAATGCGGTATAAACCTGATTGATTTTCATCTGGAAACAATATATATTTGCTTTTTTTACCTTTAAAATCATTATACTGCCCCTTACAATCTGTAATTGTGGCATACTTTATCTTCTTTATATCAAACAAAGCCGAATTTTCAAAAATTTTTGAGTTTAAAATCCATGATGGTCCGCCAACCGTAGCGTTATCACCTATCATTGAATTAATAATTTTTGCCCTACCACAAACTGAGCTTCGACCAAAGGCAAACGAATTTATTAATATCGCAGAATTGCTAATCAAAGAATTATCGCATACTATACTGCCATTCGTTATTGCGCTTCTACCTCGAATTTGCGCATTATCTTTTGCAACGGAATCATCGAAAATCCAAGAATCGCTATACTGGTCCAGATTGCTTTCGCTCTGCACAAATCCACCCCATTCGCCCTTTTTAACAGTTCTATAAATATTAGGTATATCTCGCAATGCTTTAACTCTATATAAGATTACGCCATTAGGCTCTACCCTAAATTCGTCTTTTGCTAACATATATTTTTTAGACTTTTCCATAAATTCACCTTTTTATTAAAAAAAGCAAATCTTTGACGATTTGCTTTTATTTTATAACTTAGCCACGTGTTCTTTAAGTTTCTCTTTACCTTTTTCAACCGCTTCACGAACAGGCTTACAGGTTTGTACCAAAACGGCACCAGCGAATGCGCCAAGAACCATTCCAATCAAAACGCCATCACACATACGAATATCCTCCTTTATTTTCTATCTATATTGTGTGTAGATTTTAATAAAATAAAAGAGTAAATATTTGGCAATTAATTTAATATTGAATCATCAAGTTTTTTAACTATTCCTTGTTGTTTGCCTCTTTTTCAAGTCGTTTATAATAGTCATCAACAGCATTTGTCAACGCAAGACTTGCTAAATTAAGACAATAATCTTTTTGAGGTGCAATTTCTCCTAACTCATTTAAAACTTCATTAATGTTGAAATTGATTAACTCATCAACAGTCATACCAACAATCATTTTTGCAGTTGTTGAACAAACCGCAATTAAAGTTGCTCCGCCAAAAGTTTTAAACTTTGCATCTACAACTTTACCATTTTCAATAAGCAAGTAAAATTTAACTATATCACTACAAATTTCGCTATCCGCTCTACCTATAGCATTTGCACCACGCAACATCCCTGCATTTTGAGGATTTTGCAATATTTCCATAATTTTGGGGTTATACATACTACTCATCCTCCTTTCCTACTTGAGATTTGCTCATTGCTGAAATCTTGCGCAATTTTTCGACACATTCGATTAATTTTTCAACGACAAAGTCAAGTTCTTCCTTTGTAATATTTTTACCAAAGCTAAAACGAACCGCACCCTGTGCTAAATCAGGACTAACACCCATTGCGGTCAAAACGTGACTATTTTCTATAGAACCAGATGAGCAAGCAGAACCTGTACTTACAGCAATTCCTGCCAAATCAAGCATATACATTAAACTTTCACCTTCAACCATACCAAATGACAAGTTGACATTATTTGGCAATCTCTGTACAGGGTGACCGTTTAAATGCGTCATTGGTATATACTTACCAACTTGAGCGATAAAATAATCACGTAAACCACGTAACTTTTTACTATTTACAATAATATCACGAGTAGCAATTTCAACAGCTTTACCAAGACCTACAATAGCAGGAACATTACTTGTACCTGCACGCAAGCCAAATTCTTGCTCGCCACCATTCATAAATGGGCTTATAACTACTCCGTTGTGGACATAAAGAGCGCCTACACCCTTTGGTCCGTTTAATTTATGTCCGCTAATACTCATTGCGTCAATACCCATTTCGTGAACATTCAAATTTATAGCACCGACAGCTTGTGTAGCATCAGTGTGGAAAATAACATTTTTCTCTTTTGCAATACTTGCTATTGCTTGTAAATTTTGAATAGTACCAACCTCATTGTTCGCTGCCATAATCGAAATCAAAATAGTATCAGCATTTACATAGTGTAATAATTGGTCTATACGCACCAAACCAGTTTCATCAACATCTAAGTAAGTTACTCTAAATCCTTCTCTCTCCAACTTTTTGCAAGTTTCTAATATACTTGGATGCTCGATTTTAGAAGTAATTATGTGGTTCCCTTTGTGGCGATTTGCTTTGGCAATACCATTCAATGCCCAGTTGTTAGACTCGGTAGCTCCACTTGTAAAGTAAATTTCGTTAGCATCACAACCTAAAGCCTTTGCGATACGTTCACGTGCTAAATCTACACCTGCTTTTGCTTGTCTCCCAAAACTGTGTAAACTATTTGGATTACCGAAATCGCTAGTTAAATAAGGCATCATTTCATTTAGAACTTCACTAGACAATGGAGTAGTTGATGCATTGTCGAGATAAATTTTGTTCATAGACATTCCCCTTTTTTTGTTTTACGCTT
This sequence comes from uncultured Clostridia bacterium, assembly GCA_944383295.1. GTDB lineage: Bacteria > Bacillota > Clostridia > Christensenellales > UBA1242 > UBA7867. Next base: position 45,541 of record CALWOW010000039.1, read on the forward strand.
TTGTATTTAATATTATATCACCATTTAACCAAACTGTCAATACTCATTTTGTAATCGCAATTTAATTCATTTTAAATAAAAAAGCAACCTTTTACGGTTGCTTTTTATTAATTTTCTAATTTTGAAACAATCATATCTTCAATTTGTGACTTTTGTCTAAAACCTACAGCACGTGCTGTTTCTGCACCTTTTTGGAACAAAATCATAGTAGGAACACTCATAATACCGTATTCTTGCGCAATGTCCATACATTCGTCGATATCAATTTTTGCAACAACAACCTTGTCACCCATTTCTTGTTCGATTTGCTCTAAAATTGGAGAAAGCATTTTGCAAGGTCCACACCAAGTAGCGAAAAAGTCAGCCAAAACTGGTTTATCTCCGTTGATTATTACTTGTTCAAAATTATCTTTGTTGATATGAATTATAGCCATTTTTTATCTCCTTTTATATCTATAAGAGTATTACACTTATAGTGATTTGTATTCATTACTATAAACTATTATAATTTTAAAATCAAATAAAAACACTGAAATTTTTTGATTTTACAAAAATAAGATTATTTGTCAAATTTTATAAACTTTCATTAATTAAGTTCATTTATTTGTATTTTGTCTATATTGTCTTTCCCTGGGAAAAAACAATAATGCGTGTAACCGTTTTGTTTTAAAATCTCTAATTGATGCGATAAGTTCTTTTTTTGTTTTATTGCAGAATAATTACAATCTTTGTTTACACTTTGAATAAATTTTAAAACATCAACAATGCTTTGTTCTTCTTTGTACAAGACGGCAACAGATTTTTCATTCACGGATATAAGATTATTTTCCATTACTAACAAACAAGTAGGTTCAAATCCTAATCCGTAACCAACGGCAGGTACAGATTGACCTGTCATTTTCTCTACCATTTTGTCATATCTTCCGCCACCGCCACACGCACCGCTTAATCCTGGAAGATAAAACTCATACACCATACCGGTATAATAATTTTGCCCGCGTACTATGGATATATCAAAAACTGCTTTAAAGCCATTTGTCGCTAATTGATTTACACTATTGATTATATAATCAACGCTTTGCACGACTTCAGCACGCACTCCGTGATTAAGTAGCACTGTCTTATAATTTTGGTCGGCACTTTTTATTTGGCTAACAATTTCCATTAATAATTTAGTTTTATTAGTATCAAAACCCTTTTCTTGCATTTCACTGCAAACGCCGTCAATACCGATTTTGTCTAATTTATCAAGACAAATACAAATTTCTTTTTCTTCTGATTCTTGAAACCCTACAAACTTGATTAAGTCTGCAAGGATACGTCTATCGTTGATTTTTGCTAAAATTTCTTTAAATCCCAAAGCGCTATAAGTTTTTGCAGTGGTGTTTATTATATCAATTTCAGCATTGCTAGTAGCATCTCCTAAAATATCAATATCGCATTGCGTAAATTGCCTTGCTCTTCCTAATTGTGGCCTATCAGCCCTAAATGAATAATCAATTTGAATAGATTTGAAAGGATTTGGTAATTCGCTTTGATTATTCGCAAACATTCTTACCAAAGGAACAGTTTGGTCATATTTTAAGCCGATATCTACAATATCACGTTCAGTTAAATTAGGCTTTGTTAAATCTAACTTTTCGCCACGCTTTAAGACTTTGTAAATTAGTTTTAAATTATCGCCACCGTCGCTCCCTAATAGATTATCAATGTCCTCTAATACAGGAGTTCCTATTTGCATATAACCAAAACTTTTATAAGTCTTTAAAATTATTGACTTTACCTTTTCCCTAATTGCCATTTCTTTTGGCAAATAATCTTTGGTACCTCTTACGGGTGCATTCTTATTCATTGTTATTTCCTTTAACTACATAATATAACGACTGATATCATACTTTTTAACAGTCTGTTCTAATTCCTTTATTACAAATTCTTTTGTAATAACAACTTTACTCATTGGGTGATTACCACCTGCCTCAAAACTAATATCTTCTAGTAAACTTTCTAAAATAGTGTGCAAGCGTCTTGCTCCAATGTTTTCATTGTTTTCATTTTCTAATTCGGCAATACGAGCAATTTCTTTTAATGCATCTTCTTCAAACTCAAGGTCTATATTATCAACTTTTAACAAATCTGCTTGTTGTTTTGTAATAGCATTTTTAGGTTGAGTTAAAATTTTGTAAAACTCTTTTGCTGTCAAATTTTCAAGTTCTACTCTTATAGGGAAACGCCCTTGCAATTCAGGAATTAAATCTTCAACTTTAGCAATATGGAAAGCACCAGCAGCGATAAACAAAATATAGTCTGTACGAATGATACCGTATTTTGTGCTTACAGTACACCCTTCTACAAAAGGTAAGATGTCACGTTGCACACCTTCACGAGAAACATCGGGTCCATTTCTACCACCGCTAGCTATAGCGATTTTATCTATTTCATCTATAAAGATTATACCCTCTTGCTCTGCTCTACGTACACCCTCTTCATTAACGGCATCCATATCAATCAATCTACTTGCTTCATCATTTACCAAATTTTTACGTGCTTGCGCAACCGAAATTTTGCGTAATTTTTTGCGTTTTGGCAAGAAACCGCTCAACATATCAGTAATATTTGTATCTTGATTGCCTGGTATAATTTCAATGGCTTGTGGAGTGTCAAAAACTTCCATTTCTATTATTTCGTTATCCAAAGCGCCTGACTCAACTTCTTTTAACAACTTTTCCGCATCTGCTTTTGCTGTATCTTCCACAACGATTTCAACACTTCCATCACTCGCTGTATTCGTAGTGGTTTTAGAAGTATTGTTTGATTTACGTTTTAACAAAATATCCCTGATTTTTTTGTTTGCATTATTAGTAGCGGTTGCTTTCACTTCTTCAAACTTTTCATCTTTTACTAATCTAATCGCAGTCTCTACTAAATCTCTAATCATACTTTCAACATCACGGCCAACATATCCAACTTCGGTATATTTTGTTGCTTCAACTTTTACAAAAGGAGCACGCACTAATTTTGCTAATCTACGAGCAATTTCAGTTTTACCTACACCCGTAGGCCCTTTCATAAGGATATTTTTAGGAGTTATTTCTTCACGCACTGCCTCGGGCAATTTACTCCTACGATAACGATTACGCAAAGCAACTGCAACAGCACGTTTTGCTTTGTCTTGTCCTATAATATATTTGTCCAATTCGTTTACTATTTCTTTTGGTGTCATCAGTTCCATAACTATTCCACCTCCTCAAAAAATAAATGTTTGTTTGTGTAAATGCAGTAATCACTTGCTATCATAAGTGATTTTTCAGCGATATCACGTGCGCTTAACTTTGTGTTTTCATACAAAGCACGAGCAGCACCCAATGCAAAATTACTTCCAGAGCCAATTGAAATAAAATCATCATTTGGTCTTGTGACCATACCATCTCCACTAAACACAAACATATTGTCTTTATCTGCAACAATCATCATAACTTGAAGGTTGGAACGCATTGCACCAAGGTTTTGCCAACCACTAGACAACTCTACCAAAGCACGTTGCAAATTTCCTGAATATTTGTTTAAATTTTCTTCCAATAAACGCAAAACGGCAAATGCTTGCGCTACATGGCCAGCAAATCCTACTAGAACTTTATCATTATAAATTTTGTGAAGTTTCTTAACGCCATCTTTAAAAACAATAGTATCTAATGTTGCTTGACTATCAGCACCAAAAACAGTCTTACCGTTTCTCTTTACAGCAACAATAGTAGTTCCTCTAATTTCCATTTTCATTCTCCTTTATCTCGGCTATCTTTTTCAATGAGCGTGCCACATACGCCTTTTTCTTTTCCGCTTTTGGCACGTCAACAGGTCTTAACAATCCCCAATTTATGTGCATTGGCTGAAAATTATTCGGGTTACTTGCTTCTAAAAAATTTCCCAAAGCCCCCAAACAAGTGTCAATGCTAAAATTGACAAGTGGTAAATCGTTTATATATCTTACCATATTTATACCACAAAGTAAACCACTTGCAATACTTTCAGTATAACCTTCTACTCCAGCAATTTGTCCTGCAAACATAATATTAGGTTTAGTTTTCAACTGAAAATACCTATTGAGCATTTTAGGTGCATTTATATAAGTATTGCGATGCATTACTCCTAATCGCAACCACTCTGCATTTTTTAATGCCGGTATCAAACCAAAAACACGCTTTTGTTCCGCAAAGGTTAAATTCGTTTGAAAACCAACTAAATTATATGCTTCGCCCTCAAAATTTTCTTTACGCAACTGAACAACAGCATAAGGTTTATGTCCATCAAAAACAATGCCATCAGGTTTAAGTGGTCCACAACGCAAAACATCGACACCTCTTTTTGCCATTATTTCGACAGGTAAACAACCTTCGAAATTAATTTCTTGCTCAAAATCGTGCAATTCAACACGCTTTGCTGTTGTTAATTGTTCCCAAAAGTTTAAATATTCTTCCTTATTCATTGGACAATTTAGATATTCACCTTGTCCTTGTTCTCCAAATCTATTTTGGAAAAAAGCAAAATTGTAATCTATGCTGTCCGCTGACACGATTGGGGCAACAGCATCATAAAAATACAATTTGTCACCTGTTAACTGTTGTAAAAAAGTCGACAGTTTATCCGAACACAGTGGACCAGCACAAACAATAGTTGGTTGCTCCAAATCAAAACTTTCTACTTCTTTATTAATTATATTTATATTTTTGTTTGATTGTAGTTTTTCTGTCACTAACCTAGCAAATGAGTTTCGGTCAACAGTTAAAGTATTTGCAGAAGGTATTTTTGTGGTATCTGCACATTCAAGCAAAAAACTATTCATTTCTCTCAATTCTGCTTTTAATAAACCTGTTGCAAAATCTAATGTATCAGATTTTAAAGAATTTGAACATACAAGTTCAGCAAAATTTGGATTTTTATGAGCGGGCGTAAATTTTGTAGGTTTCATCTCTATTAAATCCACCATTACGCCCCGTTTTGCTAACTGCCAAGACGCTTCCGCCCCCGCAAGACCTGCACCAATTACTGTTACTTTCTTCAAATTGTTATTCCTTTTTTTCAATTATCTTTTCATAAGAGCAATTAGGATTTGCGCAATAATCCTTTATCTCATCTTTGCCATTTTTACGTAAAATTGAATTTCCGCAAGTTGGACATAGTTCGCCTGTTGGGGCATCTTTAAATATCATATTGCAAGTAGGATACCCTGAGCAACCGTAGAAAATATCACCTTTTTTATTTCTCTTTTCAACCACTTCCTTGCCACACAAAGGACATTTGCCCACGGTTTTATTTACAGATACAATATTTTTGCATTTTGGGTAATTGCTACAAGCCAAAAATTTACCATACTTTCCAACACGCTCTACCATTTTGTGCCCACACTTTTCACAAATTTGGTCCGTTTCAACAACTGCGTTGTTTTCACCTAAATTCTTTTTAAAGGCGCATTCTGGATAATTACTGCAAGCCATAAACTTTCCGTATTTACCGACTTTGATTACAAGTTTATTGCCACATTCTGGACAAATTTCATCAGTTTCTTCCTCTACTCCCTCATTCTCACCAGCGATATTTTTAATGTTTTTACAACTTGGATAATTACTGCAAGCCATAAACTTACCATATTTACCTTGCCTAATAACCATTTTGCTACCACATTTTTCGCAAATCTCATCAGTTTCTTCCACAAGCGTTTTTAATGCTTCATTTGCGTTATCCAATTCTTTTTTAAATCCTGTATAAAAATTGGATATAACATTATGCCATTCCTTTTTACCATTTGCTATCTCATCAAGGTCATCTTCCATATTTGCAGTAAAAGCAACATCCATAATTTCAGGGAAATATTGGACAAGTAAATCGGTAACAGAACAACCTAATTCTGTTGGCTTTATGTACCTACCTTCATTCTCGGTATATTTTCTATTAAACAAAACTGTAATTGTAGGAGTATAAGTAGCAGGTCGCCCTATTCCTCGTTCTTCCATAGTCTTAACCAAACTTGCTTCGGTAAAACGAGCAGGTGGCTTTGTAAACTTTTGGTCAGTTTTTAGTCCTAATAAATCTAGCAACTCACCTTCATTTAATTCTGGTATATTACTAATTGTTTCAGCATCTTCTTTATCTTTTGGTACATACTCTTGATATAAAACTGTATAACCTGCAAAAATAGGAGTATGTCCTGTTGCTCTAAAAGTATATTTATCAACATCAATATCTAAAGATACTGAATTGTAAGTAGCATCAGTCATTTGACTTGCTAAAAATCTTTCATAAATCAATTTGTAAAGCTTATAGTTATCATCAGTCAAACTTCCCTTTACATCTTCTGGCTTCAAATCAATATAAATAGGTCTTATTGCCTCGTGGGCATCTTGCGCAGACTTTTTAGATTTATATATATTAGGTTTTTCGGGACAATACTTTGGTCCATATTTTGAAACTATGTAATCTCGTGCTAATTTTTGCGCTTCTGGTGAAACACGCACAGAGTCGGTACGAATATATGTAACTAATGCAGTTTTGCCTCGACCTTCAATCTCTACACCTTCATAAAGATTTTGCGCCGCTAGTGTTGTGCGTTTTAGTGTCATACCTAATTTATTAAGCGCATCTTGTTGCATTGTACTAGTTATATATGGAGCAGGTGGATGAGATTTTGTAACACTTTTTTTAATGCTAGTTACTTTCCAATCTTTATTTGCAACATCACTTAAAAATTCATCTTTTTCTTGAGCGTTTTTAAGCTTTATTTTTTTACCATCTTTCTTTAATAAAGATGCGTTAAACTGTTTATCAACTTGACCTATTTTTGAAAGATTTGCTGTTATAGCCCACCATTCTTCTGGCTTAAAGTTTATGATTTCTCGTTCTCTATCAACTACTAATTTCAAAGTTACAGACTGGACACGCCCTGCACTTAATTTTGGTTGTATCTTTTTACTAATAATAGGCGAAAGTTTATAACCAACTATACGGTCCAAAACTCTACGTGCTTGTTGAGCATTTACCAACCTTTCATCAATTCCACGTGGCTGTTGAATGGCGTGCTGGACTGCATCTTTTGAAATTTCATTAAATTCAATACGAATATTATCGTTTGGATTTAATCCCAAAACATTAGCAACATGCCACGATATCGCTTCTCCTTCTCTATCAGGGTCGGTTGCGAGCAAGATTTGTTGCGCTTTTGAAGCAGTCTCTTTTAACGAACTAATTACTTCCTTTTTATCAGTCATAATTTCGTATTTAGGTTCAAAATTATTGTTCAAATCTACACCAAAGCCGTGAACAGGTAAATCACGAACATGGCCTTTTGTTGCAAAGACTTCATAATCATTTCCTAAATACTTCTTAATAGTGGCTCGTTTACCCGGACCTTCAATAACTACTAATTTCATCTAATCCTCCAATTTTAGTCGCTTTTATCTGCTAACAATAAACTTTATAACTGAAAACCCTATAAATAGGAATAAAAGCATCTCATACATTTTATCTAATTTTTCACTCCGTAATAATTACTTGGTAACTTCTTTATTAAACCACGAATTTCCATTGTTGTCAACAGTCCAATTAATTTTTTTGCATCTAAATTCGTTTTTTCTAATATTTCGTCAAAATGTTTATCTTCAGTACTAACAAATTCCAAAATCATCAGTTCTTCAGGTTTTAAGGTAAATTTGACATCAAATTTAGCCTGTTTAGATGCGGTTTTATCACAATTTTGATAATTTTTGCTCATTGTTTCAATTATTTCTTCGGGGCGTGTTACACAACAACTATAAAATTGCTTTATCAAATGATTTGTACCTTCACTTGCGCTACTATTACAATTACCAGGCAGTGCAAAGATATCTTTGCCCATGTCTAAAGCAAAATTTACAGTATAGAGTGCCCCACTGTCTTTACCTGCTTCCGTAACTAATATACCATCAGATAACCCTGCAATAATTCTATTGCGTTGTACGAATGTATATTTTTTAGGAAAAACATCTGGCGCTTTTTCCGAAAGAATTAAGCCATCGTTTTGCACTATATCACGTGCTAATTGCACATTAATCGCTGGATAAATATTGTCTAGTCCACCAGCAAGCACACCTATCGCCTTCCCTTTTATCTTCATAACGCCTTGATGAGCGTGCCCATCTATTCCTTCCGCAAGTCCACTTACGATAGTCATACCTGCTTTGCTAATTGCTTCTGCAAACCTTTCAGTTTGTTCTTTACCATAGCGAGTACAAACCCTTGAACCTACTATTCCAAAACAACGAGAGTTTAACAAACTTATATTTCCTATATAATACAACAAAAAAGGTGGAATATCAATATTCTTTAATTTTTCAGGATAATCGGGACTATTTATAGTAATATACTTAATTTTTGAGTTTTGCAACTTTTCTAGCATTTTGTCTAGTTTCCCACTAGTGCGAATTGTCATTAATTCTTGAAATTCATTGCCGTCCAAAAACTGCATAATGTGTGCATTATATCGTGTTGTATTCCACAAATCTTCCAAATTTTGATAAGACAATGCCAAATCGTATAGTTTTTTAACAGGCATATCACTCATAGACAGCCAAATAAATACTTTATCCATAAATTACATCCAATATTTTTTATCTAGCGCACGGTAACCAATCGCTTCAGCCAAATGATACAACTCAATATTTTCGCTTCCTTCCAAATCTGCGATTGTTCGAGCAACTTTTAATATTCTATTATGCGCACGAGCTGAAAGATTTAACTGTTCAAATGCTTGTTTTATCAACTCATTACACTCATCATCTAAATGACAAAACTGATTTACTTGTTGTTTATCCATACCTGCATTGCAAGTTGTTTTAGTACCTGCAAATCTTTTTGTTTGGATAGCACGTGCTTTGTTTACTCTTTCTCTTATGGTTGCGCTTGTTTCTTCTTGACTGCAATTTGAATTTAATTCATCAAAAGTTATACCATCGACTTCAACGTGCAAATCAATTCTATCCATCAAAGGTCCACTCAATTTACCTAAATAATTATGTATTTGCGTAGGAGAACATCGACATTCACGAGTCTTTGAACCATAATTTCCACACGGACAAGGGTTCATACTAGTTACCAACATAAATTTTGCAGGATACTCAACGGTGTTTTGCAATCTAGCGACTGTAATTACACCATCTTCAAGTGGCTGACGCAAAGTTTCTATTGTTTTTCTATTATATTCTGGCAATTCATCAAGAAATAAAACTCCATTATGCGCAAGACTAACTTCACCGGGTCTTGCTTTTGCCCCGCCACCTGTCAATGTTACATCTGTTGTTGTATGGTGCGGAGAACGAAATGGTCGTTTCCAAACGATACCATCTTTTGCATCTAAAATACCAGCAACACTATGAATTTTTGTAACTTCTAGCGCTTCATCAAAAGTCATTGTAGGTAAAATCGAAGGAAGGCATCTTGCTAGCATTGTTTTCCCCGCTCCCGGTGGGCCTATCATCATAATGTTATGCCCACCCGCAGCGGCAATTTCCATTGCACGCTTTGCTGCTCTTTGCCCTTTTACATAACAAAAATCATTTTCGTCATCGTTATAAACTTGCATATCTTCGAAATTTCTTTTCTCTACAGGAGCAATATTTATCGTACCATTTAGAAATTGCACTAATTGAGTTAAAGATTTTATAGGGTAAACATCAATGCCTTCTATAAAACTTCCTTCTTGCGCATTTTCTGCTGGAATAAATACCTTTTTATGTCCTAGCGAACGTGCCGAAATCAGCAACGGCAACACACCATTTGCTTTTCGTGTTGAGCCGTCTAAACTCAATTCGCCTATAAATGTACAATCTTTTATATAGTCACATTTTATTTCATCGGTACAAACTAAAAGACTAACAGCAATTGGCAAATCGTATAAAGGGCCTTCCTTCTTTAAATCCGCAGGAGCAAGATTTACCGTCAATTTTAACATTGGAAATTTCAAGCAAGAATTTTTAATAGCACTGCGAATTCGCTCTTTACTTTCTTTGATAGCGGTATCAGGTAAACCTACTATATCGAATTTTGGTAAACCATTATTAACATCTGTTTCAACTACCAATTCGAAGCCCTTTATCCCTATTAATCCTAATGTTTTAATCTTTGCTAACATTTCCACTCTCCAAAAAACATTTATACTATTCTAGCAAATTTTGACTAAATTTGGCAAATGTTTTTCCATAAACTATTTTTGAGTTAAAATTTATTCTAAAATATTAGTTGGGTACATAATATAATTTAAAAAACTGCTTGACAAAACTGTTTGTTTATGGCAATATTAATTAAATATTTTTTACGCAAAGGTGGTGAGAAGCAATGACAATGGTAGTAGTTGGAAAAGATGAGTCAATCGACAGCGCATTGAAAAGATTTAAGCGCAAATGTCAAAAAGATGGCATCATCGGCGACTTACGTAAGCACGAAGCATACGAAAAGCCTAGCGTAAAACGTAAAAGAAAAAGCGAAGCTGCTCGCAAACGCAACCGTAAATAATAAAATTTAAAACCGCTTAAATTTAGCGGTTTTTATTTTTAAACAAAAAAGACCAAACGGTCTTTTTTTATGTGATATACATTTTAGTGTAGGTTAAAAAGCGTTTATCAAGCTTGCGTGCTTTTCAACCTGTGCAAAATGTCAACTATTCATCTCGTAAATTTACATTGTGATATACATTTTGCACATCATCATTTTCTTCCAAATTGTCGAGCATTTTTATAAATGATGCATATTTATCATCAGGTAAATCCATTGTTTGTTGTGGAATCATTTCTAATTCAGCAGATACTACTTCGAGTCCTGATGCAATTACTTGGTCACGAATTGTTGCAAGTTTTGTTGCTTCGCCCACAAATGTATAACCTTGCTCGTTGAAATCAAAGTCATCAGCTCCAGCTTCCATTGCGACCATCATCACATCATCTTCTGTCATTCCTGCTTTTGCCTTCGCTGCAATAACGGCCTTGCGGTCAAACAAAAATGCCACGCTACCAGGCCCACCTAACGCACCACCTGCTCTATCAAATATATGTCTTACATCACTTGAAGCACGGTTTTTGTTGTCTGTGAGGATATCACAAATTACCGCACTACCGCCAGGGCCATAACCTTCATAAACGATTGATTCATAGTTTACAGCGCTACCCTCTCCGCTTGCCTTTTTGATACTTCTCTGTATGTTATCATTTGGCATATTGTTACTACGTGCTTTTGCTATAACTGTTGCAAGTTTTGGATTGTTTGCAGGGTCTGGACCGCCTGCTTTAACTGCAATAGCGATTTCCTTACCTATTTTAGTAAATATTTTACCACGTGCTTGGTCGGTTTTTTCCTTATCACGTTTAATTGTTGACCATTTACTATGACCTGACATAATACTCTCCTTTAAACTAATTTACTCATAATTATTGCACCTGCAATCGCAACATTTAACGATTCAACATTATTGTGCATTTTAATAGAAATTGTTTTTGAAGACAAATTAGATATTTCTTTGGAAACACCATTTGCTTCATTTCCTAAAATAATACCAAAAATTTTATTTGGTTTAGCAATGTTTTCAATATTAACCCCGTGCATATCTGCACAAAAAATATCAAATTTCTTTAAACTTTCCAAATTTTGTATATTGCACTCGTATAAATTAATATCTGCAATCGTTCCCATAGATGAACGTAAAACCTTATCATTAGACCAATCAACACAATTATACAAATAGATATCCTTAAAATCAAACGCTAAAGCGGTGCGTATAATTGTTCCTAGATTACCCGGGTCTGACACCCTATCGAGTACCAAAAAATTTGATGACGGCAACGCAAATTCACGTTTCCCCAAATGCACAACACCTATTATATTTGATGAATTTACAGTTTGCGATAAAGTTTTTAAAACTTCTGCAGAACATTTTATTTGTGTACAATTTAACAAATCTGCAAATGCTGGCTTCTTTTCATAAAGTATATATTTGAAATTAACATTTCTTTTGATTAAATCACAAATAAAGCGCTCACCTTCAGCCAACATTAATCCGAATTGATTGCGATATTTTTTTAAAGTCAATTTTGCTAAATCTTTAATTAAAGCATTATTTTTGCTGGTAATTTCTTTTTCCATAATCACCAAAAAATAGTTTTACTAAAAAAGCAAAACTATTTCCCTTTTTATATTACTTTGCTACTGCTTTCTTTGCTGTTTCAACAAGGTTTGTAAATGCTGTTGCATCATTTACAGCCATATCAGCTAACACCTTACGGTTTAAGTCAATATTAGCAACCTTTAATCCGTGCATAAACGCACTGTAATTTATTCCGTTTTGTCGACAACCGGCATTAATACGAGCAATCCACAAAGTACGCATATCACGTTTCTTTAAGCGACGACCAACGTATGCATAATTACCTGAATGCATAACTTGTTCTTTTGCTGCCTTAAATTGCTTTGACTTCGCACCAAAGTAACCTTTGGCTTTCTTTAAAGTCTTGTTTCTTTTCTTTATTGCGTGTAAGCCATTTTTTATTCTCATAGTTCATTTCCTCCTTAAACCTGAATGGCCCTTGCGATTTTGGCTTGGTCAGCTTTTGCAACTGTGTCGCCAGCACGCAAATGTCTTTTTCTTTTTGTTGATTTCTTTGTCAAAATGTGGCTTCTGTATTGGCAACCACGTTTAATAACGCCATTTTTGTTCATTCTAAAACGCTTTTTAGCTGAACTTTTTGTTTTCATTTTAGGCATAAGTATTCTCTCCTTAATTTATTTTGAATCTTTTGGGGCAAGTATCATTGTAATAATCGAACCTGACAAAGTAGGTTTTTGATCCATAACGCAGTGTTCTTGCAACATTTCGTAAAATTTGTTCATATTGTCTATTCCAAAATGAGCAAAATTTGCCATACGACCACGAACACCTTTTATAATTACACGTACCTTATCACCATTTTGCAAAAATTTTGCAACTTGATTTGCTTTGTAGCGCATATCGTGTTCTTCAATACGCATTGACAATTCCATACCTTTTATGTCTGTGGCTTTTTGTTTCTTTTTTGCCTCTTTATCACGCTTTTGCGCAATAAATTTGTACTTTCCATAATCCATAATACGACAAACAGGTGGAGTTGCGTTTGGATTGATTGCGACTAAATCATAACCTAAATCGTATGCTTGTGTAAGTGCTGAATGTATATCAACAATACCTAATTGCTCACCTTCCACACCTAACAAACGAACTTCTTTAGCATTGATTTGTTCATTAATCGATAATTCTTTAATGGTCTTATCCTCCTAAAAATTAATTGCACAAAGAAAGAAGTGGATAGACCTACTACCCACTTCAATATCAAAAATTAAGATATTTTTTAACCAATCTAGGAATCCCGACTGGTGAGAAGTGAGTGCTTCTTCTTTGTAACATGTCATTTATTTTATCAAATTAGTTTTAAAAAGTCAAGTACTTTATTAAATTAAAATTAATCTAATTGCTTAAAAAAAGATATTTAAAATCAATTAATATATATTTATAAAAGCTTTTTTGTTTTAGTTCTTAAATAAATTGAAAATTAAAAAGCATTTTTTAATTTCTAAATACGCACATTTTTATAGTTACTTATAATTCAATCGTTGGAAGTGCTGAAATGTTTAAATCAGCAGGTTCTTCCTTTAATAATTGATAATATGCAACGGAACCTATCATTGCGGCATTATCAGTACAAAATTCTATTGGCGGGAAATACAATTTAATACCTAGTTCCTTACATTTTTCTGTTAAAGAACTACGCAAATATGAATTTGCAGCAACTCCCCCTGCTAATACAAGCTTGTCTTGTTTATATTCTTTGCACGCACGCAAAACTTTTTGCGTCAACATATCAACCGCCTCGTGCTGAAAAGAAGCACAGATTTGTGGCACATCTAATTCTTCACCATTTTGTAATAATTTGTGTACATAATTTATAACTGCAGTTTTAAGTCCACTATAACTCACATTATAACTCTTGCTTAATGTATCATTATGCACAAAATGAATTTTCGGCTCAACACCCTGTGACATTTTATCAACCTTGACACCACCCGGATATTCAAGCCCTAGTACCCTTGCGACTTTGTCGTATGCTTCACCAATCGCATCATCTTGTGTGGTACCTATTAATTTAAAATGATTGTAATCATCAACATTCACAATTGCGGTATGCCCACCACTTGTTATAAGGCACATAAACGGAGGAGTTAATTCAGGGAACGCAATATAATTTGCAGCAATATGTCCCTTTATGTGATTTACCGCAATTAATGGCTTATCCAATGCATAACTCAACGCTTTTGCTGTTGTAAGACCAACGAGTAAAGCGCCTACAAGTCCCGCTCCTTGAGTTACCGCAATCGCATCAATTTCATCAAATGTAAGTTTAGCGCTAGTTAGTGCTTGCTCAACCAAAGGAATTATGTTTAAGATATGATTTCGGCTTGCAACTTCTGGCACAACCCCACCAAAATGTCTGTGAATTTCAATTTGAGATGAAATAATATTGCTTAAAACTTTACGCCCATTTACAACAACTGCAACACTTGTTTCGTCACAACTGCTTTCAATTGCTAAAATTCGCACAATTTCTTGCTTTCTTATTTTTTCGATTTTTTCTTTCATTCTTTCTAAATATGTCATATTTTTTCCCTAATCTTTTTCAAAAGTGTATCTTTGTATCTTATAACCTAAATTTTGATATAATTTTATAGCAGATTTATTTTCGCTCGCTGCATAAAATTCAATAGGTAGTTTTTTGCTTCTAGCAAATTCTTCTGTCTCTTTCATCAATTTTGTCGCAATACCCTTTCCCCTACACTCTGGGCTTACATACAAAGCATCTATCCATAATACATCTCTATAAGTATCCTTAAATTTTGCTTCAAGGTAACCTATCAATTGATTGTCAACTACTGCACCTATCATATATTTATTTTTATCATTAATATCTTTTTCAAAATCTTGCGGTGTCATCTCTATAAATTTGGCATATATATCCGGTCTTAAGCTTTTGTGATACTCATATAATTCTCTATCTAATTTTTTTATATCATTATAATCATTAACTGTTAATTTTCGAATTACAACATTCATAATAAACCCCAAACTATTTAACTTTTCTTTAGATACTCCAAAATAAAATCTTGCAAATCTCCATTCATTACCGCTTCTACATTGCTGGTTTCATAATCTGTGCGATGGTCTTTTACCATAGTGTACGGACAAAAGACATAACTTCGTATTTGGCTACCCCACTCAATTTTCTTTAAACTGCCTTGCACTTGTTTTAGGTTTGCCTGATGTTCTTCTTCAGCCATTTGCGCTAATTTTGCTCGTAACACTTTTAAAGCCGATTCCTTATTTTGAATTTGACTACGCTCATTTTGACATTGCACAACAATTCCTGTAGGTATGTGTTTTATTCGAATTGCAGAATCTGTAGTATTTACGCCTTGTCCACCACAACCGCCACTGTGAAAAGTATCAATTTTTAAATCACTTTCCTTAATTTCAATTTCATTGTCATTTTCAATTTGTGGCATTACTTCAACCGAAGCAAAACTTGTATGCCTTCTAGAATTACTATCAAACGGCGATATTCGTACCAATCTATGTACTCCCCTTTCCGCTTTTAAAAATCCATATACATTTTCGCCATCAATTTTAATTGTTGCACCTTTAATACCAGCGCCATCACCAACAGTATAATCTAAAGTCGTACATTCAAAACCTTGCTTTTCAGCATAACGCATATACATACGTAACAACATTTCCGCCCAGTCTTGCGCTTCTGTACCACCAGCGCCCGATTGCACTGTTAAAATCGCCCCTAATCTATCATATTTACCACGAAGCAAAGCGGTCAGTCGCATTTCTTCTATTTTTGGTTTTAGTTCCAAAAGTTCCTTGCTTAATTCTTCCAAAATTTCTTTGTCATCTTCTTTGCATTCTTTTGCCAAATCACTAACCGCCGAAAAACTATTTTCTATTGCCTTTATTTGATTGATTTTTTTGTCCAAAGCGCTCAATTTTTTCCCAACTTTTTGTACATTATCCATATCATTGTAAAAGTCAGGTTGAGACTGCTTCCCAATTAACTGCGCTTTTTCTTCATTTAACTTGTCAATGTCAAAAACCGCTCGAATAATTTCCAGCGATTTTTGAAAGTTTATTAAGTTTTCTTTAATTTCTTCTAAATTCATAATTTTACAACCATTGTTTTGTATTGATTAACTATCATAATTTGGTAAGGTTTACCTTTCAAGTTCTTTGTTATTTTGAAGCATATTAATTGCTTTTTGCATTACTTTATCAACACCATTTCTATAATCTTCTATGTCATTTTCTACATAGATATCAGGTTTTAATTCACCATCTGGAATAATTTCATTTGTAAAATCAAAATACTTTTTACAAACTGTAAAGTTCCAATTATCTATAGAAATAAACTTGTTTTCTCCATAACTCTTAGATACTCCACCTGTTGGTTTACCTATCAAAGTAAAACCTAAATTTTTCAATTCTTGAACTGCTATTCTACCCGAAGAAAAACAACCTTCATTTATCAATGCGCAACCTTTTATATTATTTGGAACTAAAATTTCATTGACTATTTTTGTAAAATATGCCGAGTTACCACCGGTATTATTTCTTAAATCAACAATTATCCTATCATTTTTATCTAGGGTTTTAGCAACATCGTTAAAAAAGTTTTCAAATGAATAATTTGCATCATCCCAACATTTAAAATATTCCAATACTTTTGCATTTTGGACTGTTTTAATTGAATAATAATACTTAATCCAAGGGTAATTATTCCCCAAACAATCATAATTTTTTAAAGTTTTAGGCAAAATATAGTCTTTACCTTCGACCGTAATATTGACAAAATCATCAACTATATCTAGACCTAACATATTTAAATAATTTACATTAATAATGCAACTTAACGCCCTATAACCACTCCAAATCTCCGTTTCAGCTGGAATTATTTGCTTCATTTTGTTATAAATTTTTTGAATCGATTTCCCATTTATAGCAGTAATTTCTTTATATTTCAAATCACTCAAAGAAGAATCAATTGTGGTTATATAAAACTTTTCACCACTTATTATAATAGACATAGGTAACCAACCATGATTTGTAGGTACAGCCCAAGCGGTATGCCCATCTTTAAATAAAGCAAAAAGCCTACTCATCTCATAATTAATTTGGTTTAAATCTAACTTTTCTATGATTAATGCAGTTTTATCTAACTCTTTATAAAATTCTTGCTTATCAATACTATGGAACAGATTGAGATGTTCTTTTTCTGCAACTTCAAATATTTTGTATAGAGTTTCTTTTTGCATTAAACAAGTTTTTTCCATCCATACCCCCCTGAATTATTATTCATTTTTTCCGCAACAATTTTTGTATTTTTTACCACTACCGCAAGGGCAAGGGTCGTTTCTTCCTACAGTTTTATCTGCGTGCACTGTTCCTTGTGGGCGTTCTGCTTTGCCACCACTACTAGCTACAAAATCACCCTTTGGCCTTACAGGTTGTGGAACGGCCGGTCTTGCAATGATATTTAATAAAACTGTACTTGTAAACTCACGAATATTACTTATCATTTCATCAAACATAGCAAAACCTTCACGCTTATAAGCAACTATTGGGTCTTGACGCCCTAATGATTGCACCACGATTTCGTGACTTAATGTGGTCATTGCGTCAATATGCTCCATCCATGAATTGTCAACCTTGTCTAATAAAATCATTCTTTCGACTTGCTCAAAAGGTATGCCCAACGCCTCTATTTCTTGTTTCTTTGCTTCATATCGTTTTAAAACGTCATCTAACACTATTTGATTTAACTCGTCTAATACAGTGTCTTCTAACATCTCAGGTGTAACAAAATTTGAACCTTTTGGATACAATTTGTCTTCCAAAGAACGATTTATTTCATCAATGTCCCATTCGAAACTTGGTTTGTCAACATCGACACTTGCTGTTAAAGCGGCACTTACAACCTCTGGGAACATTTGTCTGATTTGTTCGTGAACATCTTCGCCATCTAAAATCTTATTGCGTTCACTGTAAATAATGTTTCTTTGTTTGTTAATTACATCATCAAACTCTAACACATTTCTACGGCTAGCATAGTTACGAGCCTCTACTTTCTTTTGGGCGCGCTCAATTTGTTTTGATAACATCTTCATTTGGAAAGGAGTGTCTTCATCAATTTTAAAGAAGTTACTAATTGATTTTAATCTATCCCCACCAAAAATACGTACCAAATCATCTTCTAATGAAATATAGAATACACTGCGACCTGGGTCACCTTGACGACCAGAACGTCCACGCAACTGGTTATCAATACGGCGTGACTCGTGTCTTTCTGTACCTATAACTAACAAACCACCAACTTCAATAACCTTTTTCTTTTCTTCATCAGTTTCTTTTTTATAGTGAGCAAGGAAATTTTCATAATTTTCTTTTGCTTCTAATACTTTTTCATCTTCACTAGGTAAAAAGCTTGTCGCTTGGTCAATGATATCTTGGTCATAACCTAATTTATATAACTGCGCTTTAGCCAAATATTCTGGGTTACCACCTAACAAAATGTCTGTACCACGACCAGCCATATTAGTCGCAATTGTAACAGTTTTAAACCTACCTGCTTGCGCAACAATTTCTGCTTCTTGAGCGTGGTTTTTAGCGTTTAAGACCTTGTGAGGAATACCTTTTTCTTTAAGAAGTTTGCTTAAATGTTCGCTTCTATCAATAGTAACCGTACCCACCAAAACAGGTTGACCAATTTCGTACGCTTGTGAAATTCGCTCTACAACAGCTTTTAACTTACCATTGATTGTGGTATAAATTACATCTGGTTCATCTATTCTAATCATAGGCAAGTTTGTAGGAATTGTTACGATATCAAGACTGTAAATTTTGTTAAATTCAATTTCTTCTGTTTTCGCTGTACCTGTCATACCACTTAACTTGTGATACATTTTAAAGTAGTTTTGTAAAGTGATAGTCGCAACAGTAAGCAATTCATCTTTAACTTGTAAACCTTCTTTCGCTTCGATTGCTTGATGTAAACCGTTACTGTAACGCCTACCTTCCATAATACGACCTGTAAACTGGTCAACAATCAAAACTTTACCATCACGAACGATATAATCGCTTTCTGCTTTCATAATAAAGTTAGCACGCAAAGCATTTAAAATATGTTGGTTAAGTTCAACATTTCCTGCATCACTCAAACTTTCTACGTTAAAATATTTTTCCGCCTTGTCTGTACCTTGTTCAGTCAAGTGTACTGCTTTCTTTTCCTCATCAATTACATAATCCTCATCACGTTTTAAATTACGGATAAATCTTTGGGCCTTGATGTAGGCATCACTTGATTTAAAACCTCTACCACTGATAATCAAAGGGTTTCTTGCTTCATCAATTAAAATGCTATCAACCTCATCGACAATAGCAAAATTGTAGCCACGACCCATTCTATCTTTTTTATTACGTACTAGATTATCACGCAAATAGTCAAATGCAAGTTCGTTGTTTGTACTATAAGTAATATCACAAGCATATGCTTTACGTTTTTGGTCTGCTGTCATATTGCTAAAGCTACAGCCGACTGTTAATCCTAAAAAGCGATAAACTTTACCCATTATTTCAGCGCCTAAACCCGCCAAATACTCGTTTACGGTTACAACATGCACACCCTTACCAGTCAAAGCGTTTAAATAAGCAGGTAAAGTAGCAACAATAGTTTTACCTTCACCTGTCATCATTTCGGCAATACGACCTTGATGCAACACAATACCACCCATTAATTGATAATGGAAATGGCGCATATTCAAAACTCTTGTACTTGCTTCACGCACTAACGCATAAGCATCATACAAAATATCATCGAGTGTTTCACCATTTGCTAATCTTTCCTTTAATACAGGTGTTTGCGCTCTTAAAGTATCATTATCCATTTCTGCATATTTTGGTGCTAAATCTTCAATCTTGTGCACCATTTTTTCTAATTTTGCCAAATTGCGTTTGTTGTCTGACGCAAACATTGTAAAAATTCCCATAAATTTGAAACTCCTATAAGTAGAATAATTGAAAACATTATATACTAAAACTTAATTTTTGAAAAGTCATTTAACCAAATATTTCATTTTTTGCAATTTTTAATTTATTTTGCGTTGGTATTTCTTGTACACCGTGAGCAATAGTCAGCACCATTACCCTATCGGCGTGCGCCTTTTTCAATACATTAGCGCAAGCATTTGCGGTTGAACCAGTAGTCATTACATCATCAACAAGTAAAATTTTCTTGCCACGCACAGCATATTTGTCTAGCACCTTAAAACTAGCACGCAGATTTTTGCGTCTTTCCAAATACGACAAAGACGCTTGCGCCTCTGTATCTTTTATTTTTACTAAAGTTTCAGTGTTGATAGGTACATTTATTAAATCACTTAAACCATCGGCAAGTAATTCTGCTTGATTGTAGCCTCTCCATTTTTTACGATTTTCACTTAACGGAACAGGTATTATTAAATCAGCCTGCCAACCTAATTCTTTATACAAAATTGCTAAATAATTTGATAAAGTACGAGATAGGTAAGGTTTGTTGTTGTATTTAAGACCTGCAATTAATTTCTTTACTTCATTTTCATAAACAAATACACTTCGTGCAATATCAAATTCACGATCAGTATTTTGACAATTCAAACAATATTGCCCTTGCCCTGTTATCACAGCACCACAACGAGCACAACATTCACTTTCTGTGATTTTATGTAATTTGCACTGACATTTATCACAAATTTCGATATCCTGCTTTTCTTTTAAATCATCTCCGCACACAATACATTTTATATTTGATGGGAAAAAGACACTGCAAGCACGGTGGTATAACTTTACAAAAACATTTGCACATTTACCAAAAGCATTTGGACGCTTTGGATTTTTGCTAATCTTTTTCGTTGGTGATTGAATTGCCACTTCAGTTTTCTCTACACTCATATTTCAAATGCCTCCAAATTCTTCGCTTGTTTTTGCAAAAAAATACTCAACGCACTGTATCTTTTTGCCGTATAATTATTTTTTACCATCATTGCCAAATGCTTTTTTGTACCAACCAAAACTACCATTTGTTTCGCACGAGTTACCGCTGTATAGAGCAAATTTCTAGTTAGAATACTGCTTGCTCCTCCTATAATAGGAATAATTACAACATCAAACTCACTACCTTGACTTTTATGTATTGTAATAGCATAACTCAAACTTAATTGTTTTGCGTCTTCCCTATTGTACTCGGCAACACGGCCATCTTCAAAAGTGACTTCCAGACTGTCCGTTTCGTAATTAACATCAGTTACAAAACCTATATCACCATTAAACACCGCTTCGCCTATCTCCCAACTACCGTTCGCTCGTGGCTTTTTCCATATTTGAGTGTAATTATTTGAGGTTTGCATCACCTTATCACCCACACGAAAAACAGTGTATTCTAGTTTGTATTCCTTTTTATTTGGAGTGCTTGGATTTACTCGGTTTTGTATAATTGTATTAAGATTATCCACTCCACAAACTCCTGCCCTCATAGGTGCAAGTACTTGTATTTTTAAAGGACTTATACCTAAAAAGTTTGGGATACGCACACTTACCATACTTAAAATAGTGCTTGCGATACTATCTGATGTGTCCTTATTTTCAAAAAAGAAATCCTTGCTTTTATTGTCTATTAATGGCATTTCCCCATCGTTTATTGCGTGAGCATTTGTTATAATTAAACTTGACTCACTTTGTCTATATATATGTGTAAGTTGTGCGCAAGCAATTTCATTTGAATTTATAATATCAGCAAGCACATTACCAGCACCTACACTTGGTAATTGGTTTTTATCACCAACTAAAATAAGTTTAGTCCCTGCCTTTAATGCAGACAATAGCGAAAACATTAGATTGACATCAACCATTGACACTTCATCAACTATAACAGCATCGTATGGAAATTTATTAGTTTCATTGTAAAAAAACATAGCATTATCTTCACGAGTACCGCTTTCGTTGTAATCTATCATTAGAGCACGATGAATAGTGCTAGCTTCTTCCTTACAACTTTCACTCATTCGCTTTGCTGCACGCCCCGTAGGAGCAAGCAAGGCAATACGTCCGCATCGATTATTTAAAATTTGCAAAATACATTTTATAATTGTTGTTTTACCAGTGCCCGGGCCACCTGTTATCACGCAAACTCCGTTTTTTACAGCCATTTCAATAGCACGCTTCTGGTCTTGATGAAATTCTACATTATTAAATTTTTCAAATGATTTAATTTCTTCAGTTATATCAGTAGCAAGTTCGGTAGCAGTTTGATTTAGGGTGAGCAGTTTACTTGCAATTTTTAATTCGGTATTATAAAACTTAACCAACATTAGACATTGCACGCCATTAAAATCGCAACGCTTTAAAACACTTTCTAGCACTAATTGGTCGATTACGCCATTTAAAACATCAATTTTTTCCATAATATCGACATTTAACAAAGAGCTTAATGATATATAAACATCTTCAATCGGTAAATAGGTGTTGCCATCATGTTCGCTTGCTTCGTTTAATACATACACCAACCCAGCACGCAAACGAAACTCACTATCGGCAGGAATCCCTATATTAATTGCAATCTTATCCGCAGTTTTGAAACCTACTCTTGCCATATCTTCAACTAACTTGTAGGGATTAGTTTTTAATATTTCACGAGCATTATCACCATATCTATTAAAAATCTTAATCGCCATATTGGTTGAAATATTATAATTTTGCAAAAACATAACGACATCTTGCATTTTTCGTAACTGTATAAATTCAGCGCCGATTTCGGCTGCTTTTTTCATTGTTATGCCTCGAACTTCTGCAAGTTTTAACGGACTTAATTCTATTATATCTAAAGTTTGAGAACCAAATTTTTCGACTATTCTTTCAGCAGTTATAGGGCCTATACCTTTTAAAAGTCCACTTGATAAATAACGAATGATACCCATTTCATTTTTTGGCTCTTTGATAGTATAGGTATCAATTTTAAATTGTTCACCCCAACGAGCATCAGTAATAAAATTGCCCGTTGCTGTTATTTCTTGACCTTGAAAAATATTCGACAATTTACCGACAATAGTGATTAATTCATGGTTAGCAGAAACACGAGCGACCGTAAAGCCGTTCTCTTTATTTTGAAAAACAACATTTTCCACTATTCCTTTCAAGACCATATTATTCACTCTCTATAAATTCAATTTCATTCCAAATTTTATCAAGCCCACGTTTATCTTGTGCGCTAACTGGTATGATATTATCTTTACCTATACCCAATTCATTAGCAATTATTGTCAAATGCTTATCAATTTGACCTCGTGGAATTTTATCCAATTTAGTCGCAATTACATTAAACGGAATATTATAAAAGTACAGATATTTTAGCATTTCATTGTCTTTAATAGTTGGTTTATGTCTAACATCTACCAAGACAAATACTCTCTTTAAATTAGGACTATTTTCTAAATACGCTCCAATTAAAGATTGCCATTTGCTTTGCTCTGTCTTACTTGCCTGCGCAAATCCGTAACCTGGCAAATCAACCAGCAAAATTTTATTGTTTATTTTAAAATAATTAATCAATCGAGTTCGTCCTGGAGTACTACTCGCTTTTGCAAGTTTACTTCTTTGAGTTAATGCATTGATAAGACTTGATTTACCCACATTACTACGGCCAACAAAAGCAAATTCATCCAAGCCAAAATTCGCAAGTTGCGAAACATTTCCTACGCTTGTAACGAATTCCGCCGATTTAATTATCATTACTTTTTCTCACTTTTTGATTTTTTCTTTTGCGCAGATGATTTTTTAGTTTCTTTATTTTCACTCTTACCGCTCTTTTCAAGTGGTTTTAATGGTGACTGTAAAGCAATGCTCAATACTTCATCAATCGTTTCAACTAAATGTATTTTAACTACATTTTTAACTTCTTGAGGTAAATCCCACAAATCATCTTCATTATCCTTTGGAATAATACATTCCTTCAATCCTACCCTTGAACCTGCTATGATTTTATCACGCACGCCACCGATTGGATAAACTTTTCCACTAAGACTTATCTCACCTGTCATTCCTAAATATTCACGCACAGGAATACCTGTAAATGCCGATACCATTGCAGTTGTCATAGTGATACCAGCACTTGGTCCTTCTACACCGCTACCAGATGATGGTATAGACAAATGAATATTAGTATCTTTAATTTTTGAATAAGGAATGCCCCAATCCTTTGCACGAGTCTTTAATAATGAATAAGCAATTTTAGATGATTCTTGCATCATTTCGCCAGGCTTACCTGTAAGCAAAAGTTGTCCCTTACCTTCGCTTAAAGATGCTTCCACAATCATAGTAGTACCAACAATTTCTCCATAAACCGCTAACGCTACAACTTGACCAACCTTTCCACCTTTAAAAATATCAAGAGTTTTGTATCTATGATGGCCTAAATAATCAGTTATGTTTTCTTTGCAAATATCTTTAAATTTCTCACCGGTCACCATAAAAGTTGCATATTTACGGCATATTTCGGCAATCTTACGCTCTAAATCACGAACATCGCCTTCAAAGGTAAATTCATTGATAATTAAGCGCAACAAATCGTCATCTAATTTTATAGTACCAGCAGGAATACCAGCAAGCTTTTCTTGCTTAGGAATTAAATATTCTCTTGCAATATGCATTTTTTCTATTTCTGTGTATGGACGCAATCTAATTATTTCCATACGGTCACGCAATGGCAAAGGAATACCATTTATATCATTTGCTGTTAAAATAAACATAACTTGACTAAGGTCATAAGGAAGTTCTAGGAAGTTATCTTTGAAATGGTCATTTTGAGCAGGGTCCAATACTTCAAGCAAAGCACTTGAAGGGTCACCTCGTGAGTCACGAGTCATTTTGTCAATTTCATCTAGCAAAAACACAGGATTAATCGTGCCTGCTTGTTTCATACCTGCTAGTATTCTACCGCACATTGCACCTACATAAGTCCTACGGTGACCACGAATTGCACTTTCATCACTCACACCACCAAGACTAACTTGTACAAATTTTCTTCCCAAAGCATTCGCAATAGATTTTGCTATTGAAGTTTTACCGACTCCCGGAGGTCCTACAAGGCAAAGAATTTGTGCGTTTACTTTCCCCGTCAATTTAATTACCGCCAAAGTTTCCAAAATTCGTTGTTTTACTTCTTGCAAAGCATAATGTTCATTGTCTAAAATTTCACGTGCTTTTTTAATGTCTATGTTATCTTCGGTTTTTTGTGTCCAAGGTAATTCCAGCACTGTTTCAATAAAATTGCGAACATAACCTAATTCAGGTGAACCAAAAGGCAATTTCCCTAGTCTGTTTACTTCTTTTAAAACTTTTTCTTCAAGTTCTTTTGGCATGCCTAATTCTTTAACTTTTTTGGTAAAATCTTCTATTTCATCAACGTCACCATTCAATTCATCATTGATAACTCGCAATTGCTCACGTAAAAAAATTTCTTTTTGCGTCTTTGCTATGTTTGCATTTACCTTTTCATCTATTTCTTTTTTAGTTTTAATATTAGTCACTAATATAGTCATTAAATTATTTAAAATAGTCAAACGTTCTTCTACATTCGGCGTCACGAGTAAAGTACGTTGAGTGTCCATATTATCTTTCGCTAAAAAATGAATAAGCATATCACCCAACTGCGCAGGTTCTAATTCATCATCTATAAGTGCTGTTTGAAGTTGTCCTGGTAAAGCACGTTCATTTGCTAAAATTCGCATTTGCTCACGAATTTCTTCCATCAATTCAAAACTTTTTGGACTGTCAGGATTTTCATCTACCATAATTTCAGCCAATACAGAAAATTCATCACCCAAAGTGATTTTATTAATTGAAACACGCATATCGCCCGCTAACAAAACACGTATGTTTGCTCCTTGAGGCATAATACGTTTTACAGTACATAAGCAACCGACATTGACAAAATCATCAATCTCTGGCTGTTCTTTAAAGGTTTTACTTGTAACAACAACTACTTGCTCATTGTTATCAAACGCTTCACGAACTCCTTTCGCTTCAATTTCATTATTTATGTCGCAAGTTAAATTAACGCCAGGCACTGCCACTATGTTGGTCAAATAAACCGCATAAAATTTTCTACCCTTATCGGTTTTTAATATATCCATTTTATTATTAATATCCATATTCTTTTGTCCTAAATCTTGCATATCATTTTTCTCCTAATTGTCGCAATATAATTTTAAACAATTGATTATAACTTAAACTTAAAAAAAAAGCAACTATTATTGTCGCTTTTTAGATTTTGACAACTTTCGCCTTAGGTAAACACAGCCAACAAAAATTAACTAGCGCCATAGGAAAATTAATATCATATCAAAATTTATTCCACAGTTACAGACTTTGCTAAATTTCTAGGTTTGTCTGGGTCTAAATTTTTTGAAATTGATACTTTGTAGGCTAATGTTTGCAAAGGTTTCATTGCTACAAAAGGTGTCAATAAATCATTAACATTAGGAATATAGATTTGTTTATACACAAAATTTTCTAAATTTGTAAAAGGACTAATTAAAATAACTTTTGCACCACGACTATTAAGTTCGTGTATATTATTTAATGTTTTTTCAATTAGATTACTTTGAGTCAAAACTGCTACAACAAAACTGTTGTTATTAATTAAGGCAAGACTTCCATGTTTTAATTCTCCAGCAGGTAACGCTTCACAATGTATATAACTAATTTCTTTTAATTTTAACGCTCCTTCCAATGCGAGCAGGTAATCCACCCCTCTTCCAATAAAGTAAATACTTTCTTCATTTTTTATTTCTTCCACAATATCATCTAAAACTTTTGTATAGTCTTGATGAGAATATTTCAAAGCCAAATTTTTTATCATTCCACAATTAAATTTTATTTCCTTTTTTAAAATAATTGCAAGATATTCAATGAAAGCATACAAAGCAGCTAGTTGAGCTAGATATGCTTTGGTAGATGCAACAGCAATTTCTGGCCCCGCACCTGTAGGAACAACAAAATCAACTATACTTTCCATTCGACTTGCAGGCACGTTTGTAAAAGCAATAGTAGTCGCTCCTTTCTGCTTTGCTAATTCTACACACGATAAAGTATCGGCAGTTTCTCCACTTTGACTAATAAACAAACAAACACTATGAGCATCAAGTATAGGTTTTTTATATCTAAACTCACTTGCATAATCTAAATCAACTGGCACTCTTAATTGATTTTCTATTATGTACTTTGCAATCAATCCAGCATGTAAAGCTGTACCACAAGCTGTTATATGTAAATTAAATTTGTCTTCAAAAATTTTAGGTGGAATTTTTTGTAGAACTTTCAACTTCTTAATTCTATCAATTGTTTCGATTATACTACTTGCACCTTGCTCAATTTCTTTATGCATAAAGTGCTTAAATTCACCTAACATCACTTGCTCGGTTTTTATTGTAATTTGTTGAAATTTTATTTTAACATTTTCAAGATTATCATTAAACACAACAATTTTGTTTTTCTCAATGTAACCTAATTCCCCATCTTTAATAGAATAAAATTTGTTTGCAAATCCCAACAAAGCGGGCGTATCACTCGCTAAATAACTTTCTTCTTCACCTTTGCCGATAATTAATGGACTCTTGTTTTTAGCGAAAAATATACAGTCATCAATTCCCGCAACAACTATCGCAACAGCATACGCACCTTCACATTGCTGGATTGTTTTGTTTAATGCTTTTATTATAGTTTTTTTACTGAATTTTATAGTATTATGCGCAGTATTATGCATAGTATTATGCATTAATTTTGCGCATAAATTATACGCTAATAACTGGGCAAAGACTTCGGTGTCCGTATCTGAATTAAACTTTACCCCCTTTGCTATTAAGTCTTGTTTTATGCTATCAAAATTTTCAATTATACCATTATGTACAACTGCTAATATTCCATTACAATCAGTTTGAGGGTGTGCGTTGTTTTTGTTTGGTTCTCCGTGAGTCGCCCATCTCGTATGTCCAATAGCGCAAGATGAAGGTATTATTTTATTTTTTAATGAATTGTATAAATTTACAAGTTTCCCAACACGTTTTTCTGTATAGATTTTACCGTTATCTATATAAGCTACACCAGCCGAATCGTACCCCCTATACTCTAATGCTGAAAGACATTTTAGCGCTATCGGCACCCCCAATCTATCACCTACATAACCAACTATTCCGCACATACACTCACCCCTTGTTTTTGTAAATAATTCCAAGCAGAAATCAAAATTCCACCCGCACTTATTTTATTTGTTAAAACAAATATTTTGCCTTGTTTATTTTTTCTCGTTATATTTTTTAAAGTCTGCTGACAAACACCGTTATTACCATCGTAAATTTTTATATCAGTACTGCAAATTTTTCTTAAAATAGGTTTTAAATATATGTAATGCGTGCAACCTAAAACTATTGCATCAATTTGCCCTATATATTTAGATAAGGTATCTTTAATTTGTTTTTGTAAAATATTTAAGTTATCAATATTTCTTTCTATATCCATTGCTAAATTGGGCAACTGCAAAAGATTTAAGTTTAAATTTTCGTTTGATTTATATTCCTTTAATAATTTGTTGTACTTAATCGTATTTGGTGTGGCTAACACCAATATGTTCTTTTTATTTTCTTCAACAGCAGTTTTAATTGCGGGCTCTGTTCCTATAACAGTTAAATTTGAAAAAGTTTTTCTTACCGTATTAATTGATACAGCTGTCGCAGTGTTACAAGCAATAACAATAGTTTGAGGTTTGTATTTTCTGCACAGCATATGTAAATTTTCTAACATTTTATTTCTTACAAAAGCAGGAGACTTATTCCCATACGGTGCGTTTAGATTATCAGCAAAAAAAATATAGTCACAATTTGGTTCTTTTTTTACCAAGTCATAAAGCACTGTCAATCCACCTATTCCACTATCTACTACTAATACGGGTTTATTTTTCATATAAGTAATGTATGAACGAATGCGTTTGTTTGCTAACAAAAAGAAAAGATTTTAAAAAACTTAAAATCTTATAAATAATCTTTATACTTTTTTGTATGCACCACTTCATTTATTGCTCTCGCTATAACTTTGGCGCAATTTTTTGTATATATATCTACTTCTTTCGGCGTAACAATAAAATTATCATATTCGGCACCGAGATTAAATACATTAATCATCATCGGTACACCTAACGCAATAACTTGTGTACCTAATGTTTGTGCGTTTATGCTTTTATTTTTATTCCCTATCCCAGCACCTGGGGAAATTCCCGTATTGCTAAATTGAAAACTACAACCTATTCTCGCTGGCTCTTTTGCCGTCAATGCATCTAGTACAATTACAATATCTGGTTTAATTGTTTTTACTACGCCCAAAACTATATCGGCAGTTGCAAATCCATTTATGCCACTTACACCCGGTATTATTGCACACAAATCACCAAGTTCATCTAAAAACTCTTTTGGTAAATTATGAGTTGCGAGCAAATCTTTTACAACCAAAGCGCCCAAACTATCAGCGACTAAAAAGGCATTGCCCAGCCCGACCACCATTATAGTTGGTTTTTCTTTTTCTACTTTTTTTACATAGAAATCAAAAATATCAACCAACTGTTTTGTTAGATACTTGCGAGCGGGCTCGGAGGTACAAAACAAATGTGATGTATTTAGAGTAATATATTTTCCCTTTTCTTTGCCGTATTGTTTCGATAACTTATCATTATTTATATCAAGAAAATACCGCTTTGTGTCATATTTCCCTTTAAATACTAAATTGCCCAATACTCCGTTTTCTCGCATATCCTTTTTTGATTGTAATCGTTTATCTGTCATAGTTACTCCTTAAATAAAATTATTTACAAAAATTTAGTTTATAACTCTTGCAAAATATCAAATTTTATGATATTATAGATAAGTAACAAAAATTTTTAGGAGATATTACAGTGGCAAACATTAAATCACAGAAAAAAAGAATTGTAACTAACGAGCAATGTCGTATTGCCAACAAATCTAAAAAATCTCGTATCGCAACTGAGATTCGTGCTTTCCGCACAGCAATTGCGAACAAAGATTTTGAAGTTGCAGAAGCAAAATTAAAGACAGCAGTTAGTTTGATTGACCGTGCGCGTTTGGACAATGTTTATCACGACAACACTGCTTCAAGAAAAAAAGCAAACCTTGCTCGTGAGTTGTTTAATGCTAAAAATGCGGAAAAATAATGAACATTTTTTAGCCTCCACTTTGGAGGTTTTTTTAAATTAAAATTGGAGGAAATATGAAATTAATTTTAAATGCCGATGATTTTGGCTTAAGTCCTAGTATTAATAAAGGTATTATAGATTGTTTTAAAGAGGGGCTTATTTCAAGCACTACAATGATGATGAATACTCCCTATACTGAAGAAGCAATCAAGTTAGCAAAGGAAAATGGATTGAAATCCGTTGGTATTCATCTTAATCTTACCTATGGAAAATCAGTTTTACCTGCTAGTGAAGTTCCAAGTTTAGTAGATGAAAATGGTGTATTTCACTATGTGTGTATGTTAGGCTATTATACGCAGTATTTAGACGCAAAAAAAGAATTGCGTGCGCAAATAGAAAAATTTTTAGCATCAGGGCTCAAACCTACACATCTGGACCACCATCATTATTTTAACGAAATACCTAATATTTTAAAGGCATATCTTGAATTAGCGCAAGAATACAATCTTCCTGTTCGAAGTATGGATGATAATGCAAGAGCACTTGCTAGACAAATGGGAATTAAAACAACCGATGAGTTTAGTTTTGCTTTTCACGGAAACGGTGTTGATATTAGCACTTTTAACGTTTTTAAAAGTTTGTTTTGGAATCGTGATATAAGTCTTGAAGTGCTAACTCATGTTGGCTATATTGATGATTATACTCGTACGCAAACAAATTATTTAAAAAGAGAAGATGAAATTGCTGTTTTGCGAGAAGCAAAAAAACAAGGTTATTTTGATAGTATCGAATTAGTTGGATTTGATAAAATTTAGATGCTTAGGCATTAGCGTAATAAAAAAAGACACCTAAAACGTGTCTTTTTTAGTTATTGTTCTTCAACAGTTGTTGTGGTTTGTGTTTGCGTTTGAACTTGGGTTGTAGTTTCGGTTTCCCCTATTGGAAAAACAACCGCCACAGCAATTATTACCATAGTAAAACCTGCTATTGCTGTAATAACCCTACTCCAAAAACTTTTATTCTTCATACTAATTACTTGAAAAGGCATAACATACACCCCCTTATTTTCAATAATTTTATCAAATTCAACAAATTTTGACAAATGTTTTAAGGGGGCTTTTTACATTTTTTTATAAATTTTTACTATAAATAAACATAGAGTATAATTTGAATCAGTTTAAACTAATTTCAATATCTATTAATTTACAATGCCAATTCTTTCGATAAAAGATTTATAAATAAAATTCTATGAACCTTAAGCTCTTTTTTAACTACTTAAATTATTATTGACACTTATTTTTTCCTTCTTACATAATTAAAATAAAATTCTTCCTCAATTTTATTGAAATTATTATCCAAAAATTCTTTGATAAGAAAATGAACTTTTGTATTCTTTGGTATTTTTAAAAAATTAAATTTTATTTCATTCTCATCTAAACGATCTGATTTAATATATATGTATTTAGTTTCAAGTGGTAAAATTAACTCATTTAAATATCTACACCCATAAAAGCAATCAATATTAATTATATTGGTTTCTAAATTTTCATAGTCTTTAGAATCATTCAACTTTTTAAAAATAACACTTCTAAGATTAATACAATTTTTAAAAGCTTTTTCATCAATTGCTATACGGTTAGGTAAAGTTACTTTCTTTAAATTTTTACAATTTTCAAAGGCTGAACAAGATAAATTTTTTAGTGCAGTGCTACTTATGATTAATTCTTCAATCCCTGAATTTTTAAACGCTCTACTATCTAGTGTTTCTATATTTTTTAAATTTAATGATATGTTTAAATTTGAGCAATTCTCAAAAGCATTCCGACCAATATAGCTAATCCTATCAGTTAGATTTATTTCTCTTAGTTTTTTACAACCTGCAAAAACATAATTTGAAACACCTTGCGCCAAAACTTCATTTAAAACTACTTTCTCGAGATTTTCACAACCTATAAAGCATGCTTCTGGTAAAAACAACGCATAATTTGCGCTTATATCAATAAAGGAAAGTTTTTTACACCAGGCAAAAGCATATTTTTCGATACACAATTTATTCAAATTTTCTTTTGAAAAAGTTTCTTCTCTTTTAGGAAGCATCACCTTTTTTAAATTCACGCACTGAGAAAAGGCACTTTCACTTATTTTTACATAGGAATCGTGATTAAACTCCACTTTTTCTAACCCCACACATTCAGCAAAAGAATGCTTACCTAGATTCCAACGCCCTTGAAAGAATTTAATTTCTTTTAATTGTGGGCACTTCCAAAAAGCATAATCTCCAATGGAAGTTGCATAATTTATTTCAAGCTTCTTCAAGTTATTTTGATTTTGAAATCCATTAAGTTCTCTCATATCATGATTAACTATTACCTTTGTTATGTTTGGAGCTAATTTAAAAGCATCTTTGCATGTTACCTCAACACTCCTAGGCATCAACAATTCACTTAATGTATCACTAATTACTGATTCATCCATTAAAAATTTTGTAGTTGAAGCTAAATTTTCAGCTTTGAAATTTTTTGCTTCAACGAGTATCATATAAGGATTTTGTTTGCTACCTAAATATTTATAACCATTTTTGATATTAAAATTAAGTTTTTTAAAACTGCTAAAATTATTTTCTTCAATACTAATAGGGCCATCCCCAGTAAAGATTAAATTTTCAAGTGATGGGAACAATGAGAAAAAGTCTTTTTTAATAAAACAAACACTTTTATTAATTTTTATATTTTTTACTAGATTAAGATTTGAACTGTATTTAAAAAGCTCTTTATCTAATTCAGTATCCCTTAATTCTAAATTCTCTTCTCTGTATTTTTTCTCTTGTATTATATTTTCAATTTGTTTATTAATATATAATTTTAAATCCTCGGCACTTAATAAGTTAATAATATTTTTATATTCTTGTATTGCACTATCAAATAATTCTTGCTTCAAAAGATTTTTTATATTGATTTCTAATTTAGTAATAATTTCTTCTGATTTTATACTTGAATCATTAAATTCATAAATACTTTGAAATATTTGTAAAGCTTTTTTATAATCTTTATTTTCAAAAAAATCAATTGCTTTATTATATGGTTTTATATATCTAGAATAATATAATTTTGCTTCAAAATTTTTGTCAAAATTTTCAGTCATTTTATTACAGCAAAATTGCTTTAAATTTTTATAATTTAAGTTTTCTTTTAATGTGTTATTACTCGGGGATTTTGCAAAAAAATCTGCTAATTCATCAATGCTACACTTTTTGTAATCACATAATATTAAACCAACATAAGCTTCTAAATTGGTTATATCTAAATTTTTACAATTTTTAAAAGCTATTTTTGCATTTTCAAAGTCTTTATTTTTAAGACAAGAATTTCCAATATCTAATTTATTTTTATTTTCAACATCCCTAGGATGTTTATATGAATTTTTCTCTATAACTTCAAATTTATTTTTTAATAGCTCGTACTCTTTCTTTATAGTATCGAGTTCAGTATTATCGAAATCCCTACCTTCACTGTTAACTATACTTTCTCTAACTTGATTTTTTGGCTTAACTAAAAGTGATTTAAAATATTTTTCATCCCATAATGGTTTAGGCAATTTTTTAAATTTAAACCTGTATGCATTACAGCAAAGCTTAAACAAAAATTTTAAAGACTTCTCTTTTAATTCATTGTTAATGTCAACAACATTATTATTTTTAGCGCCGTGTTTTTTAAAGTTTGCAGTATTATGAATTACCCAGTAATTATCAATATCTTTGTGTGATAAGATATTATTACGATTAAGATATTCTATAAATTTATTTTCTTTATCTAATAATCTTGATAACGTTGGATTATATTCCCTAAATTCAATTCCATTATTATCTATATTAGTAATTATTATGCCACTATCATTAAAAAGTTTTTTTACAATTTTTTCAATTTCACTTTGAATAATAGAAATACTTCGATTATTCCACATATTAGTTTCGACTTCTTCGATAATTTCTTTATATATTGATTCATCAAATTCTTTAAAAAACTCAAACATAAAATTCTCCAAAGTAAATTATAAAATCTAAACCTTGATATTATGGCTTCTTTATAATTTACTAACCTTTATCCATCGATTTAATGGTCATAACAACACAATTTAAATTAAAAATTCTATCCCCGTCTTTTGTTTCTAGGGTTATTAAGTGCTTTAAAAGATTGATACAAATCATCACGGAAATTTGAACTCATTTCTACCGCCTTTTCTAAAGGTGTAGCAATCAACTTATCGTTATTTACCCCCAAAGCAACATTCAATATTCCCTTTTTAACACATTCCACAGCAGAAACACCAAATCTTAATGCTAACATTCTATCTCTTACGGTAGGATTACCGCCTCGTTGCATATAACCTAAAATTACAGCTCTACATTCATGGTTTAATTCACCTTCTATTTCTTTAGCAAGGGTATAAACATCGTATTGTTTTTCAGCTACAACAACGGTTGGGCTATTATTCCCGTAAGCGATTTGGTCTTTGATAAATCTAAAAATATGTTTTTTATCTAAAGGGTCTTCGGGTACGGCAACAATATCTGCTTGACTTGCCATAGCGCTATAAAGCGCAATATTTCCCCCATATCTTCCCATACATTCAATTATCGATATGCGTTGATTTGCCTGCATTGTTTGTTTTATATTATCTATCATATTAGTTGCGTTATTTACTGCGCTATCAAATCCTATCGCTTCTTGCGTTGAATGAACATCGTTGTCTATGGTCGCAGGTATAGCAATTACATTTACGCCTAGGTCACTCAATGCTTTAGCACCTAAATAACTTCCATTACCACCGATTATAATCAATGCTTTCAATTTAAGTTTTTTAGCATTTTCTGCCCCTAACTCTTGGTATTTTTCATCATAAAAATCCTTGCTTCTTGCAGAATAAATCATACTACCACCCAAATTAAAAATTTGAGCAACATCTTTTTTTGTAATTACGGTATAATCATTTTCCAACAATCCTTGATATGCACGATGAAATGCTATGCACTCATAACCCAGATTGTATGACATTTCTACTATTGTTTTCAAACAAGCATTCATCCCTGGTGCATCACCACCGCTTGTCATTACTCCTATTCTTTCCATCTTTTCTCCCTTTTACATAAAAACTATATTCTCTGGCTCCAAAAATCCGCATAATTCATTTTGCAAAGCAACGCTACCATCAACAGTCATTGGCAAAGCAAACGCTTTATTTTGCTTACTGCATTTTACTACGACATGATGTTTGCCCGGATAATTTGACAATATTTCAAAAACAGCATCTTTTATAGTTTGGTCTGTTAAGTCAAATTTTAAATATAATTTTTCTAATTTCTTTTCTTTAATCTCTGTTTGTTCTGGCACTTTATCTTCACGAGTTTCCCATAAAATTATATCTTCAGGCAAAACAATAGGACGGTCGCCCTCTTTTATACTAATTTTACCAATAAAAGTCATCATACTATCTACATGTAGATAATGCTTGAATTTTTCATAAATTTTAGGGAAAACCAAAACTTCAAATGTACCATACAAATCTTCAACAGTAAGCACCGCCATTTCTTTGTTGCCGACACGAGTATTCATTCTTTTTAATGCAGTAATGATACCACCGCATTTCACATTTTTACCATCTTCTATCCCTTCATAAACAGTAGTTTCTTCTTCGCCATCTTCACTCTGGATAATCATTGGAATTAGCATATTACTATTAAGATTAAAGTCTTTAAATTTATCTCTATATTGGTCAAGGATATGTCCGCTAACATAAACACCCAAAACATCTTTTTCATAACGCAAACGCTGTTGTGTCGTGTATTCTGGTATGTTTGGATATTGAACAACATTTAAAGTTTTATCTTCTTTTAAAAGATTATCAAATAATGTCAACTGTCCTTGATTTTGTGATTTTCTATCACTGGATACTCTTTCAACAATTGTTTCATATACTGCAATCATTTGACTGCGAGGAACTCCAAAACAGTCAAACGCACCCGACCATATCATTGATTCCAAAAATCTCTTGTTGTGCGCTTGTCCGCCCATACGTGAAATAAAATCTTGCAGACTCTTAAATTCGCCGTGCGCTTCTCTTTCTTTTACCAAATCTTCAACAAGAGCGACACCGACATTTTTTATACCACCTAGACCATAGCGAATGGATTTATCATCTTCAATACTAAAATAAGCCATACTTTTGTTTACGTTTGGAGGTAAAATTTCTATATCATGCTGTCTAGTGAGTTCCATATAGTGCGTTAACTCGTCGTTCTTTGTTATACGGTTATTCATAATTGCAGTATAAAACTCAATTTTGTGATAAAGCTTCATCCATGCTGTTTGATAAGTAATAAAAGCATAGGCGGCTGCGTGCGCTTTGTTAAATGCGTAACTACCGAACTTTTCCATTTGACTCCACAATTTTTCAGCATCTTCAAGTTTCATACCACGCTTTAACACACCGTCAATACTCTTTTTCCCTTCAGGGTCAACCCAACCGTTTATAAATCTTTCTTTTTCTTTTGGCAACAAGTCGGCAAGCTTTTTACCCATGATTTTACGCACACCATCGGCCTGCCCCATTGTATAACCCGCCAAAACTTGACAAAGTTTCATAACCTGCTCTTGATATACCATAACCCCATAAGTAACACCCAAAACTTCTTTCATTTTAGGGTCTGGATAAACTATGCTTTCTGGATTTTTACGATTTTTAATATAAGTTGGTATTTCATCCATAGGACCTGGTCGGTACATAGCTAGAATAACTATAATCTCTTCGATGTTTACAGGTTTCATTTCTTTAGCAAATCCAGATATACCACCACTTTCAAGCTGGAACACGCCATCATTATCCCCTGAGCCTATTAATTTATACACTTCAGGGTCATCGTATGTGAATTTACTGTCATAAAATTCTATAGTTTCACCTGTACGCTGTTTTATTAATTTTATCATCAAGTCCAAATCAGTTAAGGTAATTAGTCCCAAAAAATCCATCTTTAAAAGCCCTAAATGTTCGGTCTCACCTTTATCAAATTGCGTTGTTACCATATCTCCATTTTTAGCCAACGGTACATGGTCAGAAATATCATCACAACAAATAACGACACCTGCGGCGTGAATACTTGTGTTTCTTGGCATATTTTCAAGTTTGATAGCGGTATCAACTATTTTTTGGATAAGTGGGTCGCTTTCATACATTGTCTTTAATTCAGGTACAGCATATTCGGCGTCTTCTGGTTTTTTGCTCAAACCATAAACTTTTTCAATCGCTGGTGATTTTGGCATTTTGCTAGGAAAAAGTTTTGTCATTTTATCAACTTCAGAATAAGGCATTTTCAAAACTCTCGCAACATCTTTTATTGCGGCTTTTGCTGCCATAGTACCAAATGTTATAATTTGACTGACATTAGGTTCGCCGTATTTTTCTATAACATATTCAATAGTTTTTTCTCGACGCACAGGGCAAAAGTCAATATCAAAATCAGGTGGACTTACACGTTCTGGGTTTAAAAAACGCTCAAACCACAAATCAAATTTTAAGGGGTCTATTGATGTTATACCGATTGCATAAGCTAAAATACTTGCAGCACCACTACCACGGCCTGGCCCTACAGGAACATCATGCTCACGTGACCAATTTATAAAATCCCACACAACCAAATAGTAATCAACATAACCACTTTTGATTAAAATTCCCATTTCATATTCTGCACGTTCTTTGATTTTTGGCGTAATTTCGCCATATCGTTTTACTAATCCCTCGTTAACAATTTTCCATAAATAATCTACATTACTCATTCCGTCAGGGGCTGTAAATTTAGGGTAAAACTGACTTTTAAAGTCTAATGTAACATCACACTTTTCTGCAATTTCTAATGTATTTTCAATGCTTTCAGGGTGTGCAGAAAAAACCTGTCTCATCTCTTCTTCAGTCTTTAGATAAAACTGATTTCCATCCATACGCATACGGTCGGGGTCATCTATGGTTTTACCCGTTTGAATACATAACATGATATCCTGCATTTCTGCATCTTCGGGATATAAATAATGTACATCGTTGGTCGCTATTGTTTTTACCCCTAAGACTTCTGCTAGTTTAAACAAATCTGGTAAAATTTGCCTTTGTAAAGCAATTCCATGGTCTTGCACTTCAATATAAAAATCACCTTTGGCAAACATATCACGCAATCTAGTCCCAAATTTGACAGCATCATCAAATCGGCCTTGAGCAAGCAATCTAGGAATATCACCCGCCAAACAGGCAGAACTACAAATCAAACCTTCTGCATACTGTGCTAAAGTATTGTAGTCTATACGAGGTTTGTAATAAAAACCTTTTGTCCACGCTATACTATTTAATTTACAAAGATTGTGATAACCTTTATCATTTTTTGCTAAAATGATTAAGTGTGCCGGATTGGGTTTCCCTTGTTTATAATTCAAATCATCTACGACATAAAATTCTGTTCCGATAATAGGTTTTATGTCGTTTGCTTTGCACGCTTCGTAAAATTTTACTGCACCATACATATTGCCATGGTCGGTTATTGCACATGCTGGCGCTCCTCGTTCCTTTAAAATTTTTACTAATTTTTTGATACGAGCCGCTCCATCAAGCAAACTATATTCAGTATGTAAATGCAAATGCACAAATTTTTCCATTTTGTTCTCCTATTCGTTCTGCTTCTTTAAATCTTCTGCATATTTTACAATTTTACGAAGTCTATGATTTATTCCGCTTTTTGTCAACGGTGGATTCATTAATTTCGCCAAATTTTCTAAAGTTTCGTTTGGATTTGCGAGCCTTAACATACATAATTCGTATAAATTTTCCGAAAGACTTTCTAATCCAACCGTTTTTGATATGTATTCAATTGCAGAAATTTGTTTTAAACTAGCTTCCACCATTTTTTCCAAATTACTATTCATACAATTTAACTGTCTATTTAATTGATTTCTTACTTCACGAACAGCAAATTCGTTTTGTAAAGTAAGCACAGCATTATTAGCGCCAACTAAAGCCAAAACATCACTCACAATTTCAGCTTCTTTAATATAAACAACAGTCAATTTTTTGCGTTGCATCATTTTAGAATAAATGTCATACTGCGACAATATATGCGAAAAATCTCCTGCCAAAGTATGACTAGAAAAAACGAATTCCAAATGATAGCCACCTGTATGCTTTTTTAAATTATTTATATCTTTAATGACTATATTTGCGCTAGCGCACCCCATAAAAACGCCCTTAATAAAAGAACGCTGGCAACAATCTTTTTCAATTAAAAATCTCGATACATTTTCATGAATTTCCCAAACCCCAGCATAATTTTGACGCAAAACAAAAATATCCTTTAAAATTTTCTCACTTAAACTTTGTGGAAAAGTAATGTTAAACTTAATCGAATGATTGGGTTTTTCTGTTTGGGTAAGTTTTAAGTCACCATCTTGTTTATACAACTCTTTGATTAGTCCGCAAACTCGTTTGTATAAATTTTCAATTTCAGTAGTCAAAATTATAGTGTAATCTGGTTCAATTTTACCGCAAGTACGTACAATGCCAGCTAATTCAGCACGAGCACAGCATAACTCACTAGGTAAATCACTATCAGCAACTTCATATTTAGCATCATAAGAAAAAGACATTTATAAAACTCCTTTTAGACATTATATATCAAGATTTACTTTTTGAAAAGATATTAATTAGAAATTTTTATATTTACTATTTTTTCCAACGGAAAATTGTACTTTTTGATAAATTCCTTTTGCAATTCTATTGTCCCCACACGTTCAGGATAGTGTGAATCACTACTCAAAACAAATTTTGCATTACTATTTTTTAATGCTTCAATTTCTGCATCATCAAACATAATGCGTTTACCATTCAATTCAAACAATACATCGTTTTTTGCGCAAGCATCCGCAAGCCTTTTTACGTCACATTTTGTAGCATAATTAGGATGAACAACTATTTTAATAGGATATTTTTCCATTGCTTTTATATAGCTATCAGTCACTTTTTGCTTGTATTTTTTGCTTGTTGGGAACAAATTTCTAAAATTGAACCACAAACTACCCCTTATTCGCTTACCATAAGTTGCCTTGTGTATGCCAAAAATTATATAATCCAAAGATTTTATATCATCTTCGGTTATATCCAACTCACCCTTTAGGTTTAATAAATTTGCTTCAACACCCAAATAAATTTTAATATTAGGATATATCTTTTGCAACCTATTTATTTCTGCACGCATTTCAGGTATTTGACTACGTTTTACTCCCGCTTTGACGTGATTAAAGCCATGCTCTGTAATGCCTATCTCATTTAAACCTTTATTAACTGCTTCTTTTACGTTATCTTCTATACTGCCATTACCATCACTATATTTTGTATGAGTATGATAATCAGCAGTTAAAACGAACTCTTTCATTTATTCACCTTTTAATAAAATAATTTCTAACTGTAAGTCTTTGTTAAATTTATCTTTTACCGCTATTTTAACTTTATCTATCAATGCTAAAACTTGCTCCGATGTCGCCTTTGCTACATTTACAATATAGCCAGAATGAATAGGAGAAACCATTGCATCGCCTACCCTTAACCCTTTTAACCCACATT
Source organism: uncultured Clostridia bacterium (assembly GCA_944383295.1). GTDB lineage: Bacteria > Bacillota > Clostridia > Christensenellales > UBA1242 > UBA7867. The sequence goes on from CALWOW010000039.1 coordinate 86,562, forward strand.
GTTCAATCATAAAAGCAGGGGCAAGGTCATCTGTTTTTTTAAAAACACTTCCAGCACTTGCGAAACCGACACTCTGTGTTTTTGCTCGTTTCAGCATATTTTCACGAATATTAAAAGTTACCTTCTCTACATTTGAAATGTTAAATGAAAATAACACATCAATTATAACACATATTTTACAATTTGTAAAAACACTATGGCGATAATTAAAAAAAAGTTTTGATTTTTGTAGAACTACTATTTTGTTATCCATAAGTATAGTCACACTTTCGCAAATATCACTAATTTGCCCACCAAAAGCACCTGCATTCATAACAACAGCACCACCAACAGTAGCGGGAATACTTGTAGCCCATTCAAGACCAGATAAACCATTATTTTTTGTAAATTGTAACAATTCAGCAAGAGTTACCCCAGCTTGTGCTTTTACCTTACCGCCCCCAAGATTTTCAATTTGTTTTAATCTTTTAGTGCAAATAATAACGCCATTGAAACCGCTATCATCTGCTAAAATATTTGAACCCGCACCTATTACATAAAACTGTATTTTATTTTGATTGCAATATTGTATCAAATTTTTTAATTCTTCGACACTTTGCGGATAACAAACATATTTCGCTTTACCGCCTATTTTAAAAGTAGTCAAACTTTTTAAAAAAATATCTTGTAAACTGTGCGGACAAATCGCCTTTATTTCATCATATACCATAATCACCTCAATTTTGTTGAATTTCTTTTATATGCACCAAAGGTGTAAAAACATTTAATACTTGCATTTTTTCGTTTAATGCGTTTTCAAAATCTACATATTCATTTTTATAAATCTTTTCGCCATTAACACTAAACATTCCTATACTTGTTAATTTTGCCTGTATTTTTGATGATGTAATAAATTTTATAAACTTTGTTGCAGGTGCGATTAAATTTTCATTAGCCGTAGTCACACTCATATATTGAATTAAATCGGTATAACCTGACAAATATCTATAATTTATACCATCAATAACACCTAACTCAACTTTATTATTCAATCGATAAAAATCTCTTTGCGTACCTAGTAAAACTTGAAACTCATTCCCTTTTAAAAAATTTTCATACGCTTGATATTGTGAATTTTCACTCTCACTTGTAACAAACTTTCTTTCATCGTTCGTTAAACTCAATTTAGGTACATTGTATGTGTAACCTGTGCCTATAACAGCACGCTCTTGTTGTTCGCTCGCTTGATTAAAATTTTCAAGATTTAAGTCTCCAAATGTTGAATTAGCACATAAACAATAACCACCCATAGTCCACGGTATAGCATATTGCTTGCCCTCTTTCATTCCCCCTGCCAACAAATCAGCCCTTACTCCGCAATCTGTGGTTATTTCTTGACTAATAGGTAAAACAAAATCACCAGCGCCGATACCATAACTAATAATATCCGGTCTTGAGCCTTGTTCCAACATTAATTTTGCTTGATTAACATCAAAAGACCTTACTAACACATAAGTATTGATAGTTTGTTCTTGATATAAAAATGCATTTTTTTCTAAAAATCTAGCTCTACTAGAACTACCGCCCTCGAAGGTGTCAATTTGCCATAATTCTAAAAACACCGCATTAGGTGGCGCAGTATTTATCCAATCTTCTCGCCCTGCATACGCTTTGGGTATTATAATATAAGGTGCAATAAATAAAAATATGGCTACCACCAAAGCAAAAATTGCAAATATTTTTTTCTCACGTGAACTAACAGACAAAAAAGCACCTCCGCCACAATAAACATTAAATTGTATGCGAAAGTGCTTTTAAATATTATGCTTCAAAATATTTTTTAATCGAAATAGCATCTTTTTCATTGATACCTTTGACTGATTGCAATTCTTCTAAACTAGCATTTTTTATATTATCTATTGATTTAAAATGCTTGATTAAGTTTTTTCGTTTTACAGGTCCAATACCTTCTATTTCTTCTAAAATACTTGTTATTTTATTTCTTAAACTCCTGTGGAATGTAATCGCAAAACGGTGCGATTCATCACGAATGCGTTGAAGCAATTTTAAACTATTGTGCGTACGTGACAATATTATAGGATTAGCGGAATTAGGAACAAAAACTTCTTCTTCTTGCTTTGCTAATGAAATTACAGGAATATCAAACCCACATGCTCGCACGGCTTCCAAAGCATTTGATAATTGTCCTTTCCCACCATCAACTACAATTAAATCGGGTTTGCTCTTAAAACTAGGGTCAGTGCTATCTACTTTTTGTAATTCTTGTAATCTTCGTGTTATAACTTCTTTCATACTAGCAAAGTCATTTGCGCCCTGCACTGATTTAATCTTAAATTTACGATAGTGGCTTGCGCGTGCTTCCCCATCGATAAAAACCACCATAGAAGCAACGCTCAATAACCCACCTATATTTGAAATGTCATAACATTCCATACGATGAATTGGTTTATTTAATCCTAAAATTTTACTCAAATTTTCAGTTGCGCCTACGGTAAAATCTGCAATACGCTTTTCTTTTTCAATCGCTTTTTCAAGGTACATTTCTGCATTTGATTGTGCTATTTCTAAAAGTTTTTTCTTTTCGCCTCGTTGTGGGTGCAATAACTCCACGGCACTCGATTTCCCTACACTTGAAGATTTTCGTTGGTTTGTCAACCACTCTTTTAATGAATCTTCTGCCTCAAAAGGTATTAAAATTTGCTCTGGTGGTATTGCCGAAATAGAATAATACTGAGTAATAAATTGCGTTAAACTATCTTCAAGACTAATCTCTGGGTCAACAAGATGGAAACAATCAACACCGACACTTCGCCCACCTCTAATAACTAAAACCGCAATGCTAGCCGTTGAACCGTTACTAGCCCACGCAAAAGCATCGATATTGTCCAAATTCGGCATAAAGGTTAGCGTTTTTTGTCTAATTCTATCCAACATTTCCAAATCATCTCGTATTGTCAATGCTAGCTCAAATTGTTCATTATC
>CALWOW010000040.1 GCA_944383295.1 uncultured Clostridia bacterium
TGCGTAAGTTTTGTGTTTTAAAGTAAATAAAAAAGAAACTTTTTTAATAAAAAGTCCCTTTTTATGCTATTAAAATAAATTAGCCTTAATACATTTAATAATATAATTTAGTTGTTTTTTGGTTGATTTTTAGTAAAACCATTGTTTGAACATCTTGGGCAAGGTGGCATAGTTTGACCATCTTCCATTTCCATTTTTTGACCGCAGTTTGTGCAGTAGTAAGTACCTGCTGTTACGGTTTCACCTGTTTTAACAACATTTTCCATAATTGTATCTCCTTAAAAGTAATTTTGTAATTTACATTACATCACTATATTTTGTAAATTTTAATTTTATATACTTAAAGGCGGTGTCTTTTTTTGTTGAAAAATGCTGTTGAAATAAAAAAAATTAATCTAAAATTTTAGATTAATTAGTTAAAAATATTAAATAAATATAGTTTATGAAAATCTTTTGTTTAACTCATCATACATTTCGTGTGTGCCTATATCGTAGCATTCACCTTTGAAGCGGTAGCAATATACAGGTTTACGCTTGTGTAGCCAAGCAATAAAATTCCCAGGAGCGTCTGGACTATTACCTTCCGCTAAATATTCGTTAAATTTTGGTAAAGTTTCTTTTTTAAATATATAAGAAGCATACAAACCTGTATCACTAATAATACGTCCAGGTTTTTCAAACATATCCAAAACTCTGCCGTTTTCGTCTAAAATTGCAACACCGAAATGCTTTGATAAATATTCCAAATCATCAAATTTTGTGCCGAGTACGACATCGCAATCTTTTTGCTTGTAATAATCATAAAAATCAGACAATTCAAAAGTAAAATAGTTGTCGCTAACTAGCACCATCAAATCATCATCAATATTTTCGTGGTCTAATACAAATTTAATATCACCGATAGCACCCAAACGAGTTTCATTTGTGTTCGTTCCATCGTTTAAAACTTTTATATTAAAAGGATATTTGCTGTTGTTTTTCCATTCTTCAAAGTTTTGATAAAATTTATCATTTGAAACTAAATAAACATCGTTAATATTTGGAACTTTTTCCAATTTTTTCATTAAAAAATCTAACATAGTTTCTCCACCGATTTTCAACAACGCCTTTGGGGTGTTGAGTGTAAGTGGGTATAAACGGGTTGCATATCCAGCAACTAAAACAATTACTTTCATTTTTTCTCCTTAGTCATAGACTGTTCATAGTATAGCATTTAATTTATTTTTTGTCTAGTATAGTTGACAAAATTTGAGTTTATATTTAATATTTATCATAACAAAGGGGTGAAAAAATGAAAAAAGTTATTATTGTGGGTAGTGGCTTATCAGGTGCTACTTGTGCTAGAATTTTAGCGGAAAATGGTTTTAAAGTTAAAATTATTGATAAAAATAATCACATAGGCGGTAATGTTTATGATGAAAAAGAAGAGGGGATTTTTGTGCAAAAATATGGCCCTCATATTTTTCACACAAATTCACAAGAAGTGTATGATTTTTTATCAAAATATACAGTTTGGTTTCCTTTTGAGCATCAAGTACTAGCAAACATAAAAGGTGTATATATTCCTGTGCCTTTTAATTTGGACAGTTTGCACGCACTTTATCCAGAAAATCAAGCAAATGAAATAGAAGCAATTTTGGTAAATGAATACGGGAAAGACAATAAAGTGCCTATAATGGAATTAAAACAACATTCTAATCCAATTATTCGTGAGTTTGCGGATTTTGTGTTTAAAACTATTTTTGAGCATTACACAACTAAACAATGGGGAAGAAGTATCGAACAGTTAGACCCAAATGTTATGAAAAGAGTACCTGTTTACATTTCAAGAAACAAAAATTATTTTACAGATAAATTTCAATACCAACCAGCAAATGGTTATACAAAAATGGTAGAAAATATGCTTAATCATCAAAATATTGATGTTAAATTAAATACGGAAGCAAAAGATGTATTGTCATTTAGAGATGATGGCATTTACTTTGAAAACGAAAAAACCGATGCCGAAATTATTTTCTGTGGTGCTATTGATAATTTATTGGATAATAAATTTGGTCGTTTGCCATACCGCACATTAAATTTTGTTTATGAAACTTATGAAATGGAGAGTTACCAACCTGCACCTGTTGTAAATTATACGGTAGATATGGAATTTACACGAATTAGTGAATTCAAAAAATTTACAACACCTAATGTAAAAAGTGATAAAACTATTATTGTCAAGGAATATCCGCTTGAATATGAAAATGAAAATCAAATTCCATATTATCCAATAGCAAACGAAAATAGTTTAAATACATATAAAAAGTACGTAGATTTTGTGTCACAATATCCTAACTTTCACCTTTTAGGAAGATTAGGTAATTACAAATATATTAATATGGATATTGCAGTGTCTGATGCAATAAAATTAAGTCAAAAATTAATTGAGAAATAAACTACTTAACTTATATTCAAATAAAAAAAGAATTCCAGCAGAATTCTTTTTTTAATTTAACGTATTATTTATTTCTAATTTGTCAGTTAATAATTTGGTTTCTTTTTGTGTTTTATGCAACATGATTGTAATTATAAAAGCAATTAATGAGCATATTATACTTGAAATAAAAATAGTTAAAAATGAAGGTAATATAAAATATAAAGCAATAATTATTATTCTCATAATGTTGCAAGCAATATTTTTATATAGGATACCGATAGGCGCACAATTATCTTGTTTTATTTTTTCAAAATAATTACCCTGCATTGTTATATACGAAAATAAATATGATAAACCACCTAATGTGCTCATAACAACTAAAACAATATTGTTATGCCATAAAATAATAGTCAAAACTGAAATGGTAAATAATACAAAATAAATACCTATTGATAAAACTTGTAAATTTTTCAATCTTAGCCAACGGCATAAAAAGTCGAGACCTATTTCAACAAGATATGTTGCTGCAAGTACAATTCCTATAAGTTGAATAGAAGGATTTATTGTATAAATATAAATAGGTATTATCATATTTGTTATTGTAAATCCAACAGCGGAAAACATCCAAAATAAAAAATAAAGTTTATAAAATTTCGTTTTAGGATAAGGTTTAAATTCTTTTATATTAAATTTGGGTAAATTTTTTCTTTTAACAAAAAATGGTAACAAACTTGCAAGATAAATTATAATTGAAGAAATACAAACTAACAGCAAGGAATTACTAAAATGAGAGCCTAATATGAATGCAGAAGTTAAACTAAATATAAAATATCCCAGAGAACAAAAAGCATCAAATTTTGCCATATTTATTTGTTGATTAGAATATGTATATAAATTTTCTATTGTCGAGTAATAAAGTGCTTGTCCAAATCCGCCCGTAATCGCAAGAATAATGACTAAACAGATATCTATTTGAAAAAATGCGATTAAAATAGGAGTAAGTAGGAAAAGGAATACGTGTATAATTAAAAATGTGATATTGTATTTTAAAATTAATTTATTTAAAATTAAGTTTAAAAAAGATTAGCCAGATAAAAAATACCGACATATGCAATACTCCACATTATACTGCCCATATATTCCAAAATTAACACAGGAACAAAAACTTTGACTATACTTTCTGCTATTCCGTTTAAAAATTATGTATATAAACTGGATTTAAGGATTTCATATAATAACCTTTTAAATATAATTTATTATTTATAAACCTTTGAAATTCTTTAATGCCACTAATATCTAAATTAAACGCATACTTAATTTCACAAAAACTATAAAAAGACAGTGCATTCATTTAATTTTTGTATGTAATAGATGTTATAATTTAAAGCACTAAAAGTCAAGAAATAACTATAAAATAAAAAATATCACAAATATCAATCAAAAATAAACTAGTTGTAAAAATTAATATGTTTTTTAGGTATTAAATAAAAAGAAGCAAATTAAATAAATTTAAAAAAAAATGATGTGTTTTTACATCATTTTTTGTGTTTTAATAGTTAATTTCTATTTTTTTAATTATTTTGCATCTTTTTTGTTTTCGTAATTATAACTACTTGCACACATTTCTTCAATGTCATATTTTGCGTGCCAATTCAATATTTTATTTGCTTTTGCTGGATTTGCGTAAAGTTCAGCAACATCACCGCTACGACGTGCTACAATTTTATACTTTACTTTACCACCGCATACTTTATTATAAGCATCTACAATATTTAACACGCTATATCCTTTACCCGTACCGATATTAAAGAAATCTATTTTTATGTCTTTATTTTTTTGCATATAATCGATTGCTTTTAAATGAGCGTCGGCTAAATCAACTACATGGATATAGTCTCTTACTCCTGTTCCGTCTGGTGTAGGGTAGTCATTACCAAAAACACTTAAAACTTCTAATTTTCCAGTCACAACTCTTGAAATGTATGGTAAAAGATTGTTTGGTATTCCGTTAGGGTCATCTCCAAGCAAACCACTCTCATGAGCGCCGATAGGATTAAAATATCTCAAGATAATAGCACGAATATTAGACCCTGAGGCTACTTCGTCCTTTAACATTTCTTCAATGAAATACTTTGTGCGTCCATAAGGGTTACAAGGTCCTAATTCATCGGCTTCGGTCAAAGGCATTGTATTGCTTGCTTTATAAACTGTCGCAGAAGAACTAAATAAAATTAAATCTACGCCGTATTTTCTCATGCATTTCAACAAATTTATTGTAGTGATTAAATTGTTTTCATAATACATTAAAGGCTGTTGGCAAGATTCACCAACTGCTTTGTATCCTGCAAGATGAATAACGCCATCTATTTTGTTTTCAGCAAAAATTTTTTCTACTTTCTCAATATATTTTAAATCAGCATTATAAAACTTAAATTCTTTGTTTGTGATTTTTTTGATTGAATCTACTACTTCAATTTTACTATTGCTCAAATCATCTGCAATTATTACATCATGTCCATTTTCTAAAAGACTAACCGCTATATGTGAACCAATATAACCAAGTCCACCTGCTAAAAGAATATTCATAAAGTTTCCTCCCGTAAAACATATACCATTTTATCAAAATTTATCACAAAAGTAAAGTTTTCTAACAAATAAGTATGTATTAAATTGTATATTTTTTTGTAATGTGCAATAAATATTTTTTGTGTTAAAAACGCTTATTTTATCTAATTTGAATTTTTAAAATAATAAGAGCATAGTTTTTAATTTTTTTGTATAAACTATTTATGAGGTGAATTATGGATAAAAAGGATAAACAACTCAAAATAGATGAAATTGCTTGGCAAAATTTCTACGAAACGGGAGAAATAGGGGCTTATTTATTGTATAAGGAATTAAGTAAACCAGAAAAGAATTCAAATAAAACTAAAAATAATAAAAAAATAAATAAAAAATAATATCCGCTACAACGGATATTTTTAATTTGTATAAAAATATATTTAAAAATGCTATATAATTTAAAAATATTGTGGTAAAATAAGAAAAAACAAAGGATTAAAAAATGCAACAAATTTTGACGCAAGGTGTAGTAACTCGAGCCATAGATTATGGCGAAAACGATAAGATAGTGACCATAATAACTCCTGAACACGGAAGATTATCCGGCCTTTTGAGAGGAGTAAAAAAGGTAACAGCAAAAATGAAATTTGCTTCACAACCCTTTTGTTTCGCTCAATTTAAGTTGATAGGCAGGGGCGATTTGTTGACTGTCGCAAACGCAACCGAAATTGAAAATTTTTTTGATATTACTCAAGATTATAGGGCGACAGTAGCAGGGAGCGCAATTTTGGAAATCGCTGATTCGGTAAGTTTATTGCAAGAACCTGATAAACTGCTATTTTCGGGATTACTACACGCTTTAAAAACGCTAGCAGTAACCGAAACGGACCCTGATGTCGTTTTAATGCGCTTTGCATTAGGTGTATTTAAGATTACAGGTTATGCAATGAATTTGAAAACTTGTAAAAATTGCGGTAAAGCTTTGAGTAGTGATATGGTGCGTTTCGATGCGGATACAGGGGAATTTTGTTGCATACACTGTTCGCCCACAAGATATATTCCTATATCTGGCCGTACCCTAGAAATAATGCAAAATTTAACAAAATTGCAATTTGCGGAATTAGAAAATATAGTTATAAATGACACGGAAGCGCACGAATTTCATCAAATAATTAGGACTAATTTTGCTATTAGATTTGGTAAAGATTTAAAAAGTATAGCAGTTTAATTTTTAGTGACTAAAAAGTCACTTTTTTTATTTTTGAAATTATTTTTAAGGGGCGTAATATAGATTGACAAGTAAGCATTTTGCTTATGCAAAGTTATGTCTAAAATGGTTAATAGGCTGGCATTAAATGCTTAAATTAGGTAGTAAACTATTTTTAGTAAATTTAGTCTTTTTTATTATTATTTATTTTTCAATAATTCTATAATTTTACGTAAAAATTTTATTTTTATTTACTGCAATTTTGATGCAATATGGATAATTGAAAAATAATAAAAAACTTAATTAATTTGAAAATTTAATTTGTTTTATTCAATATAATTAATAAGGTTTATAAAACAAAAAAACTTTTTAGCAAATCGTACTAAAAAGTTTTTTCGTAAACCAAAAATCTGGTGACCCGTTTTTTGAACTTTTAGAACTTGACTGCCATTTAAAGCCATTTCTTCGCCGTTTTCAATTAAATTTGCTTTTACTTCCTCAAGTGTAAGTGGCGCCGTGAATTCATCTGCGTTGTAATATGTGATGATTACTTTATCACTAACATAAACAGAGTTTACAAAGTAATCTATAATGCGTTTTTTATACTTTAAATCGTGTTTATCGCCGTTTACAAACTGCTTAATAAACGCGATTATTGTTTCTTTTGTGGGCTTAATCTTATTTGTAAGCCTCAATTTTTTTAATTCCTTGTCTAAATCATCGCGCTGCACCGCTAAATCTTTTGCTTGACTGTCTAGGCGTTTTACAATATCGATACTAGTTGCTTGTAACATAACTTGTGTAATTTTATCTAAATCGCGCTCGATTTTTGCGAGCCTTTTTTCATAATCTTTGATTTTAAGCACGTTTAAATCGTTTTCGCAAACCTTTTCGACCTTTTCTGCGATAGTATTTATTAAATCGCTGTCGTAAATCGTGTTTAAAGTTTCTTCGATTACATAATCTTCAAGAAATTGTTTGCGTTCGTTCTTTTTATCGCACGAATGCTTTTTAAATCGATTTGCGCAAGCATAGTAACAGTGCTTATCGCCAGTGCTACTTCGCCCGCTAACGCCTAGCATATTTGCGCCACAATGCCCGCAAAAAACTTTGCCATAGAGCAAATACTCATCTTTTGCGCGATAGTGCCCGCCCTTATATTGTGTTGTCCGTAAGCGCTCTTGTACTTTCTCAAAGGTTGTCTCATCTATGATTGCGGGAAAATAGTTTTCGTATTCTTTGCCATTAAATACAAAGCGCCCCGTGTAGTGTTCGTTTCGTAGCATATGCAAAGTATTTACAGCAAACTTCGCCCCCTTGTTCGTGCGGTAGCCTTGCTCGTTTAACTCTTGTACGATGTCTTGTTTGCTTGCCCCCTTTGCAAACTCGTTAAAAATATATCGAACAATAGGTGCTGTTTGCTCATCTATTTCTATTTTACTATTTACAACCTTGTAGCCTAGTGGTAGAGTACCGCCAACAAATTTCCCTTTGAGTAAGTTTTCGTTTATACCGCGCTTTACTTTTTGGCTTAAATCTCGGCTATACATTTCCGCCATCATTTCAAGCAAGCCTTCCATTAAGAACCCTTCATCAGTATCGCTTATTGCCTCAGTAGCCGAAATAACACGAACCCCGATTTGTTTTAGTTGATATTTATAAAACACGCTATCATAATGGCTACGCGAGAACCTATCAAGTTTATAGCAAACTATAAAATCAAAACATTTTGATTTTGCGTCCTCTATCATCTGCAAAAACGCGGGGCGCTTGTCCGTTCGCCCTGTTAGTGCTCTGTCTATATACTCGTGTATTATGTTGTACCCGTTGCGTTCGCAGTACTCTTTACATACTCGCAGTTGACCCTCTATGCTTTGCTCATTTTGCTTATCGCTACTATATCGCGCGTATATAACTACATTTTTCATTTTTTTGTTTATTCCTTTTTGAATTTATCAAGAATGTTTGTTACTGTTTCAAAGTCTTGTTCGTTTAGTTTGTAATAAGTTTTTGTGTCTTTGTTCTTTACCGCAATAATCGTATTGTTTGAAAAGTAATCGCTATTGCTTGGGTATCTATAAGTTCCGTTGCCTGTTACCAAATATTCAAGCGTAGTATCTAAATAGTTTGCTATTTGTTTCATCATATCTACGCTTATACTTTTTGAACGCCTTTGAAATAAACTTGCTAAAGTGCTATAAGATATATTTAAATCTTGGCTCATGTTTCTTTTTGTGAGCCTTTTTTCTTTTAATAAACTTGCTATTCTATCGTATATGTCCATAATATACCCCTTTTAATTTTTTATTATTATATCGCAAAACGAATAAAAAAACAAGATTTTTTATACAAACATTAAAAAAATTTACGCAAATTGCAATTTTTTGCTTGACTTTTGTGCAAATTGAGTTTATTATATTTAAAATTTACGCAAATTGCGTAATTTATAATGCAAGTTGCGTTTAAAAGGAGTACGCTATGTATAGTTTTTTAAAATTGCTTATGTTAGAAAATAAAATTTCTATCAAACAAATGGCTAACACATTGAGCATAAATGTTTCGACTTTGTCAAATAAGTTGAACGGCAAAGGCGTTTTTGGTGTAGATGAACTCGCCAAAATTCGTGATACATATTTCCCTAATCACTCGCTAGATGACCTAATAGCAACAAGCCTAAATGCTTAAAAATCAAGTAGGTTGCATAAGTTTTCGCAATAAACGCGGAGCAATCTATAAAACAAAGCCGCTATTTAAAAAGGCTACACATATCAAAACTTTGCAAATCGTAGCCATAGAAATAGCAATAAAACACATTAAGGAGAATCTAAAACTATGAAAACAAAAAATTTAGAATTAATACTCAAAGACAATGATACGGGCGAAATTTTACATAGAGTAAATACAAATTGCGTTTATGTTTGCGCGAGCGTAAAACCTAAACACAAAGGCGCGTTCGTTTGTGATGCGTTTCTATATAGCAAACGCAATGTAAACGGCGTAAAGATTGTAAGTTTATTAAATTGTGCTATGAACTATGCAGACGAATACAAAGATGAACTACTTGCACAAAAGTTAAACGAAGCACGCGCCATTTATTACAAAAATCTAAAAAGGGGTAATAGATAATGAGAAAAAAGCAACCTGAATATACGCTACTACTTAAAAAAACGGCTACGGGCGAAATAATAATGCAGTCTAAAAGTGATTGCTTATTTGTTGCAGCGAGCGAAGATATAGACCCAAAAGGAAACGCTCGTGCATATGGTGGCTACTTTTATAACGAAGAAATCAAGCCCCGAACTCATATGTCGCTTTTAACCCAATGCCTTATAAAATTAAGCGAAGTAAAAGGCGAACTTGCAGAAAACGGAGCACTAGACGAAAAAGAATAATAGAAAGGAGTAGAAATTATGAATATAAGCGACACAATAAGACAAGCACGAATGCGTGCGGGTATATCTCAGCAAAAAGTAGCAGACTTGTTAAAAATAGATAGACCCACTTATAATAAAATTGAGCAAAATAAAATTATGCCAAAATATGAAGATTTTCCAAAACTTTGCGAATTGTTGCAAATAGACTTAAATAAATTACAAATGCCTGTATGTGCACACCCTAAAACAGCCTGTGCACATAGGGTAAAATCAAAAAGTAGAGTAAATACCTACAATATACATATTAGAGCGAATAGAAGCGATTTTCCGCTATTGACCCGTGAGAACTTGAAAAAATCAAATTTCAGGCATTTGCGAGATATTTTTGCAGAGGGTTATAAAATTTTCAAGGGGTGTATTTTGTTGGCTAATGAAACAGTTTTGAATGAAAAGAAGCCAACACCTAAGGAACTTTTTGAAATAATAGAGCAAAAACAAAATGGCGAAATTTCAACAGTAGAGACTTTTATAGGCGATAAGCACATTATTTACACAATGCCAGCAAGCGAGTAGCCTATGCGTGAAAGTTTTAAATTTTATCAAAGTTATTTGCGCATACTGAAGCAACTTTCACAGCAAGACGGTTACGCTTTCATGGTAGGTATAGCCGAATTCGCTCTAAATGGCAAAACGCCCAAATTTAAAAAATCTTTGTTACCAATATTTGAGGCAATAAAACCAAATATTCTTGCAGATTTGCGTAGACACGATGCGAGCCTTGCAAACTCATACAAGGGCGGAGCCCCCAAAGGTAACAAAAACGCTAGTAAATCAAATTCGAATACTATTCGAAAAATAAAAACAGCCGAGAACATACCCGAGAGTACTCAAACACAAATCGCTACAAAAACAACCAAAAAACAACCTAGAAACAACCTAGAAACAACCAAAAACAACCCTAATATCAAAATGCAAAGAGCAAATAACGAAGTTATTTGCGATTTGCATGCTAATAAAAATAAAAATAATAATAAATTATTATATATTCTCTCACAAAAACAACGAGCAAAATTTTTTAGTGATGATGAACGAGAACCGCTACTACCTGAAAATTACTACTATCACGAAAATGACGACTACGGCGAATGCGTTCGAGAGGTAGCCGACACTATACTTGAAGCAACCGAACTATCACAGCAAGATGAAATCAACTACAACGGGCAAACATACACCGCAAAAGACTTTGAAACAATCGCAAACACGATTGCAAAAGACTGCGTGCACCAACTTGCAAAACGCCTTGCGGTTGCGCCTTACACGAATTTGGAAATAAAAAACCGTCCGCTTTATATTCTCGGCGTGATATTTAGCGAGTATGAAAAATTTAAAAACAAGGAGGCAAAATCAAATGAAAGTTAAAAAATTTAACCACAAGTTTTTTAAAGAGCGCGTTTCTTTAAAAATTAAAATTTTTAGAACAACAAAAAAAGCCATAGCGGAGCAACTAGGCGTAAGCCTAATGCGTTTGTACTTTTTTGAATACGGACTTGCAAAACCTAACAAACTTGAACTACACACAATAGCTCTTTACTTTCAACGCAACGAAAACGATTTCATTTGCTAAGGCTTTGGCTAATGCAAGCAAAAGAATTCGAAACACTATATCTTGCGGTAACAAAAGACCAATACGAATTAATACTCGACCTAGATAACTCAGTAAAAGCACTTGCGAAACGCTGGTATGTTAGCACAAGTTTTATATATAACTCGATAAATCGTGGCTGGGTGGTTTATGGTAGAAATTTAAAATTTGAGCGAGTACAAATACCGATAGACAAAGTCGAGCGCGAATATAGCAAGTTATCGAGAAAATTCAAAAAATCTAACTATTTAAAAACTTTGCGAGAAAATAATAATTTAACACTTTCGCAAATGAAAGTTTTACTCAACAAAAATAAAAATTTTAAATTTAGAATAACTACTGACTCAGTGGAAAAATATGAGCATTTAACAGCACGACTTTTACCTAAGAAAGTTGTATCAATTTATGCAAAAATTTTTGATATTGACGAACAAGATTTGCGGAGCAAATTAGTGACATTAAAAAATTAAAAAATAAATCGCAAAAAAATAATTATATATATTAATTAATATATATAAATTTCGGTGTGTGCCGTGTCTTTCGAAATATATATTTATGTGTGTTATAATAAATTTGCGGGACTATACGAAAGTATAAATCTAAAGCCCGCCAAAAATTGAATAAAGAGAACTTAAGAGTCGAGCAAAAAAGAGGTAAGGAAAGAGCGCAATTTTTTGTGTTTTTTCTTTTTTTGTGTAAATATTCAAAATCATATGTTATACTATATCTGTGTGTTTTCCCCGTCCTCACAAAACACACTGTATAGAGTCTTTGTTATTGCGAGTTTGTAGTGTTGCAGCATAGTAAGTATTATGTGTTGTTATTGTTGGTTAGGTTATTTACAACAACAAAAGTAAAAAGCAAGGTGTTTTAACGCCTTGCTTTTACTATACCGAAAGCGCTTTCGGTGACTACAAATTTGCACCCGTTCTTATACGGGAAAGAGTGGTGACCCGTCCGCGACTCGAACGCGGGACAACTTGATTAAAAGTCAAGTGCTCTACCTACTGAGCTAACGGGCCATATACACCTTTCGGTGTTTGTGGCAGGGGTGGCAGGATTTGAACCTACGCATGCTAGGGTCAAAGTCTAGTGCCTTACCGCTTGGCTACACCCCTAAATATTTACTAGGGGCTTACACTGCGACAGCAGATGCCCATTGGCAGGGGCAGAAGGATTTGAACCCTCGAATGCTTGAGTCAGAGTCAAGTGCCTTACCGCTTGGCGATACCCCTAAGCGTGGCCTTTGCCACATAATGGGGTGAATAGTGGGACTTGAACCCACGACCTCCAGGGCCACAACCTGGCGCTCTACCAACTAAGCTATATCCACCATAAAGGTAAACGCCGTATCACTATTTAAGAAGCGCTGTTTCGGTCGCTTGCGGACTTTACACACCCTATTGGTGCACCCAGAGGGACTCGAACCCCCAACCTTCACCTTAGAAGGGTGTTGCTCTATCCTGTTGAGCTATGGGTGCAAGTCATGCAGGGTGTTGCGCTCTATCCCCCTATAACTTAAAAGCATCTTATAAATTCAACAAGATGCTTTTTTATAATAGCATAAAAACGACAACAAGTCAACATATATTTAACAAAATTTTCAAAAAGTTTTAAATTTTTATTTTTTTGTTTTTCATACGTTTATTGACTTTATTCATAAAGTATTATAAAATAAAAATAAAGGAGGGTGCAATGCGTAAAAATTTATTTTATTACTTAAAAAAATTTGGTCATTATTCGATGTCCCAATTTGTCTTTAACGAAGTAGATGCTTTGATTTTAAGTGAACTTGCATATTTAGATTTTGATGGCATTGTGCCTAGAATTAGAGAAAATGCTGAAGCCGTAGATTTTGAAACTTTAAATAATGAAAATTTGATTAAAAAAATGACTTGTGCTACTTTGCCTGAAAAAGATAATACAAAACTGTTAAATTTAATGTTTAAAACCGAACGATTTAAAAATATGAAATTAAATTTTTATCGTAGTCGTTTTGATGCTAATTTAGAATTGCAATTTTCTGCAGTTGTTTTTATATTTGATGAATGTAATTTTATTGCATTTCGTGGTACTGATACTACTTTAATTGGGTGGAAAGAAGATTTCAATATGTCATATTTGGAAATCGTACCATCGCAAGAACAGTGTCTAATTTATCTTAAACGTGTTGCTAGTAAATTGAATGGTAAATTTTATTTGGGCGGTCATTCGAAAGGGGGTAATCTTGCGTGTTATGCTGGTATTCATACGGACAAAGACATACAAGAGAGAATAGAAAAAATCTATGATTTTGATGGACCGGGTTTTAAATATGATGTTTTTGGATTGGAAAAGTTTAGACGTGTAAAAGATAAAATAAAAAAGTATATAACTCGTGATTCAATGATTGGACTTATAATGCACAATATAAAAAATTATGAAGTGGTTAAATGTTACGGTGTAATGCTAATGCAACACGACCCTTTCAGGTGGAGAGTGACCAAAGATGGTAGGTTGGACACGACCGAATCAACTACATTTAACTGTCAGGTTTTTGAACAATCTATAAAAGATGTTATGATTGCGTATTCGGATGAAGAGCGTTCAAAAATAATCGATATTTTGTTTGATTTGCTTAACGCTACAGAAAAATCAACTATAATTGAATTTAAGTCCGCTTTTCTAGAGTGCTATAAAGCTGTAAAGAAAAGATACAAACAATTAGATGAAGAAACGGTAAAGTATTTAAAAAGAATTTTTAAAGAATATTGGAACATATATTTTTATAATAGAAAAGTGTTAAAACAAAAACGCAAAAATAAATAAAAAAATAATAGAAATTAATGCATAGTATTATGCATAGTATTAAAAATAAACGTATAAATGCGTATTTATGTGAATTTTTGATATTTTTATTGCATAATAACTACAAAAAGAGTAATGATTTTGTCATTACTCTTTTTTCTCTATTTTTTAGATTAAATTAATTTTTTAGCATATAAATTAAATAGTTTACAAAATTTTATTTAATTTGGTCTAACGCATTTAATTATAATATTTTCTATATATTTAATATCATCTTTGCAGTCATTTTTAATCCATTCATTAATTATAGCAGTGACACCACAAAGATAATATGAAATCATATAATTTTCTGTTTTGTCATCTATGCCAAATTTATTAAAAATTGGTTTAAAAATATATTTGTTTAATGACATAAATTTCTCATAAGAATTCATTACCAAAGAATGTTTTACAGCAACTTGATGAATAATTTTATTTTTTTTTATGAAAGTTAAGTATGGAGTTAAATATTCTGGTGTAATTAAAATTAATTCTTGTATAGGGCATTTATTTATTTTGTTAATAAATTCTTTTGTATTATTGTTAAAATAATCTACAAATTGCTTGTTAATATTTTCTATACATTCTTCTATCAAATCGTTTATTGTTTCATAATGTAGGTAAAAAGTGGAACGATTAACGCCTGCTTTTTCACAAATTTCTTTAACTGTTATAAATTCAAGGTCTTTTTTGTTTAATAATTCTATTAATGCTTGATTCATTAAAAGAGCAGTATTATGGTACTTACTCTCTGATTTTTTCATAATACTGTCTCCTTTAATTTATTCTTTGTCTGTTATTTCTTTTGCAAGTTCTAAAATGTCGGAACCATATTTATTTTTACCCTTTTCTAAAAGTTTTTTGTAAATAGGGTAATTTACTCCACAACCAACAATGCCTCCGATACCGATAATTATGCCAGCCACTAATGCGCCAACGCCTGAACCTATTACTCCCATAGCTAGACACATTCCTGTACCTAAAACCAAAGCACTAAAAATACCAAAAGTATAACCAAATATGTTTGCTGGATTTTTAGCCTTTGCATCTAATTTTTTTAATTGCTTAACTTTAGTTGTTTCTTTTTTAGAGTATTCATTTGCAATATGTTCTGCATAAATTTTATCTGTATTCATATAATTTCCTCCTTTATGATACAACCGTATTATAACAAAGGAATTATCAAATCAGCGCAACACAAAAGCGTTAAAGTGTTGAATTAAAATGATTACAACACAAAAATTAAAATTATTTATAAAATATTACTTAATTTTTTCAAATTTATAAAAAAACATTTTATCAATTTCGATAAAACGTTTTACATATCTATTTAGTTTTTGGAAAATTACTTTTTCTTTTGAAATTTTCCGTCTTTTTTGTAAACAACAAATTTAGTATTCTGGTTTTCGCTTAAAGTTTTTACACGCTCAAGCGCTTCTTCTTTTGTCTTTCTGCTATCGATAATTCGTTCAGCACCGTCTTTTTTAATATTCCATTTTTTATTCGTTGCATCGTAAATTATACGATATACACCTTTTCTTGTGTTTTCTTCCATTGTAATCACCTTCCTTTGTATAATTATAACATAATCTTTATAAAAAATAAATAGGTAATTCTGTTTTTATTAAATAAATTATGAAGAATTTAAAACATATTTAATTACAAATTTGATATTAATGGGTGTTTATGTTAATTAAATTAAAATTGTACTTGCTTATTTATTTATTTTGTATTATAATATATGTCTATAACATATAACTATTAATTTTAAGGAGATAAAATGAAAGACGATTTAAGTATGACCGAAGTAATGGCGCTTTGCAAAAATCGAGGTTTTGTATTTGCAGGTAGCGAAATTTATGGTGGTTTAAGTAATTCGTGGGACTATGGCCCTTTGGGTGTAGAATTAAAAAACAACATTAAAAATGCTTGGTGGCGTAGATTTGTGCAACAAGAACCAAACAATGTTGGTTTAGATAGTTCAATAATTATGAATCCAAAAGTATGGAAGGCAAGCGGGCATTTAGATAGCTTTAGCGACCCTTTGATTGATTGTAAACAGTGTAAAACTCGTCACCGTGCGGACAAATTGATAGAAGAATGGCTTTTTCAAGAAGAGAAAAAAGGGAATAAGCACGAAATAGGCAGTGTTGAAGCAATGAGCGATGAGCAAATGCAAAATTATATTGCGGAAAACAACATAGTTTGTCCAAATTGTGGCAAGTGTGATTTCACTCCTATTAGAAAATTCAACTTAATGTTTAAGACTTTTATCGGTGTTACAGAAGACAATACAAACACAGTATATTTGCGCCCTGAAACAGCAGGTGGTATTTTTGTTAATTTCAAAAATGTTTTGCGTGCAACTCGCAGTAAATTACCATTAGGGATTTGTCAAATTGGTAAAGCGTTCCGTAATGAGATAACTCCGGGCAACTTTATCTTCCGTACTCGTGAATTCGAACAAATGGAAATGGAATTTTTCTGCTCACCAGATTCAGCAATGGATTGGCACAAATATTATAGACAACAGTGTTTTGACTTTCTTGTAAATATTGGCGTACAAAAAGATGCTTTAAGATTTCGTGACCATACCCCTGAAGAATTATGTTTTTATTCAAAAGCAACAACTGATATAGAATTTAAGTTTCCTTTCGGTTGGGGTGAATTGTGGGGGATTGCAAACCGTACTAACCACGATTTAACACAACATCAAAAAGAAAGTGGCCAAGATTTATCTTATACAGACCCTTATACAAACGAAAATTACATTCCTTATGTTGTAGAGCCAAGTGTTGGTGTAGATAGAATGTTGTTGGCGGTTTTGTGTAGTGCTTATAGAGTTGAAAAATTAGATGATAACGACGAAAGAGTTGTTTTAGGTTTTAATCCCAAAATTGCACCTATCAAAGTTGCTGTATTACCATTGAGTAAAAAGTTGGAAGAGCCGGCATTTGAATTGTACAAAAAATTAAACGAAAATTTCCGTTGCGAATATGATACAACAGGTTCTATTGGTAAGCGTTACCGTAGGCAAGATGAAATAGGTACACCTTGCTGTGTTACATTCGATTTTGACAGTTTAGAAGATAATGCGGTAACTGTTCGTGACCGTGACACAATGCAACAAGAACGAGTAAAAATTGATGATTTGAATGCTTATTTGTTCAAAAAAATTTATGGATAATTTAATAAAAAATTTTTTAAATGTTAGTTTAAAATGGACTATAATTTAGATTTTATCATTATAATAAAGGGAATAAAATTGATTTTTATTCTTTTTTATTTGATTTTTTCAATATTTTATGGCAAAATAATTGTATATTATTTTTATAGGTGAGTGTATGAAAATTAAAATAACTGCAGATTCAAGTTGTGATTTAAGCGATGAAATTATAAAGAAAAATAATTTTACAATTTTACCTGTTCATATAACATTGGGTGATAAAGAATACAGTGACGCTCGTGATATAACGCAAGAAGAATTTTACAAATTTTTAAAAGAAACATCAGTTATGCCAAAGACTTCGGCATACAATGCTGTTGAGGCAGAAGAATTCTTTAAACAACAATTAGAAAGTGATGGTGGATATGATGCTATTATTCATTTTACCATATCTTCAAAATTAAGTGTGATTTATCAAAATTCAGTGAATGCAGCGCAACAATTTGCTGGAAAAGTATTTATAGTTGATTCAATGTCTCTTTCAACAGGTGTTGGCTTGCAAATGTTGTATGCACAAGATTTAGTAAATGAAGGTCTTGATGCAAAAGTTATTTTTGAAAAATTGTTGGAAAGAAGAGAGAAAGTGCAAGCAAGTTTTGTTATTGATAAACTTACTTATTTGCACAAAGGTGGACGTTGTTCTGCTGTTGCTTTATTGGGTTCAAATCTTTTGCAGATTAAACCTATTATCATTTTAAAAGATGGCGAAATGAAAGTTGGCAAAAAGTTGATGGGTAAATTTGAAAAGACAGTCACTCAATATGTAAATTATATTTTAGAAACTTATCCAGATATTGACCGCAAACGTTGTTTTATTACGCATACTCCTATTGATGCAGAAATAGTTGCTGGTATTAGGGAACAAATTAAAGATAAATTTGATGAAATAATTGAGACCGAAGCGGGTTGTACTGTGGGTACACATTGCGGACCAAACACTATTGGTATTTTGTATTACAGAAAATAAAGAGAGCATTCTCTTTTTTTTTATAAAAAAATATCTTGTTGACTTTTGTGCTTTTCTTTGTTATAATACAAAAATCGTAGTTTACAAGTGGGGGGAGTATGGAAAAGTTAGATTTTGCGCAAGAAATTGAGTATTTAAAAAATACTATAGATGTTATGGACAAGGAAATTGCTTCTTTGAAAAAAAGTGTTGCGGAAGCAAAAGATTTTGTAGATGATTTGCGTGAATATTATGTTCAAGGTACCCAAATATTTGGTGATATTGATAATGCAGAACAGGTGGGTATAAATGAGCGCATAAATAATCTAGTTGATATAAGCAATGATAGTATTTTTAAAGCAGAAAAATTATTACGAAATCGCAATAGACCATACTTTGGTAGAGTTCGATTTGAAAATCAAGATATCGAAGATTTTCGCATAGGGTTGATGAGTGTAGAAAGTAACAATAAATATTATGTTTATGATTGGCGTGCTCCTATTTGCGAACTTTTTTATGAATATGGCAAAGGGCAAGCGCAGTTTTTGACCCCAGATGGTAGCAAAGTAAAAGGTGAAATAACCCTAAAACGACAATACGATATAAAAGACGGTGAATTGTTGGATTTTTACGATGTTGACCGTGATATTTTTGATGAATATTTACAAAAAATATTAAATCAAATTAGTACAGACAAATTACATAATATTGTTTCTACAATTCAAAGAGAACAAGATGAGATTATTCGTGATTTAAAAGATGATTTAGTTGTTGTGCAAGGATATGCTGGGAGTGGAAAGACAACAGTTGCTTTGCACCGTATTGCGTATGCTTTGTATAGGTTAAAAGATTTAAAATCGGCAAATGTTTTGATTTTTACACTAAATGAAGCATTTATGTCGCATATTGAGGGGGTTTTGCCCGAAATGGGAGAACAAAACACTCGTAGTGCAACTTTGGCAACATTTGCTGGAAGATTGTTAAAAATTGTAAAACATTTTGAAGAAAATGATGAGTTTATAAATAGATATTTAGATTCTAACGACACCGAACGCAATATAATTTGTCAAAAGCTAAATATGAATGTAAAGGAAACAGTTAAAAACTGGGTTAAAAAATACGAAAATAAGGTAGCGCAAAAAGGTTTTAAAGTACGAGAAAAAGCTTTTCCACCTAAATTACTAAATGAACTATATCAAAATGAGTTTACAGACTTACCTTACCTTAATCGCATTAATGCGATAGGCGAATATGTGGCTAAAAAATTGAAAGTTGAAAAATACGATGATATGCGTGTAATGATAAAGCGACAAGTATTAAAATGTTTTGATGCTAGCGCTGATTTGGAAGAAATATATACTCAATTTTGTGTTGAAAACGGCTGGGGACAGCCAGACTTGACAAAAATAAAAACAGAAGATGCTATTTTAATGTGTTTGTTAAAACAACAACTTGAAGATATGGTTGTAAAAATGGATATTAAACACATTGTTATTGATGAAGCGCAAGAATATCCGTTGCTTTTTATAGACTTTTTAATGCATTTGTTTCCTCGTGCAAGTTTTAGTATCTTTGGCGATAAATATCAACGTACTAATCCGCAGGGAATAGCAGATTTGCAACATATTATTGATATAAAAGCGCAATACAGAGATGCAAAGTTATATAGTTTAGACAATACTTATAGAAGTAGTGAAGAAATCGTAGAGTATTCTTCTAATATTATAGGTAATCCAAGACACAACGCATTTAGATTGAAAAACGGCAAGGATGTTGAAACAATAAATATAGCAGATACTAACAAGCAAATTGCTAGTCAAATTATGATGATATTAGAAAAAGAAATAGCAAATAAGGGTACAATAGGAATTATTACAGGCGATGTAAAGTCAGCAAGAGAAATAGAAAGCGAAATTGCTAAAATTTGTCCGCAAAAAGTTTGTTTGATTGAAGATGCAAAGAGTAATGCTTTCGCTCAAATTCAAGTAATTCCTGCAACCTTATGTAAAGGGCTTGAATTTAATACAGCGATAGTTGTAAATAACGGAAATCTTTTTTCAAGTGAGTTAGGAAACAATTTATTGTTTATTGCTTGCACTCGTGCTATAAATAAATTGTATGTTTTAGAAAATGGAAAATAAGCGTTTAGTTGCTATTTTTTGATACTATATTGCTATTTTTTGCGGTATAGTGTATTAAAAAGGGGTTTTTTATGAGATGTAAATTTTGTGGGTATTTAGATACAAAAGTAATTGATTCAAGAGAAAATGAAGAAGGGAATAGTGTGCGTAGGCGTAGGGAATGCCCTAATTGCAACCGCCGTTTTACTACTTTTGAAGAATACGAGTCTATACCTATTTTAGTAATTAAAACAGATGGAAGCAGGCAACCTTTTGACCGTGAGAAAATTAGGCGTGGTATTATAAAAGCTTGCGAAAAACGTCCTGTAACTTTTTCACAAATTGATGAAATGGTTGCTAATATTGAAAAAGAGATTTCAAATGCTTTGGAACAAGAAATAGACAGTAAAAAAATAGGTGAACTTGTTATGGAGCAAATAAAATCAGTTGATGAGGTTGCGTATATTAGGTTTGCTTCCGTTTATAGGCAATTTAAAGATGTAAGTAATTTTATTGATTTGTTAAATGACTTTAAAAAAGATATTGAAAATACTGAAAAAACATTAAAAAAATAAATATTTTGCGCATTTGAGTGATTACTTAAATGCGTTTTTTTATTCTTAAATTAAACTTTAATTCATATTTTATAATATGAAATTAACAGAAACAAAGCAAGGTCAAAAAGTAAAAATAGTAGATGTAAATGCCCCTTTATTTTTGCGAAGAAGGATTTTTGAGTTGGGTTTTTCACCAAGCACTGTTGTCTTTGTTTATGCAATGCAACGAAAAGGAATAGGTGGTGTTTATGCTGTGCGGGGTGCGGTGTTAGGAGTGGATAAAAAAATAGCAAAAAATATTTTAGTGGAACCGATATGAACAAAATTTTTCTAGTAGGATTAGCGAATGCAGGTAAGTCAACAATATTTAATAAGTTAACAGGAAGTGATGTGCATACAGGTAATTGGCACGGTGTTACAGTAAATAAAGCAGTTGCAACCTGCAATATCAACAATCAAAAATATTTATTGACTGATTTGCCCGGGGTGTATGGGTTAACTCCATTTTCACCAGAAGAAGCCGTGACCGTGCGTGAAATTTTAAACAATCAAGATTCAATTTTTGTAAATGTTATAGATGCTAATAATTTGGAGCGTTCTTTAAATTTAACATTACAACTTATTGAATTAGGCTTGCGAGTAGTTGTTGCATTAAATTTTATTGAAGACAGTAAAAAAAGGGGTGTCGAAATTAATTTGTCGGCACTTTCTAATGCATTAGGTGTAGAAGTATTAGGTTTAGAGATAAATACTAAAAATTTATATAAAAACTTTTCAAAATTAATTAGTAGAGCGAAAATTTGCGATAAACCAAATTATTTAAAGGATTGGAATTTAGAAGAACCCGTTCAATTTGTTGGTAAATATTGTGATACTTCTTTTGCTTTGTATAATGGAATACGCTTGCGTGAAGGTGCAAGTGATGATTTGTGGAATTGCGAAATTCCTTTGTCATTGCAGTCCAAATTAAAAAACTTTGCATTGTTTGATGGTTTAAAAATTATTACAAACACAAGGACAAACGAAGTAAATAAAATTTTAAATAAATGTTTGAAATCAAAAGCAAAAAATCCTTATGGTAGTAGCAAGTTTGATAAAATATTTTTAAATAAAATCACTGCAATTCCTGTTTTTTTAAGTATTATGCTAGTTATTTTTTATATAACTTTTGGCTTTTTTGGTGATTTTTTAAGTAATTTAACTAATTATTTTTTCGTAGATTTTTGTGGCGGTGGCTTAATAAAATTAATGGAAAATTTATCCGCACCGATTTGGTTGGTTGGGTTTGTAAATCAAGTCTTGATAGGTGGTGTGGGTAGTGTATTAAGTTTTTTACCACAGGTTATTTTACTATTTTTATTTTTGGAAATTTTGGAGCAAAGCGGATATTTAAGTCGTTTGGCGTGGTTGTTAGAAAATTCATTGTCAAAATTTGGTTTGTCAGGAAGAAGTATTTTTAGTTTGCTTATGGGTTTTGGTTGCAGTACGACTGCTATTCCAACAACCGCTACGCTACAAAACGGTAGAGCACGCACTAAAACGGTTTTGTTGATTCCTTTTATGTCGTGCAGTGCAAAATTACCTGTTTATTCTGCAATAGCAGGAGCCTTTTTTGGAGCAGGAAGCGTGCTGGTAATTTTTGCATTATATTTACTAGGAATTGCGGTTGCATTATTACTAGCGGTCGTTTGGCAAAAAATATATCCTACTCTATCTAGTGAAGAAATAGTTGAATTTACTCCGTTAAGAATGCCTAAATTTAGAAAATTGTTGCAAAATATTTTTAAAAATATTTATCAATTTTTATCTAGAATTTGGACTGTTTTACTTGCTTGCACAATCATTATTTGGTTATGCAATAATTTTACTATTACTTTTCAATTTATCACAAACGAAACTCAGGTCAGCATTCTTGAAACAATTTCAAAATTAATTGCACCGATATTTGCTCCGCTAGGTTTTGGTTGGGGCGCTGTATGTGCTTTGATTTTTGGTTTAGTTGCAAAAGAATTGATTTTATCAGGAATTGCCGTATTGAATGGCGTAGTAGGGAGCGCTGTCGCTGGTAGTTTAATTAGCGGAAGCATTGTTACTTTTACACCTGCGTCTTGTCTTGCATTTTTGGTATTTTGTTTGCTATATTCTCCGTGTGTTAGTGCCTTGTCACAATTAAAACATATTGTATCAAAAAGGGTGTTTTGGGGCTATATATTTTTACAATTTGCGATTGCCTACGGCTTGGGCGCGCTTACTTACCTAATTGTAGATTTGGTAGGATACATTGGCGGTTTGGAATTTGCTTGGTTAATTTTTGCAAGTGTGTGTGTAATTTTGTGCTTGGAATACTCTTTAATATGCTTATTAAATAAAAATACCTGCGCAAGTTGTAGAAGATGCGATTTTCAACGCAAATAATAACTTTTTATTGATTAATAAACACTTGTAAATTAAAAAAAAATATGCTAAAATTAAAAAAATCAAGTAAAATCAAATAAGAGGTGAAAAATGGCAAAGCCGATTGTGGCTGTGGTTGGACGTCCAAATGTGGGGAAATCAAGTTTTTTTAATCGTGTGGCAGGAAAACGTATTAGCATTGTAGAAGATGTTCCAGGTGTTACTCGTGATAGAATTTACGCAGATGTAGATTGGGCTGGTTATGCTTTTACGTTGATTGATACAGGTGGAATTACTCCAACAAAAGAAGATGAATGGCAAGAATATATCCTTATGCAAGCACAGTTGGCGATTGATGTTGCTGATGTGGTTTTGATGATTACCGATGGAAAAGATGGCGTAACTGCAAACGATAGACACGTGGCGCAAATATTACGCAAGAGCGGGAAACCGATTGTATTGGCGGTCAACAAGCAAGAAAATCACGACAATATGTCATTTATGCAATTTTATGAATTGGGGCTAGGTGACCCTTTACCTATGAGTTGTACACACGGAATAGGGGTGGGTGATGTGCTAGATGTAATTGTTTCCAAATTTAAAAATAAAGTTGACGCACTCCAACCAGATACAAAATTAAATATTGCAATTGTAGGCAGACCAAACGCAGGTAAAAGCAGTATTACAAATCGTTTGTTAGGGGAAGAACGTGTGGTCGTAAGTGATATCGCAGGGACTACTCGTGATGCTGTTGATATTCCGTTTAAATACAACGGCAAGGAATACAATTTAATAGACACCGCAGGTATTCGTAGAAAAAACAAAATTGACTACGAATCTATAGAAGGTTTTAGCGTAATGCGTAGTTTGACTGCTATACGCAGAGCCGATATTGTAATTTATGTGCTCGATGCTTCGGGCGAAATTACCGAACAAGATGTGAGAATTTTAGGCTACGTACACGAACAGGGCAAACCTTCTGTAATTTTGTACAACAAATGGGATTTGGTTGAAAAAGATAGTGGCACTGTAAATCTTTATAAAAAGCAACTTTCCGCAAGCCTTAAATTTATGGATTATTTTGTTGTTGAATATGTTTCAGCACTAACAGGGACCCGATTGGGTAAAATTATGGAAAAAGTCGAATATGTGTATCAAAATGCTTGTACACGTATTACAACAGGTTTGTTAAATGAAATTTTACAAGATGCATTGAGTACGCAAGAACCTCCAACACATAATGGGAAACGATTGAAAATTAACTATATTACGCAGGTTGCAATTTGTCCTCCTACATTTGCGATTTTTGTAAACAATCCTGATTTGGTACATTTTAGTTACTTGCGTTATTTGGAAAATTGTTTGCGTAGGGCTAAAAATTTTGAAGGTACACCTATACGCATTTATATTCGCAAAAAAAGTAAAGATAATTAGGAGTAATTATGAACGGTTGGCTGTTGGCGTTATTGGTACTAGCAAGTTATCTTTTTGGTAGTATTAGTTTCGGTAGATTATTATCCGCAAAGGAAAAGGTTGATGTAACTAAACAAGGTTCGGGGAACGTTGGCGCAACAAATATGTTGCGTACTTATGGGGCAAAACTAGGACTTATTACCTTACTTTTGGACCTAATAAAAGGTATTATCCCTGCACTAGTTGGATATTTTGTGTTTGGCGGTAGTGCAAATATACCCGAAAGTTACATAGGTTTATATGCTTGTGGTTTGGGTGCTGTAATAGGGCATATCCTTCCTGTTTACTATAAATTTAAGGGCGGGAAAGCCGCGGCTACTGCGTGTGGCGTGTTTATGGTTGCTCAACCTGTAATAGCGATTTGCGCATTTGTGCTTTGCGTTGGACTTGCATTTATTATAAAATATGTTTCTCCTATGTCGTTGCTTTTTATTTTAATAAATGTAGTTTGGCAAAGTTTATTTATACCAGAATTTACATTTGCGCCGTTAAATGATATAGCGTTGATTTTATTAGTGGTTGCAATAGGTGTTGCGGTGTATGTTGCGCATTGGCAAAATATAGTTAGATTACTAAAAGGCAAAGAAAACAAAACAGACCTTTGGGCAAAAATAACTAAAAAAGTTGGTAAAAATAAAACAGAATTACAAAAGCAAGAAAACGAAACAACGCAAGTGGAAAACAAAGAAGAACCACAAAATCAAACAGGTGACGCACAACAAACTGATAAACAAGATACTAAACAGTAATTTATATTTTAAGAATTGCAAAAATAAGGGAGAAAGATTATGATAGTAGCAATGTTTGAAAAAGATTATTTGGACAAGTCTCTCGAAGAATTGATAAAAATTCGCAATAAAATTATTCGTGAATTTCGCAGATACGAACGCACAAATGTATTTAAACAACCTAAAATACAAAATTCCGAAGGGATATATGTTTATACAACCGCAGGACCCGATGTTGAATACTATGTTGCAAACGAAAATTTAATAATGATTACTAAACTTATTTTACAAAAAGTAAAAGAAAAGCAGCGTGATTTGAAAATGTAATTTCTTTAAAAACAAAAATTACATTTATTAAAATATTTAACTAAAAGGAGTTGGATAAAATGACATATTGGCTACTTGCTATTTTGGTTGTTGTAAGTTATTTTATAGGCAACGTCAATTTCGGTAAAATTTTATCCAAAGCCAAAAATGTTGATTTAACAAAGAAAGGCTCGGGCAACCTTGGCGCTACAAATATGTACCGAACTTTCGGTGCTAAATTAGGTTATCTTACGATGTTACTTGATGCGCTAAAAGGTATAGTTTGTAGCCTTACAGGATATTTTGTGTTTGGCGGAATAGGTGGCTTCCCTGATAATTTGATAGGGTTGTATTCATGCGGTTTGGCTGCTGTTGTGGGGCATATTTTCCCGGTTATAAATAAATTTAAAGGTGGAAAAGGAATTTCAACTACATTAGGTGTATTTCTTGTTTCCGAACCTTTGGTAATGCTCGTTACTTTCGTTGTTTGTTTTGTGTTGGTTTGGTTTGTAAAGTACGTATCTTTAGCTTCATTGATTTTAGTTACAGTTGCAGTCGTTTGGCAAAATGTATTTTTGCCAGAGCCAAATCTTGCAATTAGTTTGCTTACATTTGCTATTTTTGCGCTAACTTGGTTTGCGCATAGGGCAAATATTGAGCGTTTAATCATAGGCAAAGAACGTGAAACTAATATTCAAGCCAAAATAAGACACGATCAAAAGAAACACGAAAAGTTAGAGCAAAAACAAGTCAAAATTGATATAAAAGAAGAAATTAAGCAAGAAAAACAAATTGAAAAACAACAAAAACAATCAGTAAAAGCGCAAATAAAACAAGCAAAAAAACATCTAAAAAAGAATAAAAAACATAAATTAAAATTCAAATCAAAGAAAAAGAAAAAGAAATAAAATTATTGTAAATTAACAAAATTATGACACTTTAACGGCATTGTTAAAGTGTTTTTTATCTTAAATATTTTTAAATGAATTAATTTGTTAATGCAAAACATTATAAAATTTTATTTTTTTGTGTCAATTGTTTGCGTTTTAAGATTAAAAAATGTACAATTAATTTGTAGAATTTTGTATTTTTTACAATATTTTTGTAAAAATAATAATAGGGGTGTAAAATGAGTAAAATAGGTTCAAAAAGGGTACTTTACGCCCTCACCTGCGGGGGGGGGGCGCTTTTAATAGCATTTGCTATTTTAAGCACAGTTTTACTAGTATTTAACAGTAAAAATACATACGCATTCGACAGTAGCAACACAACAGGCTATGTTACAGTAGGCGAACTTTGGGACAGTAACAGTAATTCTTTTAATCGAACAAATTTTAGTACATTACTAAAATACATATCTAGTGATAGTACAAT
>CALWOW010000041.1 GCA_944383295.1 uncultured Clostridia bacterium
CTTATTGAAATAAGCGATAGCGTGAGCGGTTTTTCTACCATAAGTGCAGGTAAATACAAATGCTATCGAGTAAACAATAAGGTTATAGTCACGGTTACTGATTTGACCGCAGATATGAATATTGTGGCAACTTGTACAGAAGCATTAGTTACAATTTCTTCTTTTGACCCTACATTAGAGTTAAAACAAGATTCTATGTACACCATTATTGATAGTAATGGATATAGGGTAAAGATTGTAGCAACATTTGTGCAGAGTGAAAGGGTAAAACTTTGTGTTGATGGTGCGTGGGCAAATCTTACAGGTAAAAATGGTAGAGGCACAATGCGAATTGACGGTAATGAAATTGAATATGCTCACTTTATTTACAACAATTACATAACCATTGAAGTAAGTAAACTACCTATTGCGCAACATTTAATCTACATTGACCACTACATTAGCGGTATAGGTGGTAATATTAGCACAAGTTTATCAGGTGCATCGGCTTCTTCTTACATAGACCAATACACAGGTGACAATGGCGAAAATATTATTTTGGTAAATCCAGCAAGTGGTGAATATGTGTACGAAATGCAAATAAACGGTGTTGCTGTTCCTATTGAATATTACAAAGCAGAAGTATATGGTGTAGGTGGTGCAGTAACAGTAAATTATGTTGCACCAGATGCAAGCTGTACTTCAAATCAATTTGTGTTAGTTGTTTCGAATTTATTTTCCGAAATGAATATTGTCTTCAAGGTGCAAAATAGTGCGCCAAGTCTAAAAAATCCACCAACAGCATCAGGCACGGCGATAGTTGGCACAACAGTAACCGCTAGCGTTGGTGGGGAAGCCCGTATCGTTGGGAATAATATAGCGAGCGGTAGTAATACCGATACAATTACAGTTATTGCAGTTGCTTATAGTGATTATAATTTTGTTGGCTGGGTTTATGCTGATGATGAAAATGAAATTTTATCTAACAGCGCAAGCGCAGTTTTTACGAAAGAACAAGCCAACGGTAAAATAATAAAAGCGCTTTTTACTCCAAAAGCAACAAATGAAAACAGTCCTAATGGGCAAACTAACAATACAAATGAAATTGTTTAACAAATTGTAAAATTTAATAAGGTATTATGAAGAAAGATAATGTTTTCAAGCATTATCTTTTTTATTTGAAAAAATCGATATTTGTTGTATAGAATACTAATTTGATATTAGACTTTGAGTTTTTGATTTTTATTTTTATTCTTCTTCATCGACTTCGAAATAGTTGATAAAATCTCTTTCGATAGTTTTCGCTCGTCTTACCGCATAATAGCCATATTTATCTCGTATTTTATCTAAACTTTGGTTCAATTTTTTTAATTTTGCGGTTTTTTCAAAATCAAACAAATCTATTTGTTGTGCGGTATCTGTTTGAGTTAAATTTGACATACTTATTCGAATGGAACGAATAGAATAGGGGGCGAGGTGACTCCAATATTTATCAAAAAGCTCCATACACATTTTCGCAAAATCGTTGGCATTATCAATAGGGGTATTGCGTGTAATGGAGTGAGATTTATGCGTTAAATCACTGTTTCGAATAGATAGGCGAGCCGTTCTTCCGCTTAAATGTGCTTGTCGCATGCGAAAAGTTACTTTTTCGGCAAGGGTAAGTACTAAAATCTCAACTTCTTCACGAGTGTTTAAATCTCGAATTGCTGTCATGCCGTTTCCAACAGATTTTGTTTCATCTAAAAAATCTTGATGCGTAATTTCAGTATCATCTTGTCCGCTTGCTATGCGTTTATATTGAGAACCTAAAATTCCAAATTGTTGTTTGAGTAAGTTTTCATCAGCGTTTGCTAAATCGCCGATAGTGTGAATATTTAATTTTTGTAGTTTTAAATAAGTTCTTTTTCCTATAAATATTAAGACATCGGCAGGCATATCCCAAATTTTTTGCTTGAAATTTTCTTTACTTATCACAGTTGTAGCGTCAGGTTTTTTTAAATCGCTACCAAGTTTTGCAAAATATTTATTGAAAGAAACACCTACTGAAATTGTCAGCCCAACTTCTTTTTTAACTGATTCTCTTATAGTATTTGCAATAGTCTCGCCGTCTCCAAAAAGTTTTTGCGAATGTGTTACATCTAGCCAACATTCATCAGGGCCAAAACTTTCTACTTTGTCGGTAAATCGCTTGTATATTTCTCGTACTCTTTTGCTGTATTGCTGGTATAATTCAAATTGAGGTGGTAAACAAATAAGGTTAGGGCATAATTGCTTTGCTTCCCAAATTGTTTGTGCGGTTTTTACACCAAAACTTTTAGCAACTTCGTTTTTAGCTAAAATTATTCCGTGTCTTGTACGTGGGTTTCCTGTAACCGCTACGGGCTTTGTCCATAGTATAGGGTTTTGCGAACATTCAACAGAAGCGTAAAAGTTATTCAAATCGCAATGCAAAATTACTCTTTCCATAATACACCCCTTTATCTAAAAATTATTGTAGGTTTCATTTACTATAATTATTATATCATATATATTATAATATAAAATTTTACATTGTCAAACATTTGTTCTAAAATATTTTTGGTAATTTTTTCTAGTTAGGGAATAATAAAAATATAAAAATTTTTTAAAAAAGTTGTCACAAATTATTGACAAACGTAAAAACAAAGCATATAATATAAAGGTCAAAGAAAGTCAAAGTATAAATAGGAGGTGGTAAACGATGTCGAATATATCCGATATGATAGAGGAATTTTTGCTAGATACTTTGGGTGAAGCGGAGCATTTGGATATAAGTAGAAATGAATTAGCAAATTATTTTAATGTGTCGCCTAGTCAAATTAATTATGTTTTATCGACTCGTTTTAACTTTGAAAGAGGGTATATCATAGAATCAAAGCGAGGTGGTGGTGGTTATGTCACTATTATGCGTGCTGATGATGATATGCCTGAATGGATAAATGGGATTATTAGCAAATTAAATGATGGTATTGATTATCGAAGTGCTTGTTATATTTTGGATGAGGTAGAACATAAGGGGGTAATTGATGAAGATAAAAAAGAATTGTTAAAGATTGCTGTAAGTCAAAATGCTTTGTCAAATCCATTCAAACTAGAGAATAAATTGCGTGCGCAGATTTTGCGCAGAATTTTAATGAAAATTAAACATAAAGCATGAATACTTAATGAATTTATAAAGGGGGATTTTGTTATGTATTATTGTGATAAATGTGGTAAGCCAGCGACTCATCTAACTTTGTTGGAAGTAAACGGAAAGCGCACTGAACAGCATCTTTGCGCAGAGTGTGCTTCTAAAGAACGAGGGATTGATGAATTTATTGAGCCAATGATAGGAGAATTTTTCGATTTTCCTGTAGCTTTTGCAAGGCGTAAACCATCAAGAAGAATAATTAGTTGCCCAACTTGTGGCTATACTAGTAAAGAATTTTTAGCAACAGGCAGATTAAATTGTCCTGATTGTTATAAATATTTGTGTGGAGTGGTTGCTCCAACTATAAATAATTTCTTTGCAGACCAACCAGCACCTATTGAAAGGGTAAAATTGAAGAAAAATACCTTACCAAAGGCAACCGAAGTAGATAGTTTGCGTGAACAATTACGTTGTGCTGTCGCAGAGGAACGTTACGAAGATGCCGCTGCTTTGAAAAGACAAATAGATAATATAGAAGGGAAGAAATAGGAGGTGAAATATGTTTCAACAAAATAATGGATTTACTCAATTAGTAGAAAAAGTATTGAAAAATGCAGGTGAATTAGCGACACGAAGTGGTCATATCGAATTAGGAACGGAGCATTTATTGTTTGGTATTGTGTCCGTTGAAGAATGTTTGTCTGCTAAAATTTTGAAAAAATATGGGGTTACTCAAGCAAGTTATTTGCAAATGTTTGATGAAAACGTTAGAAAAGGCGCAAGTCTTGACCTTGATGAAATAGAATTAACACCTTTGGTTAAAGAAATATTGCGTGCAAGTCAGGTTATTTCAGCAAGATTAGGTCAAACTTTTGTTGGTACTGAACATGTAATGTTGGCATTGCTTGCAAGTAATGGAAGCGCAGCTCTAACTATGTTGGAACGTGGATTTAATATAAACATTGACAACTTAAAAGCCGATGTTTTAAATGCTTTACGTAACGAAAGTTATGATAGTTCCGCAGATAGTGAAGCTACCGAAAAACAAAATGAAGGTAGTACATTACCTAAAAATTTGTTGGAATTGGGTACAGATTTAACACTTAAAGCTAGACAAAAGAAGATTGACCCTGTAATCGGTCGTGAAGAAGAAATTGCTCGTGTGATTGAAATCTTGTGTCGTAAGACTAAAAACAACCCAGTTTTAATTGGTGAAGCGGGTGTTGGTAAATCTGCAGTTGTAGAAGGTTTGGCTCAAGCAATCGTAAATGGTAATGTACCTGATTTATTGAAAAATAAAACTATTTTTTCACTTGAATTAGGTTCGTTAATGGCGGGAACTAAATACCGTGGTAGTATGGAAGAAAAGTTGAAAAACGCTATTGAAACTATTACTCAAAATAAAGATATTATTGTATTTATTGATGAATTGCATACTTTGGCGCAAGCTGGTGGAGATAAAGGGGAAATTAGCCCTGCTGATATGTTGAAACCTTATCTTGCTCGTGGTGAATTGCAAACAATAGGTGCAACAACTACCGATGAATATCGTAAATTTATAGAGCAAGACAAAGCGTTGGAACGTAGATTTCAACCTGTTATGGTAAATCCGCCAACAGTAGAACAAACTATCAAAATTTTAAAAGGTTTACGTGATTCTTACGAAGCGTTTCATAATGTAAAAATTACTGATGAAGCAATCGAAGCAGCTGCAACTTTAAGTGATAGATATATTATGGACAGAAGTTTGCCAGACAAAGCGATTGACTTGATTGATGAAGCAAGTAGTAGAGCAAAAGTTAGCGGTGCTACAGAACCTTTGCCATTGAAACAAAAGAAAGATGAACTTTCTCGACTTGAAAATGACAAAAAAGAAGCAGTTGTTGCTCAAAATTATGAAAAGGCAGCACAAATTAGAGAAGAAATCAAAAAAGTAACTGCCGAAGTTGAACAACTACAAGCTGATTTTGAAAATAAAGATAGTAGCGCAAGCATTGGCTTTGACGATATCGCAAGAGTAGTAAGTGCTTGGACTCATATTCCTGTAACAAAACTTACCGAAACAGAACGTGATAAATTGATGAATTTGGAAGATTTATTGCATAATCGTGTAATTGGACAAAATCAAGCAGTTGTTGCGGTTAGTAAAGCAATACGTAGAGCACGTGCTGGTCTTAAAGACCCAAATAGACCAATAGGTACATTCTTGTTCCTTGGTCCTACAGGTGTTGGTAAGACTGAATTAAGCAAAGCGCTTGCCGAGGCAATGTTTGATGATGAAAATTTAATCATAAGATTAGATATGAGTGAATATATGGAAGCACATTCTGTTAGTAAATTGATTGGTTCACCTCCTGGATATATTGGGCACGATGATGGTGGACAGTTGACAGAACAAGTGCGTAGGAAACCTTATTCGATAATCTTATTTGATGAAATTGAAAAAGCGCACCCTGATGTATTCAATATTTTGTTGCAAGTTATGGACGATGGTCGTTTGACAGATAGTCACGGAAGAACCGTAAGCTTTAAAAATACAATTATTATAATGACAAGTAATGCAGGTGTAAGTGACCCTAAATATAAAAAGAATAGGGAACTTTATGAGCAAGAAGATGATGAGGCAAAAATCGAGAAATTAGATGAAGAGGCAAGTGAAATTTTAAACAAAGCAATTAAAGGAATGTTTAGACCAGAATTTTTAAACAGAATTGATAGCATTGTAATTTTCAAATCTTTATCTAAACCTGAACTTGCGCACATTGCTAAATTATTGATTACAAAAGTAGTTAAAAAATTGCAAGCGCAAAATATTGAACTTAAATTTACAGAGGAAGCATTGAAATATCTTGTTCAAAAGGGTTATACTGCTGATTATGGTGCAAGACCTTTGCGTAGAGTTATTGAACAAGAAATTGAAGATAAATTAGCAGATGAAATTTTATCAGGTAAATTATCTAGCGGGGTAAAAGTAACCGTGGATGCTGACACTGAAAACGGAAAACTTAAATTTCGTATTTATCAACCTAAGGCGGAAAATAACGAGTAGAGCAAAAAAGATATGCAAAAAAGCATATCTTTTTTTGTTTAAACTTAAAATTTGAATATAAAATGATAGTAGTATGCAAAGGTATTATGCAAAATACTATGCATAGTGTAGAAATTAAGTAACATTAAATTACATAATCCTACAAACTAAACAAGCAACTATACTGCTAGCAAGGCAAGCCACAAGTGCGACAGGTATAGCATAAAGCAACCGCTTTGCTTTTGTTTGGCTGAGATAAATAGTTGCTACATAAAAGATTGTTTCGCTACTTCCCATAATCACGCTAGCACATCGAGCAATATAAGTATCAGGTCCATAAGTCGAATATATTTGTTCTAGTATTGCTAAACTACCGCTTCCGCTAAATGGTCGAATAATCATCAATTCCGTTAGTTCTTTGGGTATTCCTATAAATTCCATTACAGGCGAAAATAGGTTTGCTGTTAAAGTTGTAAGCCCACTTACTTTGAAAAGTTGAATTGCAACAAAGATAGCAACAAGAAAGGGTAATACATCTAAACAAAGTTTTATAGCGCCCTTTGCACCTTCCGCAAAAGTTCCATAACAATTTACTTTTTTCTTTGCGCAATACAAAAGCAACAGTATAATTAAAACAGGTGTGATAAATACACTTACATTCATTTATCTTTCCACCTTTTTCTAATTTTTGCGCAAAGTTTTACAAGCAATATTCCTAAAACGGTAGAAACAGTAGTTGCTATAAGTGTTGGTAAAATTATATCACTACTACTTGCGCTTCCATATTGTGCACGCAAACCCAAAATTGTGGTAGGTATTAGTTGAATGCTTGTTGCGTTTATTATTATTAGCATAATCATAGCGGTGGAAGCAGTGATTGAATTATTTTGCTTGTCCAAACCTTCCATTGCTTTCATACCTGTGGGGGTGCAAGCATTGCCCATACCTAAAATATTTGCAGACATATTAAGCGCAATGTATTTTTTTGTATCTTTGTCAGTCTTGCCAAACAACCAATCTATAAGAGGTTCTAAAAGGTTAGCCAATTTTTCACTTAAACCGCTAGCATCTACAAGCGCAATTATTCCTAGCCATACGGCATAAATACCTAACAATTTTATCACTAGCGTGATTGCGTCACTACCAGCATTCATCATTGCATTTATGCTTTGCTCTGGGTCAACAAAAAGCAGTGTGACTAAACTTGCTAGCACCATAAAAAACCAAATTTTACGCATATAACATAATATGAAAATTAGTTTTCAGTTATGAAAAACTTTACTATTTATAGTTTTGTTGGTATAATAGGGTAGAAGAAGGTACACACAATGCTTATAGATACACATTCACATATTAATCACGAAAAGTTGGTAAACGAATTACCTGAAATTTTGCAAAATTTAAAAACAGGCAAGGTCAAAAGAGTTATTTGCCCTAGTTTTTCTTATAGTTCAAGCATAACGAGTTTGGAAATGGCTAAAAACGAAAATGTTTTTTGTGCGTTAGGTATTCATCCAGAAATGGCTAATGAGTACGATACAAAAATGGAAAAATTTTTAATTGAGAACGCTAACAATCCAAAAGTAGTTGCAATAGGAGAAATCGGGCTTGATTATCATTACGGACAAGAAAACAAAGATTTGCAATTTCAAGTTCTTTTGCGACAAATGGAGTTAGCAAAAGAGTTTGACTTGCCGATAATTTTCCATATTCGTGATGCGTTTGATGATTTTTTCGAATTTTTTGAAAAACATAAAAATTTATGTAAAAGGGGCGTTATACACTGTTTTGAAGGTGATATCGAAGTTGCCAAAAAGGCGTTGTCGTTGGGGCTTATGATTTCTTTTACAGGGTTGATTACGTTTAAAACTCGTGAAAGTGTGCGTGAAGCGGTAAAATATATTCCGCTTGAAAAGATTATGGTTGAAACCGATGCGCCATACTTAACGCCAGAGCCGTTTAGACATAAAGTCAATCGCCCCGAATATGTGGAATTAGTGGCGCAAAAAATTGCCGAGATAAAGGGCGAAAGCGTGGAAAATGTGGAAGAAATCACTACGCAAAATGCCTATGATTTTTTTGATAAAATGAGGAAATTTGATGAAAGCAAATAATGATTTTCAATTTAAAAAGAAGTTTGGACAAAATTTCTTGACAGATACAAATCTTTTGCAAGCAATTTGTAATGATGCAGGAATTACTGAGGTTGACAATGTTTTGGAAATAGGCGCAGGCGCAGGTGCGTTGACAACGCAAATTGCGCAAAATACAAAAGGTAAAGTTTTGTCTGTGGAAATAGATACAACTCTAAAACCTATTTTGGAAAATAAATTATCAAAATACAAAAATGTAGAAGTTTTATTCGGCGATATATTGCGCATTGATGTAAATGTATTGCGAGAAAAATTTGATAATCAACCTTTTAAGGTCGTTGCAAACTTACCGTATTATATCAGCACGCCGATTATTTTTTATTTGATAGAAAGTGACTTGCCTATAAAAAGCATAACTGTAATGTTGCAAAAAGAACTCGCCGAACGCATTTGCGCCAATGTGGGCACAAAAGACTATGGCGGGATTTCGGTAGTGTTAGGACTTTATGGAAAGGTAACAAAAACTCGTGATGTATCTCGAAAGTTATTTACACCGCAACCGAATGTAGATAGTAGTATAATTCATATTGAAATAGACAAAGACTTAAGTTGCGATATTAAAAAAGTGTCCAAAATGGTAAAAATTTGTTTTGCGATGCGCAGAAAAACACTATCAAACAACCTAATGCAAGGACTAAATTTACCACGCACCGAAGTAGATAAAATTTTACAAAGTATAAATATAGCCCCTAGCGCTCGTGCTGAAACTTTGGAAAAAGAAAAATATATAATGTTAACCGAAAAATTTATAAATCAACTTTAACAGTCAAATTAACAAAAAATATCAATACAAAATAAACTTAACTAAAAGCTTGTTTTTCAAAACTAAAAATCGCTATTTTTCAATCTATTTAGCGGTTTTTCATTTTTTTATGTAAAGTTTTATTCAACTTTTCTATATCTCTATAATATATAATATAAATAGAAAAGTGAGGAATAAAATGATAACAAGAAATATTATTGTCAGTCAAATCGCAGATTTTCATTCGACAGAAACTAAAAATGTGCGTGGTTTGGTAACTTTAAACGGCGAGGGTAATATTGCGGGGGTTATGCGTGTTTTTAATGTTCCTAACGATATTTTACCTGTAACTTTGGCTATAAAAATAGGAGACAAAAAATATGTTTATGACAATATAACCGATACGCAAAATTATGAATTTAAAATTGTAAACGCACCTATTTGTGACAATATAACAATACTATTAGCTTACGCAACAAATGGCTATGTGCAAGGTGTTGCTTGTGGGCATAATGCTGGTAGCAATGACAGTTTTGCCGACCTTTTTGATGAAATAAGTGATACGGAATTAGATGCTGTAATTGATAAAGAAATGGATAAAAACGATTTGCAGACTCTGGCAGATACACCCATTGAAGAACCTGTCGAAAATTTGCCCGAAGATGAGCCAAATTTTGTAGAAAATACAAAAAATTTTTATTCGCTAATTCAGCCGCAGTTAGATGAGTTGTTTGAAAAATTCCCTCATTTTAGAGAGTTGGAAGATTTAGTACAAAATACAGAATGGGTAAAGGTGAGTTATTCGCAAGACGGAAGCCAACATTATATATTAGGCAAATTATTTGATGGGGGTGTTGTGACACATTTGTGTTATGGAATACCTGCTCAATCTCGTAGCACTACACCGCCGGCAAGTTTAACCGATTATTGTCAATGGTTGCCGTTAAATCTAAACGACCCAGACAGCGCAGGTTATTGGGTGATGTACCAAAATGCCGAAACCGGTGAAAATATCAAGATGTAGCAACAGAGTTGCGGTATAGTTAATTATTAGTTAGTAATATAAAATTAAGTTAGTAATATAAAATTAATATTAATTTATAATAATATTATTTACAAAAACTTTATCATACGATAGAGTTTTTATTTTTATATCCAACTTTTTTACAAAAATTTAATTTTTTTTTACAAAATATGCAATTTTATTTGGTATTTGTGTAAAAATAAGTTATAATCATAACAGCAAATTACAGCTTCCGTGTTTTTAGTACTTTGATTTTTGCATAGGTAACAAATTTTGTGATAAAAAAGGGAGTTAAAAAATGAAAAGTATCAAGAAAAATATTACTATCAGCATAGTTATCGTTTCGTTGGTATTTGCATTGTTATTAAGTGGTGGCTTGTTGCTTTTAAACAATTCAAACACCCCACCGCAGACTACTCAAAACACCGCAAATGCAAGCGAGACTTCTTCTACTGCTACATATACTTATACAGGGTATCCTGGATACAACTATGCAGTGATTTATGTGTATTATGGTAATACATATATTCAAAGTTGTTCTATAGACTTGCCATACATTTATAAGGTTTATAGTACGGCAAACCCTGCTTTTGGGTGGGATGGTGG
This sequence comes from uncultured Clostridia bacterium, assembly GCA_944383295.1. Lineage (GTDB taxonomy): Bacteria > Bacillota > Clostridia > Christensenellales > UBA1242 > UBA7867. Next base: position 10,684 of record CALWOW010000041.1, read on the forward strand.
TTTTAGACTTAACTTAAAATCAGGATATGAGTGGACAAGTACCGCTTTTACCGCGCGCTTTGTTTGGAGTATTAGTGATGATGATTACAATGAGGCAAATTATGGAACAAAATTGTATTCGCAGTATTATAAAACAAATCAAACTACAGCGAAGAACAATGCACTTAATCAAGCAAACTCTATTCTTTCAAGCGGTGGTACATATGCGCAATATGTAAATACACTGACTTACAGTCGTTCGGGGAATGGTTTTTCTACTAGTTCCGATATAAACAAGTGTGTATTATATTGTTATGCTAGTAATTATTATTGTTACCTTGTCGGCGTGTTAAAAATCACTATTGACAGTTCAATGGTGCAACCTATCACATATACTTTGCGTTTTGACTACAACGGGGGTGTAGGTGATGTCGAATCTACACAAGTAAAGTTTAACGACACAATAGGACTTTTGCCAACAGCAACAAAAGCGCCATACACATTGAGCGGTTGGACTATCAACGGTAGTACTGTTACTCAAAGTACAAAATGGACTTATAGCAAAGATATGGTAGCGGTTGCGAAGTGGACTTTTGGTGGTTACACTCTCACTAGCAGTGTTGATAGCGGAGGTGGTGGATATATCACGGGAGCAAATACGCAGTATCAAAACAACGATGTCGTCACGGCGACCGCTGTCCCGTATAGCGGTTACAAGTTTTTAAAATGGGTGTACAACGGCAATGAAGTTAGTGTAAATCCTATTAGTTTCAATATTAAGCAAAACAGTACTTTGGTGGCATATTTTACAACCGCAAGTAATGTGTCAGCAAGTATTTTGGAAGGCTCAGGGACGATTACGCACAGCGTAGAAAATGGGGTAACTAGCATAATGGTTACGCCAACAAGTGATGAAGTGTACAAAGTAATGATTGACGGAATTGAAGTTCCTATCGAATATTATATGGCTAACATTTGGAACACGGGCTCGGCAAGTAGTATTACGTATTTTGCAAAGGATAGCACAAATGTATTTTTGATACAATTTGAATATATTTACCAGCCTATCACTTTGAGTATTTACATAGGTGCTCGTACTGATTTAAAAGAACCGGTGTTGGGTAGTGGTGGCACAAATATAGACAAGTTGGCAGTTTATGCAAATAGTGGCGGAGAAGCACGCATAACAGGAATTGATGAAGCAAACGAAAGTACAGTAGTGCATTTAAGCGCGGTAGCATATACAGGTTATTATTTTGCTGGTTGGGTAGCAAATGATGGTACTGATTTATCTGCGTACAAAAGTACCGATGATATACCTTACAATTTAATTCAAGGAAAAATCATTACAGCAAACTTTTTACCAAACGCAAATAATGGCACAGTAAACGGTGCTGTTAGTGATAGCAATAGCGACATTTTATAAAAATTTATTTTAACAAAAAAGTCTAAAACGAGTGTTTTGGACTTTTTTATGTATTGTTGTTTTCATTGATTTTATTTACAAAATTGCGGTGATTTTGAATGCTAATAGTCGCTTGTCGCAGGTTTTCGGCACGCATTAAATCTTGTCTAATTTGTGGATAGTTTGGAGTTTGTGATTGTTGGGTATCATTGTTTTTGTTGATACCAAACAGCCCGTTTAGGTTTAATTTTTGCAAAATTTGTAATAATTGTGATAGGTCAAAATTGTTTGTGGTAACATTTTGTTGGGTAACAGGTGGTGTGTAGGCAAAGTTTTCGTTTGGTGTAAACTTTTTCATGTTAAAAATTCCTTTTAATTTACCTCAATTAATTGACTAAAATGCTAATTAATGTTATTATATGATAGTTTTATTTTATTGTGTGCTTTGCGCATACAAACTTTCTTTTTAAGGAGTACTAGATGACTATTTCAAAAATTTTTCAAAAAAGTACATTATGTTTAGCTGTGTTTGCCATAGTCGTTTTTGGTTTCGCTGCTTGTGGTGGTTTAAGCCGACTTACTGACAACCCTGCGCAAACCGATGCTGTGTATGGTAATGGTGGTATCGCTGTGCAAAAGGGTGATTACCTTTATTTTACAAATGGTTACATTGATACAAGCGCTGTAGGAGACACAAACGAATACGGTAATATTGATGTTTCTGCTATTTATCGTGTAAAGTTGGCTAATGGTAAAGTTGTAGAAAAAAATGTCGAGCTTGATAAAGATGGAAACAAGGTTGTTGACAAAAAGCAAGAATTAAATGATATAGAAATTGTTGTTCCAAAAGTAGCAGGTTTTGAATACTCAAATCTATTTATATTTGGTGACTACATTTACTATACTACTCCAAATCATTTGAAAGATGGTAATTTAGATGTTATGTCTAGTTATCTCAATTTCTATCGTGCTAAACTTGACCGCAGTGGTGGGATTGATTTGTTGTATACTACCGAAAATGAAAATACAAATGTAAGTGTAACAATGTACCAAACAGGCAACAATGTTTACCATTTAGTAAAAGATGGTTCAAAGGTCGTTTTGACTACTATAAATGGTAATTCTCGCAATCAAACTGTGTTAAGCGAAAATGCAACAAGCGTTGCTATGCCGAAATATGCAAATAGTACAGATGTTGTTGCAAGTATAGATAACAAAATTTATTTTACTGAATCTTTAAGTACAGAAGATAATTCAAGTTTAAATGGTACAGCATTAAAAGCGTATGATTTAGCAACTAAACAAACTAGCACTGTTTTTAGCCGTGAAGGTGAAACTTATACAATAAAGGGGACTAGCGGTGAATACTTGTACTACACAAAAGAGATTTCAGCAAATCCTGGTCAATTACCATTGATTTACGCTTTGGACAACACCTTGACAGTTGAAACAGAAATTTCTTCTGTACCTGTTACAACAAGCGAAGATGCTACTTCAAAAATTTCTAGTTATGCTTTGGTATCTAGTGAATATGCAAAAAGTATAGTTTACTACGATGGCACAAATTCATATTTCAAAACAGCAAACAAAAACGCAATTAAAATTGCAAGCAGTGATGTTGTAAACAATTTAGTATCTATCGAAGGCGATAAACTTTACTATATGGCTGACAGTACATTAAAGTGTCTTGTTTATACTTCAAGCGATAATACAAGCACAACAATGATTCCTGCAAGTGATACACCAAAAGCAGATGCTGTTGCAAATTTTGATGTATCAGGCGATATGGTATTCTATTTTGTAAAATATAACGAAAATTATTATATGCATTATGCTAATTACGGAGCAACTGATGATGAAGGTAATAAGCCATACTCTCACTTTATTGGTAAATTACAACCAGCAGACTATTTAGATGAAGAAACTGAAGAAGAATCTGCTTAAAAATTAAAAGCGCACTACGGTGCGTTTTTTATTTTTGATTATTCAATATAAATTGTTTTGTTCTATTCCAACATGCGTTTACATACATTAAGTTAAGTAAACTTTTAAAGGAGTGGAAATATGAACACTTATGATATATATCACGACATTGCTACACGTACAAAGGGCGACTTATATGTTGGGATAGTAGGACCTGTTCGTGTGGGAAAGTCAACGTTTATAACTAAATTTATGGAACAATTTGTCCTACCTAATATTTCGGAACAAAACCTACATGCGTGCGCATTAGATGAGTTACCGCAAAGCGCCGATGGTAATACCATAATGACAACGCAACCTAAATTTGTGCCAGCCAATGCAGTGAGGGTTGATTTGGGTAATAATGTGTGGGCAAATGTAAGAATGATAGATTGCGTGGGGTATTTGGTAGAAGGTGCAAAAGGACATATTCAAGACGGAAAAGCAAGGATGGTAAAAACTCCGTGGTCGCAAGAGGAAATGCCTTTTGAAAAAGCCGCCGAACTAGGTACTCAACGTGTTGTGACGGAACATTGTAACGTTGCTATTCTATTAACGACAGACGGAAGTTTTGGCGAAATTGCTCGTTCAAATTATGTGCCCGCAGAAGAAAGACTTGTTCGTGAACTTAGAGAACATAACAAACCCTTTGTCGTGGTGGTAAATAGCGCACACCCTAAATCAGCAGAAACGAAAGAACTTGTAAACTCTTTGCAACAAAAATATAATGTTGGCGTGCTTGCTCTTAATGCGCAACAATTAGACCAAAAAGATGTAGCAAACACATTTGACAAAATTTTGCAAGAGTTTCCTATTGTGAGTATAGAAATCAATATGCCTCAATGGATGACTGCATTGCCTTTTGATAATCAAATTATAACCGAAGTCGCTGATGAATTGCGTAAGGTAAGCGCTAATGTCACAAAAATAGGTGAGTTTGATAAAGGTGCTGTTATGTTTGAAAACAGTGAAAGATTTGAACCGTTAGTTTTGTCATCTGTAGAAATGGGAGAAGGTAGAATTCTTTACGATTTAGTACCAAAAGAAAATTTATTTTATCAAGTATTAAGTATGCAGTGCGGAATGACTATAAACAATGATTTTGAGTTGATTGCTCAAATACGCTCGCTTGCTCAGGCGAAATTGCATTATGATAAAATGAAAGACGCTTTGGCTCAAGTCAACGAAACAGGTTATGGCGTAGTCCAACCAACCCTAGATGAATTAGAGTTAGAAGAACCTCAAATTGTGAAACAGGGGGCAAATCGCTATGGCGTTCGTATCAAAGCAACTGCACCAAGTTTACACATTATGCGTGTAGATTTGGAAACAGAAGTTAGCCCTATAGTGGGGAGTGAACAACAATCGCAAGATTTAGTAAATTATCTAAAGGCAGAAGCATCAACAAATCCTGACGGAATTTGGGAAACAAATATGTTTGGTAAAACAATGCATCAATTAATGAGTGATGGCATATCAGGTAAATTAAACGCCATGCCGTTGGAAGCGCAAAAGAAAATGAGAAAGGCATTAACTCGTATTGTAAATGAAGGGAAGGGCGGAATTATTTGTATTCTTCTTTAAAAATATAAAAAGCAGTATTAAAAGGTACTACTATTCGCAAAATTGTTTGCATAGTACTTTGCATACTATCAAAACGCATTGAAAATCTCAATGCGTTTTTTAATTTGGTTTGTTTTTTAAGTAGTCACATTTTTATATTTTTTTTCATAATTTATTATGTACGGGTTAATCTTATGGAGGTAATTATGTCTTTTTTCTCTGGTATTAGGACAGAGCAGATTCCGGGTCCTATCAACGGAAACCCTTTGCGTGGTCTTTGCGAAAAAGTTTGTATTCAGGTTAAAAAAGTTTTTGATGCTTGTTTAAAACAACAACAAATTAGCGACACTGAGATCGCTTTGACAAACTTTACTCCTGCAAGTCCAACTTATCCTTTGACTTTTGTTTCTGGTCAATCAAGCACAACAATAGCGCCAACTTTAACAAATGTCGTTATTACTCGTTTTGATGACCGTCCAAACTTTGCGCATATTTCTGCAATCGCCAATATTCCTATCGAGATAGTGTACACAGATGCAAACAATGTGCAAGGAGTTGCAACAGGTATATTGTCTTTACCGCAAGATGTCGTATTATTCTTGCCTCAAGCATCAATAATACCTTACAAGGTAGAACTTGTTGCTAGTGCCATTGTTGCTCAAGCAACTTTTGTAGACAATATTGCTACTATTGGTGGGTGTGTAATGATGATTATCAAAATAGTAGCCGAAACTGAATTGCTGGTTCCTAGTTACGGTTATTGTCACATTCCTCAATGTCAAGAATTCTCTACAAATGTTTGTCAAGGCTTCTTTGAAATGCCGTTGTTCCCATCAACTAATCCGATAACAGTAAATACAAACGAATTTTAGACAAAAATTCATAAGATTTATCTCTACAAAAGGTCCGTCTTGTGTGGGCGGACTTTTTTATTTTTAATTTAATATATTAAATTAATTTACTAAACGCTTGCGTTTTTTAACGTATATAATTATAATTAAATTAGGAGTAGTGTATGAAAATATTTGCAATAGGAGATTTACATTTATCAACTAATGTCGAAAAGCCAATGGATATATTTGGTCCGGGGTGGGAAAATCACTTTGAACGCATTTGTGAAGATTGGAATAAAAAAGTTAGTGAAAACGATTTAGTACTCATTCCGGGCGATATTAGTTGGGGAATGTATCTTGAGGAAGCGCAAGCAGATTTAGATTTAATAGCAAAATTAAAAGGTACAAAAATAATTACACGAGGTAACCATGATTATTGGTGGAAATCTATCACTTCTGTACGAAACGCATTAAAGCCTAATTTATATGCATTACAAAATGATGCTATTTCGTTTGATGGCGTGGTAGTTTGCGGGACTCGTGGCTGGGCTGTGCCAGAAAAAAACTTTAAAGATGAAGAAGATGAAAAGATTTACAAACGTGAAGTTATTAGATTAGGTTTGGGCTTGCAGGCAATGGACAAGTTGTATAAACAAGGAGATAAAAAAATAGTGATGATACACTATCCGCCATTTAATGCTAAAATGTTACCGTCCGATTTTACTAGATTATGTGAACAGTACAAAGTAGATTATGTTGTTTATGGGCATTTGCATGGTAAAAATTGCCGTTGCAAACTCGAACTCGTGCAGAATGGTGTCAAATATTTGTTGACAAGTTGCGACCAAGTAAATTGCAAACTTGTTGAAGTGTGTGAAGTATAATTAAAAAAGGGGGTGCTAAAATGGAATTTAAACATATTTCAGTGTTGCTAAATGAATGTATAGAAGCATTGAATATCAAGCCAAACGGTTGGTATATGGACGGCACTCTCGGAGGGGGCGGACATAGCAATCAAATTGCACAACGGCTAGATAAAAACGGCGGTTTAGTGATGTTTGATTTAGATAAGGAAGCAATTAGTTTTGCAAAAGAAAGACTAAAAGATAACAAGTGCAGTATGATTTACGCACATACGAATTTTAAAAATTTCAAGGAAGTTTTGGTTCAAAATAATATTGCAGGTTTAGACGGAATTTTACTCGATTTAGGTGTAAGCAGTTATCAAATAGACAACGCAGAGCGTGGCTTTAGTTATATGCAAGATGGCGAACTTAATATGGCAATGGATGCAGATGCGGACTTAAATGCCGAAAAGGTGGTAAATACATATTCGCAAGAAGACTTAACTCAAATATTTTCAACTTATGGTGAAGAAAAATTTTCAAAAAGTATTGCAAAAGCAATTTGTGAAGCTAGAAAAGTTAAGCCGATTACAAGAACAAAACAATTAGTTGATATAATTGTGAATGCAGTCCCTGCTAAATTTAGATTTAGCGCAGGGCACCCCGCTAAAAGAGTGTTTCAAGCAATTAGAATTGAGGTAAATGGCGAATTAGAAAAACTGCGTGAATGCATATTTAGTATGGTGCGTGATGGCTTAAAACAAGGCGGAAGATTAGCAATCATTACTTTTCATTCTTTGGAAGATAGAATTGTAAAAGATGCATTCAATTTGCTTGCAAGTGATTGTATATGCGATAAAAATTTACCTGTTTGCGTTTGTCACCATAAGGAAGAAGTCAAATTGATAAATAAAAAACCTATTTTACCGAGTGAAGAAGAGTGTGAACAAAATTCAAGAGCGCATAGTGCAAAATTAAGAGTGCTAGAAAAATTGTAATAAACTAAAAAAATTAGGAGTATATTATTATGTCATATAAAGAAGATGATGGCACTATTACAACTACCATTGAAAAGCCAACTACAAATTTGCTTGATTTGATTGATAAGAGAGTACAAGAAAATACTATTCCACAAAAAACTGAAATTGAGCGTGAAGTAGATAATTTTGACAATTCTCATACTGCCGAAAATTTACAAAAGGCATACGATGAAATCGACAAAGAGGCGTTTACGCAAAGTACAAAATCTACACCTAAAAAAAGTGTTAATACAATTTCAAATCCATTTTTTGGGGATTCGGAAAGTTTAAATAAGTTGCGGAAACGATACGAAGATGTTGTAGAAACTCCAACACAAGCACCAACTCTAGAAATCAAATCATACGAAACTAAAACGACAACTAAAAAAAGCGAATTAAATACTCGTATGAAAATGTGGATAGGTACAGGGGTGTGCTGTGCTGTACTTTTGTTAGGGTTGATTATTTGCAATATTTTCTCTATTGGCGCTATTGATAGGAATATCAACGATACTCAAAGTGGGATATATAGTCAAGAACAAGAATTAGACGGTTTAAATGGTAGTATAACAAACGAATCTGGTACTATACCTGAGGGTATGATGCAAATAGAAAATGGCACAATTATTGATATTACTCCACAAAATCCTACACAAATCACTACAAGTGATAATATCTTTAATAAAATTGCCGAATTTATAGCATATTTGTTTGGTAGGTAGTGCTGTCGTGGGAGGCAGTATTGAAAAAAGAATATTCAATAACTTCATTACAAAAGAGGATATTATGTGTGATTAGCATAATATCTTTTCTTTTTCTTTGTGTAATGGGCAAATTGTTTTTTGTGCAAATAATTCAAGGCAAGGGCTTACAAATACGAGCCATTTCACAGTGGACACGTGATTTATCATTAAGCGGATTGCGTGGGGAAATTTTAGATAGAAATGGGACAGTTTTAGCATCAAGTTATACTAGTTACAATGTGTATGTTAGGGCAAGCAATGTTAAAGATGCGCATGCTGTCGCAAGCTTATTGAGTGAGAAACTTGATGTAGATTACAATACTGTTTTGGAAAAAGCGCAAAAAACAAATATTTCGGAAAGTTTAATTAAATCGCAGGTCGATATAACTGTTGCGAAAGAAATTTTGTCAGCAAATGTAGATGGTATTTATTTAGGTGAAACAAGTACAAGACAATACCCATACGGAGATATGCTGACAAGTGTTTTAGGTTTTACAACTATTGACAATGTAGGTCAAGCAGGCTTAGAAGCTTATTACAATAACTTTTTAACAGGCACTGATGGTAAAGCGTTGACAGAAAGCACTATTACAGGTTTGGAATTGTCAAACGCTACAACGAGTTTTATTGCAGGTATTCCGGGGTGTAATATAGGACTTACTATTGATGCCGAAATTCAAGAAGTTTTGGAAGGCGTATGCGATAAGGCTATGCAAGAACAAAAAGCAAAGGGCGTGACAGCAATAATTATGGACCCAAACAATGGCGAAATTTTAGCAATGGTATCAAAACCTAGTTTTGATTTAAACAATCCCCCTCGTGATGATGTAGAAAAACTATTAGCATATAGCAAGAATGTGAATATTGTAGATGTTTACGAGCCAGGCAGTACATTCAAATTGTTTACCATTTCAGCAGCATTAAGTGAAGGGGTGACAAATTTGGAAGAAAGATTTTATGACCCAGGATATAGAATTGTCGACGGCGAAAAAATAAAATGTTGGCGTACGAAAGGTCACGGTTCGGAAACGCTTGTTGAAGGCTTGTGTAATAGTTGCAACAGTGTATTTATGGATTTAGGATTACGATTAGGTACGGAAAAATTATATGAGTATCTAGAACGCTTTGGAATAGGACAATCAACAGGGGTAGATTTTGCAGGTGAAAGTGCTGGTATAATGATGAATGAAAGTACAGTTAAAAATGTAGACCTTGCTCGTATTTCGTTTGGGCAAGCGGTTGCTGTTACTCCGTTACAAATGATTACAGGAGTTTGTGCAGTTCTTAATGGTACTCTATATCAACCGCATTTTATCAAGTCTATATCGACAACTGATGGCACAACAAAAGAATTTGGTGGCGTTGCCAAAAGAAAGGTATTAGATAGTAGTGTATCCAAACAAGTGGCGCAAATGATGGAACAAGTTGTAAGCACACAAGGTTTGTATAGTTTTGTACCAGGTTACAGAATAGGCGGTAAAACAGGAACAGCACAAAAATATGAAAATGGCCATGTCGCAAGCGGTAAGTATGTATCTAGTTTTGTAGGTTGTTATCCTGTCGAAAACCCACAATATGTTTTGTTGCTATGCGTAGATGAACCCGGAACAGGTGTTTATTATGGAAGTATGGTAGCCGCACCTTATGCAAAACAAGTTTTTAGCGGATTGTTTAACTACTTAAATATCGCACCTACAAACTTAACCGAAGATTTAGCAAAATTAGAGCCAACAATTTCTGTTCCTAATTTTGTCGGTATGTCTATAACTGAAGCAGTAAGTTTGATTAAAAAAATTAAGTTAGAATACGAAATTGATGGCGAAGGCGATTTCGTTACATGGCAAAGCGTACCCGAAGGTGAAAAACTGTTTGAAGGTGCAATTATAATGATAAAAACATAGTTTTTTGACTATTTTTGCTTGCTTGTAACTTTTTTAAAAGTGCAGTTATATAATAAGTTTAAAAAAGGGGTAATAAATGATAGCAAGTAAATTATTTGAAGGTATAGAAATAGAAAATGATATTGATTTGAGTAAAATCAACACTGTAGGTTTAACAATGAATAGCGAAAAAGTACGCCGTGACAGTATTTTTGTTTGTATCAAGGGCGTAAATGTAGATGGTCACGATTATGCAGTTGATGCGGTAAAGCGTGGCGCTAAATTGTTGGTTGTGGACCATTTGCTCCCTATTGATGTAAATCAAGTCGTAGTAAAAGACACTCGCAAAGCCATGAGTTTAATGGCATCAAATTTTTACGGAAACCCTCGCAAAAATTTTAAACTTGTGGGCATTACAGGTACAAACGGTAAGACAACTTCAACTTATATGATTAAAAATATTTTAGAAAGCGCAGGGCAAAGAGTAGGGGTTATCGGCACAATCGGTATTATGGTAGGAGATAAAAAATTTCCAAGCACTCTAACCACGCCAGACCCGATAGAGTTGCACAAAACTTTTAAGCGAATGAGCGATGCGGGTATGGATACCGTAGTTATGGAAGTAAGCGCTCACGCTATTGCTTTGCAAAAACTAGCAGGGGTTACTTTTGATGTTGGAATTTTAACAAATGTAACGCAAGACCATTTGGACTTTTTCAAAACTTTTGAAAATTATGCGCAAGTAAAAAGTGATTTTGTAAAACCAAAATATTGTAAAAAATGTATTGTAAATATAGATGACGGTATAGGTAAAAATATAAATTTGGCTATGCAAAATTGTAATACTCAAAATTTTGAATTAAAAAGTTTTGGCATTAAAGATAAAGCCGATATAAGTGCTTCAAATATTAAATATAGTCTTGCTGGTACTAGTTTTGATTTAAAAGTAGGCACGCAACAAACTAGTATTCACACAAAACTAATCGGTGAATTTAATGTTTATAACGCACTAGGTTCTGCAGGTGCTTGTCTAGAACTCGGTGTTGACTTGCAAACTATAAAACAAGGGTTACAAACAATGGATTTTGTCCCCGGGCGCATAAATGTAATTAAATTACAAAATGGTGCTAATGTTGTAATAGACTATGCGCACACTCCTGACGGTTTAAAAAATATTTTGTCTAGCGTAAGACAAGTTACGGAAGGCAAAGTATATAGCGTATTTGGGTGCGGTGGCAATCGTGATGCTTCAAAAAGACATATTATGGGCGAAGTTAGTGGACAGTTGGCTGATTTTAGCGTGCTAACAAGTGATAATCCTCGATTAGAGCAACCCGAAGCAATAATAAAAGATATAGAAATGGGAATTTCTAAAATAACTAATGACTATATATGCATAACTGATAGAGTTTCGGCAATAAATTATGTATTGAGAGAACTTCGCCCTCAAGATGTAGCAGTTATTGCAGGGAAAGGAGCGGAAGACTATCTCGATATCGGCGGAAAGAAAATTCACTATTCAGATTATGAAACAGTGAACAACGAGAGCAAAAAAATATTTTATGAGGAGCAAAAATGCTAACAATTTTGCTAGTATTTCTAATAACATTTACTATTAGCATATTGCTTGCACCATTTGTGATAAGAATGGCAAAAAAAGTAGGAGCTAGACAAGAGATTTTGCAATATGTGACAGCGCACCAAAGCAAGCAAGGTACACCAACAATGGGTGGGCTTATTTTCATACTTCCTATTATTGCAGTAAGCCTTGCCTTTGCAGGTGGACAAGTCTCTATAATGTATGTAGCGCTCGGCACTTTTTTTGGCTATGCATTACTAGGGTTTCTCGATGATTTTATAAAAGTGCATACGCATAAAAATTTAGGATTGCGTGCATATCAAAAAATAATAGGGCAGTTTGGTATTGCGATTATAATTTCTATATATGTTTACAACAATACCGATATAGGTTCGGTGCTGTATTTGCCGTGGGGTCAGTGGGATTTGTCGTGGGGAATAATACCCCTAATAATCTTTGTGTTTTTAGCAATGACAAATTCTGCAAATTTAACGGACGGACTAGATGGACTTGCAGGTTGGACAAGTTTTGTTATGTTGGTGGGGCTAACGGTTATAGTAGGCATTACTCAACAAAATTATTTGGACAACGGGGGCGGACAAGCACTTGCGCAACAATTATATAACTTGCAAATTTTGGGCTCTGCAGGCGCAGGCGGTTTGCTTGCTTTTTTAGCATTCAATAGTTTTCCTGCAAAAATCTTTATGGGAGATACAGGTTCATTAGCGTTAGGGGGCTTGATTACTTGTTTAGCGGTCTTTTCAAGACAAACAATGATTTTGCCGATAATATGTTTTGTGTTTGTGGTTAGTGCTGTAAGCGTTGTAATTCAAGTACTACATTTTAAACGCACTAAAAAACGCATTTTCCTTATGGCTCCACTACATCATCATTTTGAGAAAAAAGGGGTGAATGAAACGAAGGTTGTCGCCATATATATAATAGTGACAATAATAGCAAGCGTGATTTCAGTTATGCTTGTTTTATAGGAGGCAATATGCAAAACTATTTGGTATATGGGTTGGGAAGAAGTGGAATTTCAGTGGCAAACTTTTTGATAAAAAACGAAGAAAATGTCTTTGTATATGACGATAACAACAAACTAGCGCAAGAGTTGAAAATGGGAGGCTTATTAAATCAAAATTGCGAAATAATAGACAAACTCTGCGCAAAAACGCTACGCATAGTACATTGCATAGTATTAAGTCCGGGCGTAAAGTTGAGTAAAAAACTTCAAAAACTTGTTAAAGAATTTAATATAGAAGTTATCGGCGAAATGGCTTTTGCTAGTAAGTTTTGCACTGCTCCTATTTATGCGGTAACAGGTACAAACGGTAAAACAACTACGGTAAATATTCTTGCACACATTTTTAAAGTAGCAAAATTCAACACGCATTTGGTTGGGAATGTGGGCAATCCCTTTTCAAATGAAGTTGATTTAATTGCTCCAAATGATAAAGTAGTTTGTGAAGTGAGTAGTTTTCAATTAGAGTATTCGCAAGGTTTCAGTCCGCTTGCTGTTGGCTTTTTAAATATTGCACCAGACCATTTAGACAGATACGCAAGTTTTGAAGAATATTTTTCTGCCAAAAAAATAATTTTGGATAGGGTGCAAGAAAATGGAAAAATATTTTTAAACTACGATGATGAAAAAGTGCGTAAATTAGGCGAAAATAGGCAAAATGTAGAATATTTTTCTTTAACAGAATTACCGCAAGAATACAACGGCGTTTTTATACGAGACAATCAAATTTTTAGGCAAAAAGATAGTGAAGCGCAATTTGTTGCTAATTTAGATAAAATAAAATTATTAGGCAAGCATAATTTAAGCAATATTTTGTGTGCTGTCAGTTTGGCACTTTTTGGCGGTGTGCTACCGAGTGTAATTCAAAAAGCAATTAATAGCGCAAAACCATTAAAGCACCGTATTCAAGAAGTGGGTGAGATAAATGGAGTAAAGTACTACAACGATTCAAAGGCAACAAACACAAATTCAACTTTGGTCGCTGTAAATAGTTTTGAAAACAAAAATATTTGGCTATTGCTAGGCGGAAGTAACAAGGGGGAAAGTTTTGTAGAATTAATCAAACAGTTACCGCAAAATGTTGTGCAAATAGTTGCTTTTGGACAAATGGGTAAAAAAATCTACAAGACCGCATTAAAACAAAAATTTAAAAATGCAACTTTGCATAAAACACTTTATACTGCATTTTGTTATGCTAGGGAAAATGCAAAGGAAGGTGAAATTGTTTTGTTTAGTCCCGCTTGTGCTAGTTTTGATGAATTTGATAATTACAAACAACGCGGTGAATATTTCTGTAATTTGGTTTTGGGGTAAAATGTGAAAGAAAAAATAGACTTTATGTATAAAGGTGCGAATAAGTTTTGCTTTCCTGTTTTTCTGCTAGTGTTGGGTATTGCAATTTTTGGTATAATAATGGTTTACTCCGCTTCTTGCTACAATGCAGAAAAAACTTATGGCGATGCGATGTTTTTTGCAAACAAGCAAATCGTGGGTGTTGTGATAGGCACAATAGTGATGATTTTGTGCTATTTTATAAATTATAGTTGGTTGCAAAAAATAGGTTGGATAGCGTTGGCAGTTGGTTTAGCGGTATTGTGTATAGTTTTTATACCAGGGATAGGAATTGAGTCCTATGGGGCAAAACGCTGGATAGGTTTTGGTGCTTTTAGTTTCCAAGCAAGTGAGATTGCAAAATTTTGTTTTATAATATTTAGCGCAACTTATATGTCTCAAAATTATCAAAAAATGAATACCTTTAAAGGTGCGCTTCCTGTGATTATGGCAGGTTGTGCTATGTGTCTTTTAATTATTTTAGAACCTAATATGTCCATAACTATTTGTGTCGGCGTGCTTATGGTTGTTATGCTTTTGGTTGGAGGAATGCGATTGAAACAACTATTTTTAATGGGCATACCCGCAATCGCACTTGTACCGATACTAATTTTATTAGAACCTTACCGTTTAAAAAGATTGATGGCTTTTTTAGACCCGTGGGCAAGTCCACAAGGTGAAGGCTTTCAACTAATTCAATCACTTTACTCTTTGGGAAGCGGTGGCTGGTTTGGTGTTGGGCTGTTTAATAGTAGGCAAAAATATTCTTTCCTTCCTTTTAGCGAAAGCGATTTTATATTTAGTATAATAGGCGAAGAATTAGGTTTTGTAGGTTGCTTGTTGCTAGTGTTGGCGTTTGGCGCTCTCATATTTTGGGGATTTAAAATAGCGGTACACGCAAAAGATAGATTTGGTTGCTATTTGGCAACAGGTATTACTACAATTTTAGCCGTGCAAGTAGTGTTGAATATTGCCGTTGTTACAGGAGCAATTCCACCGACAGGACTACCTTTACCTTTGGTGTCGGCGGGTAGTACAAGTATAGTTATGTTTATGGCAGGAATGGGCGTTTTAATTAATATCCATAGGCAAAGTCAAAATCCTTTTGCAACTCCTAAATTATTTCGCAAGAAAGCAAAAACTTTGTTTTCAAAAACGCAGTCTTGATTGCGTTTTTTTGTTGTATAAGATTGACAAAATACTAAAATAATTTATACTTAATAAAAACAAAAAATTACGAAAAGTATGATTAAAAAAAGTTTTGATGAAATTTTTACTGTTGAAAATTTATATAATGCTCATCTTAGAGGCAGAGTTGCCAAAAGGCAAAAAAGACCTATTGTTAGATATGAACTGAAATTACTTGAAAATATAAACGAACTTTATTTAGATATAACAAGCGGTAAGTATCGAATTAAAAAATACAACAGTTTTACAGTTTTCGAACCCAAGCAAAGAGAAATTCAAACTTTACGGTACAGTGATAGAATAGTACAACATGTAATTTGTGATGATGTTTTAGCACCGTATTTTACTCAACACGCAATAGCAGATAATTGCGTATGCCAGATTAACAAGGGTACACATTATGCACTCAAACGACTTGAAAACAATTTGCGAAAATTTATTCGGCAAAATGGTTTGAATGGTTATGTCTTGAAATGTGATATTCACAAATATTTTCCTTCCATACCGCATAGACAACTTAAAGAATTAGTTTTGAAGCATATAAAAGATAAAAAATTACGAGATTTTATTGAAATGATAATAGATAGTTATCATACTAACCCTACATACTTAAAAGATATTCAATGCGAACCAACTGAAAAAGTGCGAAAGCACCCTAGCGTACAAAATATGATTATTACGGGCAGGGGCATACCTATCGGTAATCAAACTAGTCAAATTTTTGGTATGTTTTATTTGGATAAATTAGATAGAATGGTAAAAGAGAAATTACAAGTAAAAATATATTCTCGATATATGGACGATTTTGTTTTAGTTCATAAAGATAAAAATTACTTAAAATATGCACTTAATGAAATAAAAAATCTTTTAGATAAGTTAGGACTAAAATTAAATAAAAAAACACAAATTTTTCCAATAAAAAACGGATTGACTTATTTAGGTTTTCGTTATCAAGTTTCATCATCAGGAAAAATTATTAAAAAAGTATCTACAAAAACCGTTAGGCGCTTTTGTGCAAAGGCAAGATTGCTAAATAGGGCATACGCAGATGGCATTATAGATGTGGAAAAAGTAAACGAATCATTAAGGGCTTATCACGGTCATTTTAAACATGCTAACTGCTTTAAATTAGAACAAAATCTTTTAAAAAGAATAAAAATTGAAGAAATTGCTAAACAAAAAAACAAAAATGTGATAAAATAATTACGAGGTTAATATGGAACAATTAACTATGGAAAACTTGAATTTGGGTGAAAATGACTCAAAAGAAATAACACCTATGATGTTAAATAAGGTATCTAGGAAACCTTTTAAAATTGAGTCAATAGACCCTGCCAAAGATAAAGAACGAGAAATGTCTGTTTTTACTCACGCAAAAAAATTGTCCGAATATATTTTTGTAATAACAGAAAAATCTCCAAAAAAATATCGTTGGAGTATTATTACAAGATTGCAAAATACTACAATCGAAATAATTTCAAATCTTTATCAAGCAAATTTTGAGAAAGAGGAACAAAGATTATATTATCAAACTCGTGCAGGTGTTTGCTTGCATTTATTAAATCATTATACAGAAGTTGCTAAAAAATTACAGGCAATCACAACAAAACAAATGCATTATATAGGTCGAATGATATTAGAAGAAAGAAAATTATTAGGAGGGTGGGTTAAAAGTGTAAAAAAATAGTTTATTCTCACCCGAGGGCTGAAATCTTGTAATTTGCCTGTGGTTTTTCCTACTTTTGGTCGCGTTCCGGTAACTAATCAAATTCAAACAATGCTTACAATCTTAACGCGTCCGGGGGGTCCTATAATAACAACAATGTTAACAATACTAACGGCGTGCGGGCTGCGACTCACCTTAATTGCAATATTACTTGCAATTTCCCGTATTCAGTTTTCAATGAACTCTGAACAGATAGAAGTGAGGTGAAGGGGTTTTGGTCCTACCTTATTTGAAGTTTTGCTTCAAATTTGGGTAAATATGGCTCAATCTTAAAGTGACGCTATCAAATGCGGTAGTTTTACTTTATTTGCTCAAAAGGCGATTGAGTCTTTTTTTTCGACAAATTTCATAAAATATTATTTTTTGTTTGCCAAAATATTAAAAATAAATTATAATGAGTATCGTAAATGAAAAAATTTACAGTTTTTTCCAATTTTTAAAAAGAGAGGTATTTTATGACTAATTTATCAAGGACAAAAATAGTGTTACTGTCTGTTTTTAGTAGCATTTTTTGTGTCTCTGCACTTTTAACTACGCTTTTATTAGTCTTAGGCAACAAAAATGCTAACGCATTCGACAGTAGCAACACAACAGGCTATGTTACAGTAGGCGAACTTTGGGACAGTAACAGTAATTCTTTTAATCGAACAAATTTTAGTACATTACTAAAATACATATCTAGTGATAGTACAAT
>CALWOW010000042.1 GCA_944383295.1 uncultured Clostridia bacterium
TGACAACGACAGAAGTATTCGTTTTTTTTGCAATTAAGAGAGTTAGGTGTAAAAAGAGAAACATAGACGATTTTTTTGTCTATGTTTCTCTTTAATATTCTGCTAGTTTCAAAAGTAAGTGACTAAACATTGTTCTTTTTTATTATATAATTTTAATTATAGTTTTTTTAGTTTAATGCAACAAATTAAAGATACGATTTAATCATTGAAATTCTTTTTTATTTCGTGATTCATTTGATTTATTTTATTATTCATAATTATTTCTTTAATTATGGCTGGTTTAATTTCTAATTTTTTAATTTCATCTTTTGTAAACCATTTGAACTCTAAAACATCTTTTTTATCTTTATCAAATTCTTCTTTAATTTGGTCTTTTATAATTTTTTGTTCATCTTTAGGTTTCAAAAGATAATAAAAACATAATTCGTGAAATTTTTGATTTTTTACATTCAAATAAAAATTTTCGTGTAATAAAAACAAATTTTTAATTTCAACAGGCATTCCCGTTTCTTCTTCGACTTCTCTTATAACAGCGTTTTCAGAATTTTCAAACCATTCTAAATGCCCGCCCGGAACGCACCAATAAGAACCAAGCCCCATTTTTACAAATAAATATTTATCATTAAATTCAATTAAACCACCAGCACGAACTTTATATGTTACATCATTTGCTTTTACCCTGATATCTTGTGAAGTGGTTTGAACATAATTCCTTTCATTTAATCGTTCAAGCAAAAACTCTGCCACCTTAAAACTATATATTTTCAATTTCTCAAAATCTTCGCTTTGTTTCATTCCTTTACGCAAAGCCATTTCAATATCAAAATTTAGATTTATTGAAGATACTTCACTTAAAATTTTAAAACATTGATTAATGTTTTGTGGAAATATACCTTTTATAATAAAATATTCTTTTGCCGTACAATAAAGTAAATTTAATAAATTATACTGTCCATTTTCTTTATCCACTAAATTATCAAAATCGGAAACTAAACTGATAATTTTAGATAATTTAGTTAAACACAAATTTGATGATATATTTTTTATCATATTTTCATCTATAAAGTAAGTAAAACTAGGGTTATGATAAAAAATTTTAGATATTCCTTTTTGCGCAAAAAACAGCCCTTGCATTGCTCTATTATTTAAACAATTATAATTCATAGTTTCTTTTTTAGAAGTAAATATTACATTAATTTTACAATCATTAATATTTTGTCTTATGTGCTTCATTATTTCTTGATTGTTTTCATAACTAATATTCTCAGTAATTATTAAAAATTCAATACAATCCTTTTTAGATATAATGTCATTCTCTTCATTATCAACCTGTGATATAAATAAAACATAATCTTTATAAGTATTAATAAGATAACTAGTTATTTTCTCAATTATATAATCTTTGTTCATTATCTTTTCACCTCTTTAATTTAGTTTTATTTCAATATTTATAAAAATTTATAATTTACTGAAAATTAATTTATAATTTAAAAATTTTATATTTTAAGCATAACAAAAACAATATTAAATTTGAATTTTTATTATTTTTTATAAAATTTTTTATAAGTAGCAAGAGTATTCGCTATTTCTTGCTTACTCTCTTGCAAGCGAGATGTATCTAGGGTTTGTTTTATATAGATTTTATTATCTTTTACGCTTGAAAATACAAACAATTCATTTTGGCTAATAGATTGTTCCAAACTTACGAGTTTAGCAATGTCCCTTGTAAAGATACGGTCTTTGTATAATTGATAAAAAGGTGGACTTGTACCAAACAAAACAAAATCAACTCTATCATCAATGCTTTTAAGTATTAAAGGCATAGTACCCATTATACCACTTTCAACTACTAATATTTTCTCACTTTTTATTTTCGCAAGTTCATTTTTAATAAAATTATAAAAATTTGGTAATGCTTGCAATTTTTCTAAAAATTTTGGTTTCAAGTAATTAAAGAAACTATCAAAATCAGTTGGATACATGTCAGCAGCATCAAATAACGTGTACAAAAAATCTAAACAAACTTGCTCATCGTCACTTTCGCCAAAATCGAAGCCATCAGTAACATCTTGATTGCTTAAAAATCGCAATAATTTTCTGCCAAATAAAAATGGAACTGCAGTTTCGTCTTTATTTATTTGTTTTTGAATTAAATATGCTAAAAACATATCTCTTAATAAATAAATTTTCGTACCTTCTTTTTTATTGACCCAGTCTGTAAAAGAACAAATTTCATTAATTAAATTTTGTTTTTTATCATCTGTATTATTTGAAGGTTGAATTGTATAAATTTCATTTATAAAATCATTAAAAGATTTTTTCACATCAAAATTTGGTGTTTCGTGTGTAAATTCAACAAAAGCATGCGCTTCTTCTGCGTTGTTATTTTTAAGTACTTTTCGCAAACGATTGAAAGCATCAATTTTTATCATTGCTTCTGTTTGAGTTGGATAAAAACCATTATTTATTGTTATAATTTGAAGCATTGCCTGTGCTTCTTGAATCTCGTCTTTTGTAAGAGAATTTTTTGCTTCAAACTCCCCTATTCTTCGAGAATAGAAATTAGTATCAAATTGCAAAGTTTTCATTTAATCACCTTAACTATAAATTTATTAAAATAAATATCATAATTTTATCATAAAATCAATTTGTTTGCAAAAATAATAAATTATTTGTAAAGATTTAAAATTTTTAACCCTTTTTTAAAGCATATTTCAATGCAATTTTTGCTCCACTCACAAATTTAGTAGTATCAATATAACATATTAAAGTATCGCAAGTATCTAGCATTTGTTTATTACTTTCTATAATTTGTTTTTTAAAATATACTTCTTCAATTTCATACATAACTGTTCGAATATCTTTAAATGGTATAAATTTTTCATCTTCAAAAATTTTGTCATGTTCTATTATCGGTTCTATCGTTTTAAAACTTGTTATCACTACTTCTATTTCAATATCTTGATAAGTTTTTCTTAATTGACGACAAACGCTTAAAGCGAGTTTATCAAAATCCCCATGCCTTCCCATTGTAAAAAACCTGCAACCATTAAGAATTTGTTTTTCGACTTCCTTATAAAGATTTTGTCTAATTTCAATATTTTGCTCCCACAAATTTCGATGCCCTATAAAAGCAGTTTTCCTTTCCATATTTCTCCTCCTTAATGTTCCGTATAGCGAACAATATTTTTATTATAATAACACTATTAAAATAAGTTTGTAAAGCGTTCTTATTAGCGAACGTAATATTTTTTAAATAATTTTATAATTCTAAATAGCGAACAAGTCTTTATGGAGGAATTATGAAATTAGTTGAAGCAATAGGTAAAAGAGTGGAAAATCTATTAAAGGAAAGAGGTATTTCACAATACTATTTATTTAAAAATGGTGGAGTTCCAAGAACAACTATCAACGATGTTGTAAATGTTCGAAAAAAACGAGTTAGCACGGATACTATTTATCAAATTTGTTCAACATTAGGTTTAACATTAGAAGAATTTTTTGCCGATTCTTTGTTTAAAGATTTAGATGACTAATATTATAAAAATAGCCAAGAGTTTTTACTTTTGGCTATTTGTTTTATTAAACTATAATTTATAAATAAATTTATTATTATATATCTCCTTTCTCATTGTGGAGGTTGCACGCGGATTACCACGTGCGCGCTCTTAAAAAAAAGAGCGCCGAGTCCTCTCGACACCTTTGGTGCGAATGAGAGAATCGTAGCGAACGTGCGAAGCACTGTGAAGCGTATTAGCGAGGCGCAAGTCGTTGGTTAACTCTTTTTAGCAATAACGCCGAGCGTCCGTCCACGAAAGTGGAGGTTGCACGCGGATTACCACGTGCGCGCTCTTAAAAAAAGAGCGCCGAGTCCTCTCGACACCTTTGGTGCGAATGAGAGGACTCGAACCTCCACGGTTTCCCACTAGAACCTAAATCTAGCGCGTCTGCCAGTTTCGCCACATTCGCATAAACAAAAAATAATGCTTGCGCATTTTAAATTTCCACTTACAAACAAACGATGCTTGCATAATAGTATTTTTAAGCGGGCGATAAAGATTTAATTGCTAGTTGCTAACCGCCCGCAATGGAGCGGGCGATGGGAATCTCCTTGCTAGTTGCTCACTATCGTTCACAAGTGTGGGTCGTTCCCTTCTCCCGCAATGGAGCGGGCGATGGGAATCGAACCCACATAACCAGCTTGGAAGGCTGGCGCTCTACCACTGAGCTACGCCCGCATAAATTACCAAATCAACTTGGTAATTTTCATTATATCATTAATTGATTGATAAGTCAATTAAAATTTTTTATTTTCTATATTTTATCTTTTTATATTTATTTTTGCTTTCGTATCTTTAATTAAATTATTATATGCTAATGTAAAAAAAGTTGCCAAACTTTACTAATATCCGCCAACATATCGTTGATTATGCAATTTTAAAGTTATTTTATCCGCCATTAAGGCAATAAATTCGCCATTTGATGGTTTATCTAATGGGCTATAAAGTGGCGCTTGAAACAACTCGTTTAATGATGTAAATTTCCCATAATTAAAACAACTTTCCAAAGTATGTCTTATAGAACGTTCGACTTTTGTTGGCGTCGTATCGTAGGTTTTTGCTATATTTGGATACAATTTCGTTGTAATTCCGTGCATAATTAAAAAAGGGTCTGAAACTGCCAACTTAATGGCAGAGTTTAAATACAATGCGCCCAACAAATTCCTACGTATTCCCAAAGTTGAAAATATCTTATCAATCAAACAATCTGTTTGATATTCCAAAGATTCATTTGCTGTATTGTGATTTTTGAAAAAATTTACCAAAGTAGTTATTTTCCCAGCACAAAAAATACTTTGCGTAAAAATAGAGTTGGGTGATTGTTTTTCAAGCACTGCAAGTTCATTTGAAGTGCAAAGTTGGGAAAGTTGTAAAATTAAAAGTTCTTTATCTTGCGAAATAAACAATGTGTTGTTGATATCAAACAAGTTTAGCGGAGTGTTTTGGCTTACATTTAATATTTTTATATTTGCTACCAAACTTGATATTTCATTTGTAATAGCGTTTACTAAATCTTGATTGTTATCCAAAATTACTACACTAGCATATTTCATAAAATCCTCCAAAATATTCAATTTTTGCAAGTACTTGTTGTTAAATTGTATATCAAAAATTGAATTTTGCAAAAAAATTTGCTTTTTTATGACACTATTTTTACCTTTTGAATATGTAAAATAAATTTAATTATTGTATTAAAATGTAATATTATGTAGTTTTAAGTTATATTAAAAATTTTAGAAATTTTATATCTTTAGAAGTTTTTTGTAGTAAATTGTTTGTAAAATTAAAAAAATTACTATTAGTTTTAAACTTAACAAACATAAATTTAAACTTCAAAAATAGTAATTTTAAATTATATTAAATTGATATTTTATTTTCAAAACGTTCTGGGTAACAGGCACGCATAGTTTCTTTGATACTAATTTCAATATTACGCCCACCATTAAAACCTAGTTCTTTAAACCCCAACTCTTTCCAAATAGGTTCCGCATCAATATAGAATTTTTGATTTTGAACTTGTTTCATCAATTTTTCGGCATTCAAGCCACCTTCTTTCCCTGCTTGCTTACGCTTAAAATCAATTTGACGGGCACCCAAGGCGCATAGCCAAGCAGGTATTTCCTTATACTTGCGAAAATCTTTGCTTGCTCTCATCATCAAAGGTACTAACTCGCTAAATGGCATATTAATATTCCCAACAGGATAAGCAGTGCGATTTTTCCCATTAAGCGCAATGGCATAAATTGCCTCCGCAACTCCTGTTACATCGATTACAGCCGTTCCTCCACCACGTGGGAACATAACTTTTTTCATTTTATCAAAGTTTGACAAGAAACTTTCACGCCAAAGCGGTTTACGTTTTGGCATAGTACCGAAAATATATGGCAATTCTGCAACACAAACTTCAAAAACTCCATCTTCTGCAATGCTAAATAATTCTTTTTCTTGCTCTACTCGTGCGTGAATATAAGGGTGATATTTACTTAATTCACCATTTTTTTGTTTGTCAAAATACGAAAAATACGACCCCATAATTACACAACGATTGATACCTGCCTTTTTTGCACTTTCGCATATTTTTTTACATTGTGTCACTAATTTTTCATAAAAAAACTCGTATGCAGGTGCATTCGGCAATACTCTATCATCTGGCCCTAGAGCATACACAAATACGTCATATTTGTCTTTTGAAAGCAGTTTTACAATTTGCGCTTCGCTCATTTCAAATAAATTTCCAAATTCAAGGCCTATTTCTTTTGGGAACCAGTCTAAATTACCTAATTCATTTGGTAATGCTATTGTATCGACCTGTGCTTCCATTTCTTTAAATTTTAATGCGGTATAATACCCCAAAAATCCCGTACCGCCTGCTATAAATACTTTTTTTATTTTATCCATACTCATTCGATGCTATTAACATCTTCCCCCTATATTTATAAATAAATTATATTAAAAACTATAAAAAAATACAATTAAAATTTAATATACAAAAAAGCACTAAAAGTGCCTTTAAGTGATACTATTAAACCAAGGTATCAATGTGCCATCAGTAAATTCGGTTAGCCATGTAAATATTGTATTTGATATGCTATTTTCGGCAAGTAAATTATTTACCCAATCTCCAAATGCTGGAAATGCTGGAATAATTAAGTAAGCTACAATAAACACTATTGAAACGAACAATGCACCTTTAACAGCGCCAAGAATCAAACCAAACAAGCGGTCCAAACCAGATACTGCACGATTTTTACTAATACTTTCAAATATTTTATTTAAAATCGCTAGTACTATTTTAATCAAAATAAATAAAATCAATACAGCAACAACCACTGCAATCACTTGTCCGATTTGATTTGCAAAATCAGTTATAAATTCAACACTAGAAGAACCACCTGTATAACCTGTCCAATATTCTGGCCCCATTAAAATTTCGGCAAATTTATTTAAGAAAAAGTTTGGTAATGCTTCGCCACCACCTGCTTCACAAACTGGCTGTATAGGACCTATCATCGCATTACCCAACGCAGTAGTAAGACCAAACCAACTTTCTAATAGTGCGCTAAAAGGTTTTGCAAGCCAAATAGATAAAGCAAGCGTTGCTAATGTTCCAAATAACAGCAAAATGCTTTTTAATAGCCCACGAGCCATACCGACCAAAGCAACAATTACGACAATCGCTATTACCGCAATATCCAACCAAGCCATCAGTTAACTCCTTTTAATAAAATGTTTACAAAAAACGCAACAAATAAACAAGATATTAATTTTTCGAGCAAAAAACAAACCACAATTTCATTGTTTTCACGCTCGTTATAGCATAAAAAAAAAGTATATGCAATACCTTTTTTCAAATTTTTTGCGAAAAAATGCACTTTTTTACACTTTTTTAACGTTTTTTCATAGTATTATGCATTAATGCACCCCATAACAATTAAAAAAATCGATAGCACGCAAAAACTAAAACCTAGCAATACCATAATCAAACTATTATTAATGCGATTGCGTAATGCCCTTTCTGTACTTTTGTCATATTGAAAATTATTTACATTAAATTGAAGTCCATTTTCATCGGCATATATGTAAGCATCGCAATACCTTTGTTCTGCGATTTGATTTTTTAATTGTTTATGCATTTTTAGTCTATATATAGTAAAAATTATGGAACAATACAACAAAGCAAAGCCCATAAAGATTACAAAACTATTCCAAACAGTAATCAAAGCACCAAAAATAACGGCAAGTATCAAACTCGCCAAAAAAGTTATAACTTGCCAATTAAATTTCATTTGTATCCCCTTTATAAAACTGCGCCTGTAATAACAGCAACTATTATTAATACAGTGCCAATAATTTGCGCTATCATAAACCAAATATTACGTTTGCTTCTTGCGTAAAAAAAACCTGAAACAATTGTAATAAAATATGCCAAAATATTTGCAAAAAATGTAAATGCTGATACTACATCATATATTTGAAAACCAGGTATGCCTTTTGTTTCACCAAATAATGAAATAATCAAACATATCACCAAAGCGACAGCGATACACATAGTTGCAATAAAGCCCATAAAATTTAATGCGCGCTTAAATTCTAAATTTGCCATTTCAATCTTCCTTTTTTGTGTATAGATTAATTATATTAAATATTTTATAAAAATGTCAAGCATGCTTGTCAAGTTTGGACAAAACATCTTGAAAATAATCTGGTAGTGGTGCGGTAAAATTTAATCTTTGTTGAGTGCGTGGGTGCGTAAATTCGATATATTGTGAATGAAGTAGTTGCCCGTTTAATTTGAACGCTTGATGCTTGTAACCATAAACACTATCACCAACAATCGGGTGACCTATATACTGACAATGTACACGTATTTGGTGTGTACGCCCTGTTTTTAATTGAAAATTAACCAAAGTATATTTTTCATAATTTTTTATTGTCCAAAAATCTGTAATTGCGATACGGTCTTCGGGGTTTTTACTTACTGCCATTTTTTTGCGGTCGTGTGGGTCACGAGCAATAAAAGTTTCTATATGTCCGCTAGTTTCTTTTAAAACACCTTCCACTAGCGCAATATAACGCCTTATACAAGTTTTTTCAGCAATTTGTTGTGCTAAATGACGATGAGCAAAATCATTTTTTGCAACCAACATCAAGCCCGAAGTGTCTTTATCAAGTCTATGCACTATCCCCGGTCTTAATTCTCCATTTATGCCTGACAAATCTTTAAAATTATAAAGCAAGGCATTTACCAAAGTGTTATCTGGGTGGCCGACACTCGGATGTACCGCTAGACCTTGTTGTTTATTGATTACCGCCAAATCGCTATCTTGATAAACAATGTCAATAGGTATGTTTTGAGCAACCAGCGAAACAGCAACAGGGGTAGGAACGGTGTAACTCACTATATCCCCTACACGCAAAGTGTAACCTGCTTTTTTGCTTTCGTTGTTTACAAGCACATTTCCTTTTGTAATTAAATTTTTTATAGCAGAGCGTGAAAGCGGTTCTAATTCGGTTAAAAATATATCCAAACGCACGCCTTTTTCTTGTTCTGTAATTTCTATTTTTTCCATATTTTATCCTAAAAATGTAATTAAGTTGTTATTTTTTGTCATTTAGTGTCTTATTTTTGTCACTTTCCGTAGTATTTTTGGCTGTTTTTGTTTTTTGAGTTGAATTCAAGTCAGTTGTTTGTGATTTTGAATTAATATTTTCGGTTTTTTCAAATCTACAAAAAAACAATAAAAATACGGCAAGACAGATACAACCTACAGTCAACGAAATATCAGCAACATTAAATACAGGGAAATTCATAAAATCAAGGTGAATAAAATCACGTACATAACCAAAAGCAATTCTATCTATAAGGTTGCCTATAAGTCCACCCAAAATCAAGGTAAAGCCTACTTTGTACCAACCATTTGAGCCGAAGTTTTTATTATAAAGTATATCAAAAAGCACCATACCTATACCAAATAAAACTGCGATTATTATAAAAAACACTTGCGCACCGTTTAAAATTCCAAAACTTGCCCCTTCATTATGTACGGAAATAAAACTAACAAAACCACTTATCACTTCAAAATTTTTGCCATCAAGTAAAATTTTTGAAACCAAATCTAAAATAATAATACCTATTGTGAGTAAATACCACCAACCGATACGTTTTTTTGTGTATGTTATTTTTTTAATTACCATAGATTTTCCTTTTGTTTTATTTTAATTTTATCATTTTCGTAATTATTTTGTTACTTTAAAACCTTTTGGCGCATAAAAGTATATGCCATCACCTATTCTTTCTAGTTTCCCACCTAGCGCACAAACAGCACCGCATACAAAATCAAGTCCTCGTTCGGCATTTTCCATACGCAAAGATGAAAAATTTACAATCAAGGGAATGTTGCCACTTAACCTTTTGACAAAATGCACAATATCTTGAAAATTTATAGGTTCTTGTATGGCAATTTTACTATCAGTAAATTGATAATTAATTGAAGTCGTTTTCTTTTGCGCATTAGGTTTACGCACTTTTTTAGGTTGCTCTTGCTCTAAAAGTCCTAGTCCTGCGGTAATATAATCTAAAAACCCCATACTTCCCCCTTATGCAAATTAAATTTTAACATACACGCACTTAAAAGTCTATAATTTTACGTGCCATATATTGTAATTTTTTGAATCAAAATAAAGAAAATAATCTTAAAACTTATTGTTTAAATTTTTTTGAATTGTTATATTATGTTGATTTTTGTCGTATTATATGGTATAGTTAATATATACTTCTCAATAAAGGGTAAAATATGGATATAGAGAAAAATAATATTGAAAATCATTTGCAAAATTTAGCAGTATTAAAAGAAACAGCAAACAAATTGAATGAAGCGACTGCTCAAAACAAGCAGGAATTTCTAAACAATTTACACTCACTCTATACAAACGGACTTGAATACAAAATTACTCCAGACAGTTTTAGCAACAGTATTCAACAGCAAATAAATCGTTACCAAACAAATGACAAGCAACTTGTTTTTTCGAAATTACCGCTTGAAAGTCAAATTATGCAATTAGAAACTCAATTTATCGAAGCGAGTAATTTTTCTTCCAAAACAATTACAAAATTTCTTGCTTGCACTCTAACCGAGCAAACTAAACGTGAATGGATACCAATTCGCTATTTGTTATCAAAAGGGCTTACTAGACGCACACAAAAAGAAGCATACGGTATAATAACCACAGACTCTTTGTTAAATTTCCCAAATATGGGTAAGACTATTACATTATTGAAAACACCTTATTATGTTAGCGCTTATCGATATGGTATTCCTTATACAGAAGATAAAAATAAAGATATAACTTATTACCAAAATGTTAATGATGAAGAAATTGATTATATTTGGCAAATGTCTAGTTATAACTTTATATCTATTGCTGATACACCTAAATTCAATGCATTTTTCAATTTAAACTCTACAAAAACCAAACCATTTTTACATCTTCCTTTGTCACGGTTTGAACAACAAATTTTGACTAATTTTAACGAACAACTTCCAACATATCGCAATTATAACATTCCCGAACTTTCTAAAAATCACCCACGTGCGATTGCAAATAGCGTTTTGCGAGATATAATTGATACTAGACTACAAAAACAACAGAACTACAACTATGCTTTACAAGAAGAAGCACCTTCTAAAATAGAAAGCATTTTCCAACGATAACAAAAAAGAACAAAAAATTTTGTTCTTTTTTTATATTTCGTACCAACTATCACCTGCATCAATTTCAACAGTTAAAGGCACTCGTAATTTAACTACATTTTCCATTTGATTTTTTACAATTTCTTTTACTTGTTCCACTTCATTTATAGGGGTATCCAAAATCAACTCGTCGTGTATTTGCAACACTAATTTTGCATTTAGGTTTTGTTTTTTCAATTCTTTTTGTACATTTAACATAGCAATTTTAATTATATCGCTTGCAGTTCCTTGCAGTGGCATATTCATTGCAGCACGCTCTGAAAATTTTGCATCGTGTGCTTTTGGTACAATATTATCAAAATTGCGAATTCTTCCAAACAGTGTAGTCACATAACCCTTTTGCTTGTAGTTTTCAACACTACTATCCAAAAATTGTTTTATTGTTGGGTATGTTTCGAAATAACGCTCAATATATTCACGTGCTTTTGCGGTAGATATGCCCAAATTCTGCGAAAGTCCAAAAGGTGAAATACCGTAAATTATGCCAAAATTAACCGCTTTTGCGCTCCTACGCATTTCGTCTGTGACTTGTGAAAGCGGAACGCCAAAAATTTGGCTTGCGGTTGCCCTGTGAATGTCTTGCCCTGTTTGGTAAGCATTACACAAGACAGGGTCGCCAGAATAATGCGCAAGCAAGCGTAATTCGATTTGGCTATAATCGGCGGAAATCAATTTGCAACCTTTGGAAGCAACAAACATTTTGCGCAATTCTTTTCCTTCTTCCGTGCGTACAGGTATATTTTGTAAATTAGGTTCGTTACTAGACAATCTACCTGTAACCGCAGTAGTTTGATTGAAAACTGTATGAATTTTGCCATCTGCTCGAATGTATTGTCGCATACCTTCTATATAAGTCGAATATAATTTTGAAATAGTGCGGTAGCGTAAAATTTCTTCAATTATAGGGCTTTCACCACGCAAACTTTCCAAAACATCAACAGCAGTAGAGTGTTTGTGATTATTTTTATCGTTTAATTTTAATTTATCAAATAATATTTCCCCTAATTGTTTAGGGCTGTTTATATTAAACTCACAACCAGCAATTTCATAAATACGTTGACTTATTTGCGCCATTTCTGTTTTGTATTTTGGCGCTAATTCATTTAAAACATTTGTGTTGATTGTAATGCCTGTTTTTTCCATTTCAAACAAAACTTTTACCAAAGGCAATTCAATTTCGGTATAAAGTTTTAAAATTTCTTTCTTTTCTAGTTCATTGCGTGCAATATCCCACGCTTTAATCATTCCGCTAGCAAAGGTATTTGATGCTAAACCTAAATAATTTAACATTGCGCTAGGTTGGTCTTCCTTTACATTTGAATTTACCAAATATACAGCCAAAGGAACATCAATAGCGCTTGCATTTAGGTTGATATTCAAAGCATCACAATAATGATACAAGCGTTTCAAATCAAACACAAAAAGCAACTTTTCTTTATCTTCCAAAAACTGTTTAAAATTGCCGAGCATCATAGGGACACTAACACCAAATAAATTAATCAAATAATCTTTGTCATCATCAAAACAAAAATGAAATTCATCTTGATTATAAGCAATAGCAAAAATTTTTGATTGTGAGTAATTTTTAAGAACATCTAAAATTTCGTTTGGCGAAATAGTTATGCTTTGCGCATCTTCTTCGATTTTCGCTAAATTACCGGAAAATAAATCTTTTCGTTTAAGCAATGAACGGAATTCGTATTTTTGGAAACATTCCAACACTGCATTATCCCACGGAAAAGTGTATTTACATTGCTCTAAATCAACTTGTATATCAAAATCGGTGCGTATTGTTGCCAAATCATAACTTAAATAACATATTTCCTTACCTGCAACTAATTTTTCGTGCATTTTTCCGCTAATTTTATCAATATTTTTATATAAGTTATCTATACTGCCCCATTCACTCAACAAGGCTTTGGCGGTTTTTTCACCAACACCAGCAATCCCCGGAATATTATCACTTGCATCACCCATCAATGCTTTTAAATCAATTATTTGACTAGGTGAAAGTCCCCATTCTTCTTTTAACTGTCTTTCGTTCATTTCTACTATTTGAGTTATACCGTGTTTAGTGAGCCAAACTTCTGTGTTTTCATTTATCAACTGCAAGCAATCTCTGTCACCTGTAACAATTATATTACGCACATCAGGGAATTTTCGCGCCATTGTACCTATAATATCATCAGCTTCAATTCCTTTTTGCTCTAAAATGCAAATATTCATCTTTTGCAATAAATCTTTTAAAACAGGTAATTGTTGCGCAAGTTCGTCTGGCATACTTTTTCTTGTGCCTTTATAATCTGCATACAAATCATTTCTAAAAGTGTGTTTACCTGCATCAAAGGCAACACATAAATATTGAGGGTTATACTCTGTAATCATTCGAGCCAAAATGTTTACAAATCCATATACTGCGCCATAATATTTACCATCACTAGCAGTCAATGGCGGTAAAGCATAAAATGCACGATTGATTAGACTATTTCCATCTATTATCATAAATTTAGTCATAAACACCTCAATTTGTTTGAAATATTATTAAAACTTTACCTTATTATACCCTAAAAATAGTTTTTTCACAAACATTTGGTACATATTTTTACAAACAAAAAAAGCACTTTAAAGATGTGTATTATTTAAGTGCTTTTTGTATTTAATTAATAGTTTATGTTTATTAAGAAATTTTTTCTAATACGTATTTATGTGTTATGTAACCACCGAAAGTATAATCGCCAGATTTCCATTCAAGATACATATAACTTTTGTTATTTATTTGTTTTATTTCATAATGGCACGCAACATCTTCTTTGCCGTTTCGGTCAAACAGTACTAAATTTTTTGTCCATTTTTGATTGCTTAATTCGTTGTCTATCCACGATATTACAAGTTTCCCATCAGGTAAAAATGATAGCGAAGTTAAAGGCATTTTGCCATTATCATAAGTCCATTGTTTGTTATCAAGATTGAATTCTTTTTCAATTCCTATAAAATCAACGCTTTTCCATAAACCTAAAGCTTTTTCATCATTTGTAAAAGGAACATTTATATTATCAATATGCGATATTTCTTTTAGTGTATAAATTTTATTATCTACTTTTCGATAAACTGCAACTCCTGTTTTTTCATTTGAATATTTATCAAACAAAGTTAAAAACATTAAGTTATTTTCTATTTCATACTCAAAAGGTCTTTCAATATTAAAAAATTTTAATATTCCTTTACTCCAATAACTAAAACACCAATAACCCTGACCATTTTCTAAAAAATAAATATTTTTAAAATTTGCAAAAATTTCTTTTTGGTCTTTATATTTGCCTGATAAAAATTCTTCCTTTTCTTCTACTACACAAACACGCTCCCATTTTCCTATCGCTTGTGGGTCATTAATAAAATTTTGCATAATAAACTCTCCCTTATTATTTTTGTAAATAAGATTGAGTTGTTTAAGGTTTTTGTAGATTTCTTCAATTTGGTTTTCTAGTTGTTTTGCTTTTGCAATTAATTGAGTTTCACTAAAATTAGCAATTTCTTTTAAAGAAAACCCTATTTTTTTTAAATAAATTATTTGGCTTAAAGATTTTATATTATTTTCATCATAATATCTATAACCTGTGTATTTATCTATTTCTGCTGGTTTAAGTAATCCCTTTTTTTCGTAAAAGCGAATTGTTTTAACTGAAACATTAAACAACTTTGATAAATCACCTATTTTTAACATAACTTGCAACTCCTTTTCTTATTTACACTTCGATAATATCATTACACCTAAGGGGAGAGTCAATACTCTTTTTTAACTTTTTTAAATTATAATATTTTTAAAATTAATAGTAAAGCAAATTTAAAATTTTATAAATTTCAAAGCAAGTATGTGTATAAAAAACAAATTTGCCACTATTTTTGTTTTTCTAATTTGAAAATGCTTTAAAATCTCTTTACTATTTTGAAAGTAAAATAAAAAAGAACTTTACTTGCGTAGAGTTCTTTTTGTTTTGCTAGTTTAAAAAAGACTTTGGCAAAAGTGTTTACTTTTGTAATAAAACATTTTTTAGATTATCCATCTTTGTGTTATGCTTAACTGTGTCTTGTCGTAAATTTTTGCGCACTGTATCCAAAGATTTTTGAGTGCTTTGTTGATACTTTTCAATATGCGCAATTTCTTGTGCAATCTCTGGGTCAACCACTTTTTTAGATTTACCCTTTGATTTATTTGCCTCTTTTTCTTCACGAG
>CALWOW010000043.1 GCA_944383295.1 uncultured Clostridia bacterium
AAGGACTTTTATTTTTTATTATTGTCTAACAAAAATTTTAATTATTTTACTTTTTGAAAACTTTTTTTAACAGCACTTAAAAATGAGGTGTTGACTTTTTTGTGTTTATGTTATAATCTTTTTAGTATTAAAGAATAAGGAGACAATTTATAATGGAAATCAGTATATATGATGATATTAAAAGGCAATTTTTAGACGACATGCGCAAGAAAGATTATAACAATTGTTTTGCTGACCTTATAAGTACTAAGAAAATTGTGGAATGTTAAGATAATATTTATAGGGATATTGCTAACAATTCTGTTGATTTATATAATTTAGCAAAAGAGAATGTTGAGTTAATGGAAAAAGGGTTATTTAAGCGTTTTACGGAAAGTGGTGAATGGAACGAGTTATTAAACTCGTCAAAAGCAAATGCTCAGCTTATTTTTGATGCTTTTAACAGAAACAATAAAACTTTTTATAATATATTGGACGAAACTATTTCATGTTGTTATATTGGATATGGAAAAACTTTCTTAGGTCTTTGTGTAAACACTGATTATATTTGGGATTATAGACATTCGGAAAAATTGATTCAAGTTATTCAACAAAGACAAGAGGCTCAAAGCGATGAACTTGCTAAAAGAGGCGTTATGGTTAGATGTTGTGCTCGACATGCACAAAGTTGTGATATTGTTGAGTTGATGAAATTATATGCGGAATGCTTGAGTGATGAAATGATTTTGAAACAGGAAAAAGAAAGATATGAAGCGCTTCAACAAAAATATATGGGTGATGTGGAGCATTTAAAAAGAGAAGAACAAAAATTTAAGCAAAATTACAAACCGCCTAAATCACCAACTTTTGGGTCGACATTTGAAAGGCCAAGAGGATTTTGATACCATATATAAATTCATCCCAATAATTTAAAACTTTAAAAAAGCGTTAACATTGTTTAAATTTTTAAAATAAATAACAGCACCAATAAAAGTTGGTGCTGTTTTATATTGCTTAAATTAAGTTAAATTAATTTTGCTTTTGTTTGATTTTTTATATTCAAAATTTGGCTTATAATATCTAAAAAATCTTTAATAAAAATGTATTTGTTGTATAACTTTTTCCTTTAACAACTTTATGCAAGACATAAGCCTTTGTGTTGCAAAATCAATAATTTAATTTTGAATTTTATTATGCAGAGCAAATTTCAATTGTTGCTTCATTGTTCTTTTTGCTTTAAAAAATGGAAACAAGGTAGAAGACTTCTTTTTTTTGTTGTAAAATGACTATGCTTGCATTTTTTTACAGTCATTATAAATTTATATGTAGAAATTTACCGATTTTTGTGGTTAAAAGTAGATATATATGTAGATTTTACTTTAAATGTCGAAATTATAAAATTCGCTATATTTTGATTGAATTAGCAATTTATTTGTACTAAAATCATTTCTATCAAAAACAAGGAGGTTTTTTGAATGAGCAATCAAAATGTAAGTATCAAGGCTTTTGCAAAAAAGGCTAAGCATAGATTAATTAGTGGCTACTGGGATAAAATAAGAGAGGAACGAGAAGAGTATATAAAAAATAACGCTAGCGAAAATGAACAAAAGATTAGGGAACTTTATGCAAGGCGTTTAATGCGTGATATTTATGCTGATGCAAGCAATGAGCAAGATAACGAATTATATCGAAAAGTATGTAAATTATTAAATCAAAACACATTTACACTAAACCCTATTAGTCAACTAATTGACCATAACGAATACGATACTATGGATAAAACAGCAAGGCAAAATTATATCATTAAACTTACTGATAAGTACAATGAAATGCGTGAGCGTTACGAAAAGGAAAGACAAACAAAATTATATCATTCTATATAATAATTAAAGCCGTTTTGGTTGCCAAAATTGGCTTTTTTTGTTACAATATTACCTATATACAAGGGGAAAATATTTATGAGTATAGTAGATAATTTGAATGAAGAACAACGATTACCAGTCTTGCAAAGCGAAGGAGCGGTTTTGGTTACAGCAGGGGCTGGTAGCGGTAAAACAAGATTGCTAACTCATAGAATTGCATATTTAATCAAAGAAAAGGGTGTTGCTCCGTACAATATTTTAGCAATAACTTTTACAAACAAGGCATCAAACGAAATGAAAGAACGTATAGAGCGAATGGTGGACAATGGCGAACAAGTTTGGGTGTCCACTTTTCATAGACTTTGCGTTATGATTTTGCGTAGATTTATTGATAAGATAGACGGCTTTACTAAAAACTTTACTATATACGCAGACACAGAAAAATCTCGATTGTTAAAAGAAGTTTTTAAACAATTACAAATTGAAGATGACGACCAAAAAAAGAGTATTGATTACCATATTAGCAATATAAAAAACAATAATGCCGATGCTATTGAATACACTTCATCTTTGCAAGGATATGTTGATGGCGATGTTGTGTTAAAAGCTTATAACTTGTATCAAAATATGTTAAAGCAAAACAATGCTTTGGATTTTGATGATTTGCTTGTATTTACATACAAGTTATTAAAAGAAAATCAAGAAGTAAGGGAATATTATCAAGATAAGTTTAAGTATATTCATGTTGATGAGTTCCAAGACACCAATACAATTCAATATGAGATTGTGCGTATTCTAGCGGGGAAATGGGGCAATATTTTAGTCGTTGGAGATGAAGACCAATGTATTTATGGCTGGCGTGGTGCTAATATTAGCAATATCATAAATTTTAAACAAGACTTTAAAGATGCGAAAATATTTAAGTTAGAGCAAAATTACCGCTCTACCAAAAACATTTTGCAAGTAGCAAATCGTGTAATTGATAACAACACACAAAGATTAAAGAAAACACTTTGGACAGAAAACGAACAGGGTAAGACTGTTACTTATTTTGTAGGTGATAGCGACAGGGAAGAGGCAGATTATGTTGCAAGAACCATTCAAGATATGGTGCGACAAGGTGATTATAGATATTCAGATTTTGCTATATTAATGCGATTGACTGCGCCTTCTAGGTTGTTTGAAGAATATTTATTAAACTACAATTTACCTTATAAAGTTTTAGGTGGCTTCCGCTTTTTTGAACGTGCGGAAATAAAGGGTGTTGTAGGTTATATTAGAGCAATAGTAAATCCTCGTGATAATGATAGTATTTTGAGAATTATAAATTATCCAAAACGAGGCATAGGTGAAAGCACTGTCGAGCAAGTAAAATTATTTGCCAACGGTGGTAGCGTGCTAAATGTGATTTTAAATTACCCTGACTATTCATTTACACCTGCGGTTGCAAAAAAACTAGAAAGTTTTAGAAACTTGTATTTAGACTTAAAAACAAAAGCTGATGATACAAATATCAGTGGATTTGCTGAATATTTAATCGAACGTGCTGGGTTTAAAGAAGCATTCAATTCAAATAATGAAGAAGAAATAAATAAAGCACAAAACATTGCCGAGTTTGTTAATTCAGTAAAAGAGTTTGAGCAAAATAATGCGGGGAGCACTCTTGCGCAATATTTGGAATCAATCACTTTAGTTAGCGATATTGATTCAGTAAATGAAAATGATGACAATGTGCTTATTAGTACCGTGCACGCAGTAAAGGGACTTGAATTTAAAGTTGTGTTTGTTACTGCTCTTGAAGAAGGCTTGTTTCCTATCAATAGAGGGGGAGAACGTCCAAGTGATATTGAAGAAGAGCGCCGACTCGCTTATGTGGCTATTACTCGTGCTTGTGAAGATTTGTTTTTGACTCGTAGTAAGCGCAGGTTTATGTATAATGAAGTTAAGTATCAAGAGCCAAGCCGATTTTTGAAAGAAATGGGTTTTGAAACGGCTCGTGAATTTGAAGCAAAACCTTATCACACTTTTGAAAAAGCATACTCACCTAAACCAAAATCTACTGCTAATATTCAAACACTTTTAAATAATCGTATAAATTCACAAAAGAAAGATTTGTCTGCTTATACAAAAGGCACTCAAGTATTGCATCCAAAGTTTGGTGCTGGTATTATTACCGATGATAGCAGTTTGACAACAAATAGAATGGTAACAATTAATTTTGGTAATATGGGAAGCAAAACTTTGAGTTTAGATTATGCGCCATTGCAAATAATTAAAAGGAAATAAAAATGAATCAAGATATTAAGGAAAAAATTGAAAAATTAGTAGCGGACCTTAATAAGTATAACTATTATTATCATGTGCTAGATGCTCCTATTGTTTCGGACAAAGACTACGACAAAGCATATTATACGCTTGTAGATTTAGAGAAGCAAACAGGTTATATTTTACCGGATAGCCCAACACAGCGTGTAGGTGATATGGTAAACGAGCGTTTTGAAAAACATACTCACGAAGCGCATTTGTATAGTCTTGATAAAGCCCAAACACCTGCCGAACTTGATGATTGGGTTTCAAAAGTTAAAACATCTTATCCTAACACAGAATTTACATTAGAATATAAATTTGACGGTTTGCGACTTGCGTTGACTTATGACAACGGTATTTTGGTAAATGCTGCAACACGAGGAAACGGTTTAATAGGCGAAGATGTGACAGCGCAAGTTAAAACAATTCGTAGCGTTCCGCTTTCCATTCCTTTTAAAAACCATATAGTTGTTGAGGGTGAAGGCATAATGCTACTCAGTGAGTTGGAGAAATACAACAAAACAACTGATGGACCATTAAAAAATGCTCGAAATGCTGTGGCAGGGGCAATACGAAACCTTGACCCAAAGGTAACTGCAAGCCGTAATCTTGATTTCTTTGCTTATGGAATTCCTGTAATCGAAAACAAAAAATTTAATACACAAGTTGAGTTAAGGCAGTTTTTAATAGACAATAGATTTTGTGTTGGTGACTTCTTTGAAGTTCGTAAAAATACTAATGAGATTATGGAAGTAATCAATCAAATAGATAAGGCACGGGATGTAATAGATATTTTGATTGATGGAGTAGTAATCAAAATTAACGATATGGCTACTCGAGAAGAGTTAGGCTTTACTATCCGCTTTCCTAAATGGGCTTTGGCATACAAATTTGAAGCATTAGAAGTTACCACCTATATAAGAGATGTTATCTGGCAAGTCGGTAGAACAGGCAAAATGACACCTTTGGCAATTTTAGACCCTGTAGATATTGCGGGGGCTACTATTTCAAGGGCAACATTAAATAATTGGGACGATATTTTAAGGAAAAAAGTCAAAATTAACAGTCTAGTCTTTTTAAGAAGAAGTAACGAAGTCATACCAGAAATTTTAGGGCTAGCGCAAGATTTCCCTGATTCAAAAGAAATTGAAAAAATCACGACTTGCCCTAGTTGTGGTGCAAAACTTATAAATAATGGCGTAAATCTTTTCTGTCCTAATAAGGATAATTGTCCGGGGCAACTAAAAGAACGAATTATTCATTTCTGTTCTCGTGATGCGATGAATATTGAAGGTATTCGTGACAAAACTATTGATTTATTTTATGATAAATTAAACATACGTACAGTTGACGATTTGTATAAGTTGACATCGGCAGATTTGGAAGGGCTTGAAAATTATAAAGATAAGAAAATAAATAACTTGATAAACAGTATTGAAAAAAGTAAAAATATCGCATTTCAAAATTTTATATTTGCGTTAGGTATCGCTAATGTAGGCAAAAAAACTGCAAGCGATTTAGCAAAAACTTTTGATAATTTTGAAAGTTTGGCAAAAGCGAATGTGCAGGAGTTAAGTGCCATTCGTGATATAGGTGAAGTCGTCGCTAATTCAATCGTTGATTATTTTGCTTATCCACGTAATAAAGAAATTATACAAAATTTATTTGATAGCGGTGTTAAAATAGAATATACAAATGTAGTAGCAAGTACTAAATTTGCTGGTAAAACTTTTGTGCTTACTGGCACGTTACCACATTTAACAAGAAACGAAGCAACAAAACTGATTGAACAAAATGGCGGAAGCGTTTCTTCTTCTGTGAGCAAGCAAACTTCGTTTGTACTCGCAGGCGAAAGTACTGGTAGCAAATATGAAAAAGCAAAGCTTTTAGGGATAACAATCATTGATGAAGATGAATTTTTGTCTATGATAAATCATTGACAGTAAAGCGCTTTCGTGCTAATATTTAAGTATTAAATTAAGGGAAGTAAAAAATGAGTATAACTATCGAAGATGTTAAAAAACTTGCAAAGCTTTCTCGATTAGAATTTAATGAGGAAGAGACAAAACAATTTGTTCAAGAATTAAGTGCAACATTGGAGCAAGTTGAGGCAATCAATAAGGTCGATGTTTCAAAAGTTGATTTGCTAGAAAAAACAGTTAATGCAGACACAGAGTTGCGTGCTGATGCGATAAAACAAAGTCTTACGGCGGAGCAAATTGTAGCAAACGCACCCGAATCTCAAGATGGTGCCTTTCTTGTGCCGATAACTGTTGTGGAGGACTAATATGAATTATTTAGATTGTAGTATGACAGAAGTTGTGGAATTGTTAAATTCTGGCAAAGTAACTTCACAAGAATTAGTAAAATTGTGCTTTGAAAGAATTGCCGAAACAACTGATTTAAATGCTTTAAATTCAACTTATTTTGATATGGCAATGGAACGAGCAAAACAAATAGATATGGCAAGAAAAAACGGAGAAAAATTAGGTTGTTTGGCAGGTGTTCCTATCGTTATAAAAGATAACATAAATTTCTTAGGCACTAAAACGACTTGTGCAAGCAAGTTTTTAGAAAATTTTGTTTCACCATACAACGCTACCGTAGCGCAAAAATTATTCGATGAAGGTGCTATTATTATAGCGAAAGCAAATATGGACGAATTCGCTATGGGAAGTAGTAGCGAAAATTCTGCTTTTGGACCTGTAAAAAACCCTATTGATACTTATCGAGTACCAGGGGGAAGCAGTGGCGGAAGTGCTGCAACAGTGAAAGCAAAACAATGTTTTGCAAGTTTAGGTACAGATACAGGTGGTTCAATTCGTGAGCCAAGTAGTTTTTGTGGCGTGGTAGGTATAAAACCAACTTACGGTCGTGTTTCACGCTATGGAGTAGTTGCTTTTGCTAGTTCATTAGACCAAGTAGGGCCATTGACTCGTACTGTTCGTGATAATGCTGTTTTGTTAAATGTCATTTCAGGTAGAGATGAAATGGATATGACTTCATCGACAACACCCGTTCCTGATTTTACTGCAAAGTTGGAGCAAGGGGTTAAAGGCATCAAGATAGGGGTAGCAAAACAATTCTATACAGACAAATTAAGCGCTGAGGTAAGGGAATCATTAGAAAAGGCGCTAGCGTGGTATAAATCGCAAGGTGCGGAACTTGTAGAAGTTGACTTACCTAGTCTTGATACTGCTTTGGCTGTTTATTATATTATTTCTTCTGCTGAAGCAGCAAGTAATCTAGCGCGCTTTGATGGCGTAAAGTATGGAACAAGAGCAAATAACTATCAAGACATAGTTGATTTATATTTCAAATCTCGTACGCAAGGCTTTGGTAAAGAAGTAAAGCGTAGAATTATGTTAGGAAACTATGTGTTAAGTAGTGGTTACTACGATGCTTTTTACCGCAAAGCAAAACGAGTGCAAAAAGTTATTCGAAAAGAGTTTGAAGATGCGTTGTCAAAATGTGATGTTTTAATTAGCCCTACAACAGCAACTCCTGCTTTTAAGTTGGGTGAAAAATCTAATGACCACGTAGCTATGTATTTGACAGATATTTTTACTGTACCTATAAATATTGCTGGTGTTCCTGCATTGAGTATGCCGTGCGGTAAAAATGCGGAGGGTTTACCAATAGGAATGCAAATAATAGGTAAACATTTTGATGAGCAAACTATTTATCAAGTTGCAAATGCTTTTGAACAAGCACACAAGGAGGGAGTATAGGAAATGAGTGCATACAATACTGTAATCGGGCTAGAAGTACATAGCGAATTAAACACTAAAACCAAATGCTTCTGTGCTTGTAAAAATGAATTTGGCGACAAACCAAACACTAATTGCTGTCCTGTTTGTACGGCGATGCCAGGTGCTTTACCAGTTTTGAATAGAGATGCAGTTGAGCGTGCTATTTTAATGGGGTTGGCAGTTGGTTGTAAAATAAACAACTATTCTGTTTTTGAAAGAAAAAATTATTTTTACCCAGATTTGAGTAAAGCATATCAAATTTCACAATTAGAATATCCGCTTTGTGTTGGCGGTGGACTTGAAATTGAAGTCGATGGCAAGAAAAAGTTTATTAGACTTGATCGTATCCATTTGGAAGAAGATGCTGGTAAACTTATTCACGACAACGCTGGAACTTTGGTTGATTACAATCGTGGCGGAGTGCCACTTATAGAAATCGTTTCAAAACCTGATATGAATAGTGCGGAAGAAGCGGTGGCTTACTTGCAAAAATTACGCAGTACATTGCTTTATGTTGGTGTTAGCGATTGTAAAATGCAAGAAGGTAGTATTCGCTTTGATGTAAATATTTCTGTAAACAAAGAAGGAGAACCTTTGGGAACTCGTACGGAATTGAAAAATCTAAATTCCTTTAAAGCGGTTTTGCGTGCAATTAAATACGAGTCAAATAGGCAAATCGAAGAGTTGGAAGCAGGGCGACCTATAATACAAGAAACTAGACGCTGGGACGATGAAAAGGGTAAGACTTATTCAATGCGTTCAAAAGAAGATAGCCAAGATTATCGTTATTTTCCTGACCCTGATTTAATTCCTTTGGAAGTAAGCGAAGAATATATTGAGCGTATTAGAGCGAAATTGCCAAAATTATCTCATCAAAGAGTACAAGAGTATCTCTCAATGGGGTTAAGTGAGCAAGATGCGACCTTGATTACGCAAGAACGCAGTTATGCCGACTTTTTCGAAGCAGTATTAAAATTGTTTAATGAACCAAAGTTTGTTTGCAACTGGATAACTGCCGAAGTGTTTAAAAAATTAAATGCGATTGAAGATGAAGAACGTACAATTTCAGTTAAACCAGAAAATTTAGCCGTTATGTTAAAAATGTACAAGCAAGGCGAGATAAATCAAGCAGGTGCTCGAAAAATTTTTGACATAATTTGGGAAAAAGATGTTGACCCTGTAAAACTAGTGGATGAGTTAGGGTTAAAGCAAATGAATGATGCTGGTGCTTTGAAAGAAGTATTAGTAAAAATTGTAAACGATAATCCAAAGGCAGTCAAAGAATTAAAAGATGGTAACGAAAAAACGATGGCATTCTTTGTAGGGCAAGCGATGAGAGCAACACAAGGCAAGGCAAATCCTAAAATGGTTGCCGATATAGTTAAAGAATTAATCAAATAGGAGTTAGTTATGAACGAAGAAAAAGAATATATAATGATGGAGCCACCAATAGACGAATTAACAAAAAAAGTTGGCAACAAGTTTTTGTTGACTTGTCTAGTTGCAAAGCGTGCTAAAGAGTTGAACAGTAATTATTTACTTGGAGAACCTATGGATAAAGACCCAAAGGTGATAGCTATTGCTGCCGAAGAAGTTTATGAAGGAAAAGTTGTCCCAGGGCCAAACAACAATAATTAAGAGGTAATATGATAGCCGAAGTTATCGTAGATGTAGCGAATAAAGAAGTTGATAGGGTATTCGACTATATTGCTAGACCAGACACAAAAATCGGTGAACGTGTTACTGTGCCATTTGGTAAACGTTTTATTGAAGGTTATGTCTTAAGTCTAAAAGAAACTAGTGATGTACCGCAAGAAAATCTAAAAGCACTCGGGCAGGCAAAGGATGATTATCCTGTAATTTTGCCCGAGTTTTTGGCTTTAAATAAGAAAATACAGAAAACCTTTCATTTAAGAAATGTTGATTGTATGCACTTGTTTATTCCTACACAATTACGTAATGGTAAAGCAAAACCTTTGTATGTTAATTTCATAGAATTAACTGATGATTTTGACGATAGGCAACTATTAGAAAATACTCGAAAAAATGCCACTAAACAAATCGAATTGATTAAACATTTGCGACCTGATATGATGTATGCAAGAACAGAATTAAACAAAAAATTCGGTTCTTCAAATGTTGCTAAACTGCTGGATTTAGGCGTGATTCGTCAAGTAGCATCTGTAAAGATGAGAGCTCCTTTCCGTTTTAAAAAGGAAGATAAAAAAATTACTTTGACCAGCGAACAACAAAAAGTAGTCGATTCAATTTTAACCGAAAGGGAAAAGCAACATTTAATATTTGGTGTTACCGGTTCAGGAAAGACAGAAGTTTATATGAGCATAATTTCGCAAGTTTTAAGTGAAGGTAAAAGCGCCATATTGTTAGTTCCTGAAATTTCTCTAACACCTCAAGTATTGTCAACTTTTACCGCTCGTTTTGGTGATAATGTTGCAATTTTACATAGCGGTCTAAGCGATGGAGAAAGATTTGATGAGTGGCAAAGATTGAGAACAGGACAAGCAAAGATTGCAATAGGTGCTAGAAGTGCAATTTTTGCACCGCTTGAAAATTTGGGGGTTATCATATTAGATGAAGAGCATGACCCTAGTTATAAAGCAGAGTCAAACCCTAGATATATTACACACGATATAGCACGCTTTAGGGCAGAATACAATCGTTGTCCTGTGATTTTTGGAAGCGCTACACCTAGTCTTGATACTTTTTATAAAGCACAAAAAGGTGAAATTATATTGCATACACTACCTAATCGTGTAAATGCAAAGCCGATGCCATCAATTTCAATCGTGAATATGTGTGATGAAATGCGTGCTGGTAACAGCGGAATTTTTAGCGCACAACTTTTAAGCGAGTTGGAAAAGTGTATAAACGAAAAAAATCAAGCAATGTTGTTTATTAATAGGCGTGGCTTTAGTAGTTGTATGATTTGTAGAGAATGTGGGTATGTTGCAAAGTGTGAAGATTGTGATGTATCGCTTGTGTATCACAAAGAAGATAACTTGTTGAAATGCCATTATTGTAACCGTAGATACAAAGCGTTAACTAATTGTCCATCTTGTGGTAGTTCTTACATTCGAATGGGGGCAATGGGTAC
The DNA here is from genome assembly GCA_944383295.1 of uncultured Clostridia bacterium. GTDB lineage: Bacteria > Bacillota > Clostridia > Christensenellales > UBA1242 > UBA7867. The sequence goes on from CALWOW010000043.1 coordinate 11,016, forward strand.
TCAAAAAGTTGTTGAAGAATTAAGGGCTCGTTTTCCAAATGTAAAAGTTTTGCGAATGGATTTTGATACAACTAAAAATAAAAATTCACTAAACGATTTGTTACAAGAGTTTGGCAATACAAAACCTTGTATTCTTGTGGGTACACAAATGATAGCAAAAGGGCACGATTTTCCATCTGTAACTTTGGTAGGTATTATGAATGCCGATATGAGTTTGCATTTTAGTGATTTTAGGTCAACAGAAAGAACCTATCAATTAATTACGCAAGTAGCGGGGCGTGCTGGTCGTGCTGAAAAGGAAGGAAAAGTTATTTTGCAAACTTATACGCCTAAACATTATGTATATAGATTTGCTTCAAATTATGACTATCTAGGTTTTTATGGCAAAGAAATAAATTTGCGTGAAGTAGCAAAATTCCCACCATTTTCTAAAATAATAAGGGTATTAGTTACAGCAGAAGAAAAAGACGAAGCCCGTGCTACAACTGCTCGAATATATTCAAAAATCCACGATTACTTTTTTATGCATCGAAATCAATTTTTGTATTGTGAAGCAATGTCTTCACCTGTGTCAAGAATAGAAAAAAAGTATCGTTTTCAAATACTTTGTAGATATTTGTTGGATACTGAGCCGGAAATCACTGATTTTATTTACGATACCGTAAATCAAGATAAGCACACCAAATCGTTGGTTTTTGTAGAAGTTAATCCAAGCAATATGTCTTAAAATAAAAATAAGGGGTGATTATTATTAAATATCAAGTTGTTAAAAGCGTGGGCGGAAATTTTTGGGTAAAAAAGGATAACCATATTTTAGTTGTAAAAGGGCGTAAAAAATTAAAAGACGACAAAATTTATGTCGGCGATTTTGTTGATATTGACGAAAATCAAAAAGTAATTGAAAAAGTGTTATCAAGAAAAAATTTTTTAATACGTCCACCTCTAGCAAATGTAGAACAAGCATTGATTGTTGTTGCTCCGTTGCCTAAACCTGATTTCTTACTTGTTGATAAAATGCTAATTAAGTTCTTTTCGTTAGGTATTACGCCGATTATAGTAATCAACAAAATTGATTTATGTGCGCAATTTTTTATAAATGATATAATTGAACAATACGGAGAAGTATGTAAAATAGTGCTAATATCAGCTTTAGATTACAACAACACTGCTACAACTCTAAATCCAGAGTTGTCTGGCAAATTTAGCATTTTAACAGGACAATCTGCTGTCGGTAAAACAAGTATTTTAAATGTTTTAGTGCCAGATATTGAAATGGAAACGGGTGAAGTTAGCAAGGTAGGTAGAGGACGTAACACTACTCGCCATAGTGAAATTTTTGTAATGCACAATGGAGCTTTAATAGCGGATACCCCTGGCTTTAATGCATTAGAGTTAGATGAATTTAGTCCCGAAGACATTATTGATAATTACCCTGAATTTAATAAATTTAAATGCAAATACAATAACTGCAATCATATAGCTGAGAACGATAATGATTGCGCAGTTAAGCAAGCAGTTAGAGATGGTAAAATAAATAAGAAACGATACGAACGCTTTGTAAAACTTTATTTAACTGCAAAGGAAAAGGAGAAAAAGCAATATGGATAAAAAAATAATTATTGCACCTAGTACAGACCCTTGTCCACTTAATGATTTGACTGAATATGCAAAATCACTTTTGCGAGATGGGGCAGATTGGATACATTGTGATATAATGGATGGCAAATTTGTACAAAGAAAAACTTTTGATGAAATAGTATTAGCATTACTTTCAAAACGTGTTAATGCAGTTATGGATGTTCATTTAATGATGGAAAATCCTATTGACAAGTTGAGTACCTATGCTCGTGCTGGTGCTACAAATATTACAGTACATTATGAAGCGCTTCAAGGAACTATTGAAATAATTAGTGCGATTAATAAAATACACGAATTAGGATGTAAGGCAGGTATTTCTATTAAACCTAATACAAGCGTTGATGTTATAGAAAAATATCTTCCTTTTGTTGATATTGTATTAGTTATGAGCGTTGAGCCAGGTAGAAGCGGGCAAACATTTATAAATGAGTCGTTGTCAAAAATTGCAGAACTCAACACTATAAGAGCTGAAAATGATTATAAATTTTTAATCGAAGTAGATGGCGGTATTAATCCGCAAACTGCGGGGGCGGTTGTTTCATTAGGCGCTGATATTTTGGTTGTTGGTAGTGCTTTATTTAATAGTAATGATAGACAAAATTTAATACAAGAGTTAAAAACTATTAATAATTAACATTTTTTATTTTAAAATCATATTGTACTTAAAAGATATTGGGGGAATATGATTTGCGAATTATAGTTTTTAAAGCACCTAAAATTTTTAGAGCATTTTTTAAATTGATATTTAGCAAGCAGTTAGTAAAATAAAAAAAACTATTCAAATTGAATAGTTTTTTTATTCTTCTGATTTCATTTTTTTGATGCAACGTGTGCAAAGTTTCATTTTGCAAGTGTTGCCGTTTTCATCAGTAACTTTTACGGTTTGCAAATTCACGTTCTTTGGACTTAAAGTACGGCGTTGAACCCATTGACTTTGACGGTGAACTTGATTTGCTGCCATTTTTGTCTTACCGCAGTTATCACATATTTTGCTCATTTAAGAACACCCCCTAGTGTAATCAAATCATTATTTTTGTACTCAGTAGAATATGCTACTGAAAAATGATAAGATATTGTAACATTTTTTGAAAAATTTTGCAACCCTATTTGCGAATTTTTTTTAAATCATATTAAAATTATAAAAATTTATGGAAAAATACTTGATAAATCTTGTTTTTAGTAGTACAATATTTTTTGTACTATGTACGAGATTTTAGTGAGGTTGTATGGCAGTTACTACCACAAATTACTACGGTAAGATTTATATCTCTGATGATGCTATTGCGGCTATTGCAGCAAGTGCTGCGCTAGACTGCTATGGTGTTGTTGACCTTGTTTCAAAAAGGTTGAGTGACAACTTTGCTGATTTATTTAAAAAGCAACAACTAGGCAAAGGTGTAAAAGTTATCACTGATGCAAATCGTATTTTTATAGACTTATTCGTAGTACTAAAATATGGAGTGTCAATAAGTGCAGTTGCGGAAACTCTTAAGAAGGCGGTAAAATATCGTGTCGAAGAGTTTTCTGGAATGATTGTTGATACAGTAAATATAAATGTAATAGGTGTAAGACTATAGCTTACATCATTTTGCTATTTTTTGTAATTTTTAGAGGTTGATTAAATGGACAAGAGTTTTAACGGCGCAACATTTAGAAGAATGGTTAATGCCGCAAATATATATTTAGAAAACAACAGAAAATATATCGATAGTTTAAATGTTTATCCTGTTCCTGATGGGGATACGGGTAATAATATGTCAATGACTTTCAAGTCTGCGACAAAAGAAATAAATGAATGTCAAACTAATAATTTTGATGGTTTGGCGGAAGCTTTGGGTAAGGGCGCTATGCGTGGTGCAAGAGGTAACTCAGGTGTTATCCTTTCGCAAATTTTGCGTGGTATGTCAATAGAGATTGCTAAGCAAACAGAAATTACAACAAAGATATTTGCAAAGGCAATGAAGAGTGGTGCAGAGTATGCTTACAAGGCTGTGTCAATTCCAAAGGAAGGAACTATACTTACCGTTATTCGTGTTATGGCAGAAAGTGCAGAAGCAGCAGCGAAAAAGCACGCAGACTTTGAAGGATTTTTTGATCAAGTGCTCAAAACAGGTGAGGAAATTTTGGAACAAACTCCAGAGCTTTTACCTGTATTGAAATCTGCTGGTGTAGTTGATGCGGGTGGCCGTGGCTTGCTTGTGATTTTCAATGGCTTCTATAAAGGACTTATAAACGAAGATGAAAGTCTTACAATAAAGGAAGCAGAAGAAGCTAAAGTCATTGAAGACAATTTGGCTATCATTAATTATGAAAACTTAGCGGATATTCAATTTGCATATTGTACTGAATTTATGGTTATCGAATTAAATAAAAAGACAACTATTTCAGATATTGACAAATTACGTGAAAAACTTATGGCAATCGGTGATTCTGTAATTTGTGTAGGTGATTTAAGTTTTATAAAAATCCATGTACATACAAACGAACCAAACAAAGCATTAGGCTATGCTTTGGAGTTAGGTGAAATACACAATATAAAAATTGAAAATATGGTACAACAAAACCGTGAATTAAAAGCAGCGCAAGCAAAAGCAAATCAAAATACAAAACCTTTTGGTATGGTTGCTGTGGCTACAGGTGAAGGTATAAAGGCTGTATTTAAAGATTTAGGTGCTGACCAAATTATAGAGGGTGGACAAACAATGAACCCTAGTGCTGAAGATATAGCTCAAGCTGTTGATAAAGTACCTAGCGACCATGTGTTTGTATTCCCAAATAATAAAAACATAATAATGGCTGCCGAACAGGCAAAGAATTTAACTAAACGTTTCATTCATGTAATTCCTACAGTTTCTATTCCTGAGGGAATCTCTGCAATGTTGGCTTTTAATATGGATAGCACAGTTGAAGAAAATATAGAAGCAATGAATACTGCTCGTAATAGTGTGGTTAGTGGCGCAGTGACTTATGCTGTTCGTACAACTCATATAGATGGATTTGACCTAAGAGAAGGGGACATTATAGGGTTAGCTAATGGTGAAATTAAAGCTAAAGATAAATTAGTAAACGATGCGACTATAAAACTTGTAGAGCAAATGATGAATGAAGATAGGGTAAATATAACGCTATTTTACGGTGATGGTGTGAAAGAAGAAGAAGCAAATGAACTTTGCGAAAAATTACAAGAAAAATTCCCAGAATGCGAAGTTTCTGTAATTCCTGGAAATCAACCTGTTTATTACTATCTAATTAGTGTTGAATAGACTACATATTTGATATTTATTTAAAATTAAGCTATGCTAAATTCTAGGCATAGCTTTTTTTATTCAAAAAATAATTTATATAAAACTCTTTAACAAAATTATAGATTTACCAAAAAAGTCTAGATTTAGTTTACAAACTTTTACAACAACTATTTTGAATTTTTTTGTCGATTAAGCACACAATACTAATGCAAGCGCTCGCTTATAAATATGGAGGTGAAATGATGGCTACTAAGTCAACAGCAAAATCTACTGTACAAAATAGTAGTAAAAGAGGCTGTAATTGTGGTTGTGGTAAATCAAATAAAAACAATACCACAACAAATAGACAAGTAGAGAGTGGTACGGAAATGTGTTCAAGCAATAGAGCGACTCGTACTCGCTCTAAGGCAACAACGAATACTAAGTCGATGTCAAAATCTAGCAAAACCCGTTAATTTAAGCAGGGTCTTGTAAAAAAGAAAAGGTAAAGTTATTAGACTTTACCTTTATTTTTTTAAATTGTTGTGTTTAAATTTTTTAGTGCAATTAAAATGCGTTGAGAGCCGAGATTTTAGTTTCTAATGAAGGGGAATACACCCAAAAAGTCGCTTTTTCTTAAGTTTTGCGAATAGTTTTGCTTATTTGTCGGCTTTTTTGCTATTGTGACCTAGATAAAAATACACAAATTTTGATTTTTTGTCTGTGTATGGAGGATATTTTACTGTTAGTTCAATATTTGGGTTTTTGTTTAAAATGCACTTTTCGTGAGTAAATGTTTGGAATGAAAATTTACCGTGGTAATTTCCCATGCCACTTGCACCAACTCCGCCAAATGGTAAATTGTGTTCTGTAAAATGCATTATAACTTCATTAATACAAACGCCACCAGAACTCGTTAAACTGACAACTTGTTGAATTAATTTTTTATTACGAGAAAAACAATATAACGCTAGTGGCTTATCTTTTGAATTAATATAATTTATCACTTCTTTAATGTCAGTATAAGGAATGATAGGCATAATAGGCCCGAATATTTCCTCTTGCATTATGGCATCATCAAAAGCGACATCACGCATGACTGTTGGTTCTATTAATCTACCTTTTACTTTGCCACCAAATACCAATTTTTTAGAGTCAATCAAACCGCTAAGGCGTTGAGTGTGTTTTTCATTTACTATATACATAAAGTTATTTGTTAGTTTTCCATTTGTATAGTAATTAGATTTTATTTGTTCAACAACTTTTTCGATAAATTTTTCATAAATAGATTGATGTACAAATATATAATCAGGTGCTATACAAGTTTGACCTGCATTTAGATATTTACCCCAAACAATTCTTCGTACCGCTGTTTTTAAATTGGCTGTTTCGTCAACTATGCAAGGTGATTTTCCTCCCAATTCAAGAACGATAGGGCATAGGTTTTTCGAGGCTTTTTCTTGCACAACTTTACCTACTCCTTTACTACCTGTAAAGAATATTAAATCAAATTTTTGGTCTAGTAATTCTTGATTTTGTTCACGTCCGCCCATAACGGTGGTAATGTAGGCAGGGTCAAAAATATCTAGAATATCCTTGATAGTTTGTGCAACATTTGGGGTGTATGCACTAGGTTTTACAACCGAAGTGTTTCCACCTGCAATCGAAGCAACTAAAGGTGCAATGGTAAGTTGGAAGGGGTAATTCCAGGGCGACATAATTAGCACTTGCCCAAAAGGTTCACGAACTATTTTCCCTTTTGAAGGGTAGTTTAGTAATGTAGTGTGTACACGTTTAGGGCGCATAAGTCCCTTTAAATGTTTTTTAAAAAATTTAATTTCTTGTAAAGCAAGGCTTATTTCTGTGGTTACTGCATCAAATTCACATTTATTCAAATCTGTCTTAAAAGCATTTAAAAGTTCTTGTTGGTGTTTTAATATAGACAATTCTAGCAATTCAAGTTGTTGTTTTCTAAAATTATAACTTAAAGTTTTTCCTGTTAAGAATAGTTCACGTTGCTTTTCTAATATTGATTTAATTTCCATAATAAACTCCTTGTAAATTGGTTATTACCAATAATTATATAAAAACTAGTATCCTATGTAAGTACCTTGGTAAATTAAATATTGTTAAATTTAACTATTTAAGTACGTAGTCATTGTAACACAGAATTATTTATTTGACAATTAATTTTAGTTTAATACTTGAAAGAGAAAACTTTTTGTGATATCATATATTATATAATATAAGAAGAGAGGAAATATTTATGAGTATTTATGGTAAGAAGAATTTTGAAAGACAAAAAGTGATAATTAATGGCAAAGTGTATGAAAATACTTTGGGTGTGTTGGATAATACCTATGTTCCACCATACAATGGTGGGGATATACGTAAAGTAAAACCAATAAAAGAAAAGAAAGAAGAACAAGAACAAGAAAGACAAATGTAATAAAAACGCCAAAATGGCGTTTTTTTATTTACAATATACGATTTTATTTGACATAATTTTCTTTATTTAATACAATTAGTTATATTGTTTTAAGGATATAAGTATGATTGAAGAAAATAAATCAAAATTTTTGAAACTATTTAACAATCTAATAAAAAGAGATGGGGCAAAACAATTACTTGATTGGTTGGAAACTACTGATTTTTTTACTGCTCCCGCTAGTACAAAATTTCATTCCGCTTGTAATGGGGGACTGTGCGACCATTCTCTAAAGGTTTACGATAGATTTTTAAATTTGGTAAAAAATGAGTATGGGGAGGAATGGGAAAAAACTATTTCCGCCGAAAGTGTTGCGATTATTGCTTTGTTGCATGATATTTGCAAAGTCAATACCTATAAAGTTGATTATAAAAATGTAAAAATTGATGGGAATTGGGTGCAACAACCTTATTATTCGGTTGATGATAGTTTACCTTATGGGCATGGCGAAAAATCTGTATATATAATAAATGGTTTTTTGCGCCTAACTCGAGAAGAAGCAATGGCAATAAATTGGCATATGGGTGGATTCGATGTTAGAGTGAGAGGCGGAAGTTACTCGCTTGCTGATGCTTATTATAGATATCCTATTTGTGTGCTATTTCATATTGCTGACTTAGAAGCGACTTATTTAGATGAAAGTAAATAGAATATTGCAAATTTTATGTATTTTAATAAAAGGTTTAGGGAAAATAGAAATAAAAAGTTAAATATTTTTAAAATATGTCGTTTTTTGTTTGTAACTTTTTTGCCTTTTGTGTTAAAATAAAATTAAGTATTTCAAAACTATTTGTGACGTTTCTATTTTTAAATATACTAAAACAAAAATTGGAGGACTGTTTATGAGTACATTTATCAGGGGCTTAAATCTGTCAAAAAAATGGTTAAAAGTTTTTATTTTGGCAGTTATAGTAGCGATTTGTTCTACTGCTATTGCCCTAGGTGTGATTTATTCTCAAAAACAGAATTATATAGTTCAACCTGAAACTAACAATAAGGTAGATATCCTTGATTCAAATTCCTTATTTTCTGCGGACGGTTTAGATGAGAATATTGCTACACAATTGACAAAAAATGTTTCTTTGTATGGCGATAATGTTGCTTTGGGTAATGCTGGCGGAAGTATAATTTCGAGCGTTATTAAATTAGGCGGTATTAGTTGGACAGTTGTGTACAAGCAAAATGATGTATTGACTTTATTTGCCAATGAACCTGTCGCTACTATGGAATATGGGGCAAACTCAAATTATGCGCAAAGTGAAGTAAGAGACTATTTGATTAATGAATTTTATCCACAATTTTTACAAAAAGTTGGATATGAAGAATTAGATAGTTTAATAATTGCTTATGGTGATGACAGATTATATTATCAAGAGAACGGTGCGCAGGCGGTTGTGCTTGATACTTTAAACAAACAGTCTATTTTAAATAATGATGGAATTGAAGGGGATAAAATTTGGTTACCTAGTGCCTACGAAGTAGGTGGTTTTGCTAATACCGAATATTCTCCAAAAGCAAGAGTTAATAGTTTCAAAACAATTCAAGCTGATGGTTTTACTGTTAATTCTGGACTTTGGAATACCTCTAACGAAATTAGGTTAAGTACGCAAAATGCTTGGCTTCGTTCTAATGTAGGGGGTTCTGTTGCTGTTTTAACCAACGGTGTAGTAGAAAGTGCAAATAGTAATTGTGAGTATGAGGTTAGACCTTGTATTAATATAGTTCTTCCTAGCACGTCAAGCAACACAGTTGTTTGTGCTAGTGCGACAGAACAAACTTCACAAAATAACGTTTTAACTGCCGTTCCAGATTATTCTGATGCGTTTAATCAATCGGAAGGTTTTCTCACTACTGACCAAAAACGTGATGGTTCAGCAAGTAAGCCATTTGAAATAAGTAAACCTCAAACTTTATCTTTGCTTTCAGATGCTGTAATGGCTGGGCAAGATATGGCCGGTGTTTATTTCAAGCTGACTGCTAATATTGATATGACTAATTATACAGTTTGGAGCCCTATCGGTAGAGCTGGTTTCCCATTTAAGGGTAACTTTGATGGTAATGGTTTTACTGTAAGTAATTTAGCAAGTGCTGGTTCAGGTCTTCCTGGTTTGTTTGGTGTGGTTGAAAATGCCACTATTAAAAATGTTGGTGTTATCAATTCTACTTGGTATACTACTAACGATAATGTTGGTGGCGTCGTTTGCTACGCTAAAACATCTTTAATATCTCAATGTTATAGTGATTGTGGTGTTTCTGGTGAAAATTATGTAGGTGGTATTGTTGGTAAAATAGAGACAAGTGCCTCATCAGTAAGTGCTACAAATGTGGATAGTGCTACACTTGGTGTAATAAACTGCTATAACTTACATGGTATAACAGGTAAAGCTTATGTAGGTGGTATTGCAGGTTCTGCAGTTGATGTTTCTACAAATTCATTGATTGGTAACTGCTACAATACTGGTAGTGTTTCTGCAACATCTAATTCAAACGTTGGCGGTATTACAGGTGAGGGTAATGCGTCATCAGTTTTGAATTGCTATTTCTACAACTCAACTAACAATAATTTGGGTACTTTGATTAATTCGTATGAAAGCATGCGTACTCAAAGCACTTTTGCGAACTGGAAATTTACTTCTGCAAATGGCCCATGGTTTATATCTAATGTAGTAAACGACCGTTTGCCAATGTTACATAACTTTATGAAGAGCGCAACAATTAATGTTAAGTCATATATTGATGATTGTAGTGCTACTGTAAAATTGACAAGTGCTGGTACTTCTTATAGTACGTTGACTGATGTTGCTATTGGCTCTTCCGTTACAATAACAGCTACACCTGCTTATACAACAGGAGCTCACTATAAGTTTGTCGGTTGGTATCATTATGATACGGACAATGCGGGTAATTTAATGCAAACTGATAGACAATTTACCGAAGCTGGCACAAATGCAACTTATACTTTCAATTTAAACGATTACTATAATTTGGAAGCAAGATTTGTTCGTTTGTTTAGAGTGGAAGTATTGCCAGAATTTGCTGGGTTTAGTGCAAGTTACGCAAGGCCAGATTATTCTGTAGTTTCTAGCATACCTGCTATAGTTGATAATGGGGCAAATTGGTATGAAGAAGGAACTGTTCTTACTATTACTTTAGGCAATAACTCTCAGCGTATGTTTACAGGTCTATGGTATGGAAGAAGTCAAACAGAAATCAACAACCAAATTCCAAATCAAGGTAATGATTTTGTAAAAGTAAAAGAAGAAGCAACAAATTCGTACGAAATAATAGTAAACAACGATTATGCAAATATTTCGTTTGGTAATGGCGATGAGTTCTATTTGAAGCCAACATTTAAGCGTGTTTATAATGTACTAACTAATATAACTTTGCCATCAAACTACCCTGATACAGATGCAAAACCTACAAGTCAACTTTCATTTATTGAAGCAGGTGGCTCTCAAACATCTGTAACAAACGGTGGAAGCGCAAAGTCTGTTGCTTATGATTCTGCAATAACTCCTACAGTATCATCAGTACCAACGACTAAATTGACTTTTAGAAATTGGAGTTTATTGTTGGATGGCTCTGCGGTAAGCGCTTCAATTACTTCAGGTGTACCTTTTGTGATTAGAGATGGTATTACTCAACCTGCTGACAATATAACTACTATTACATTTATGGCTACTTTTGACCCTGCTGTTAAACAAGTTAGAATTGAAGAATATGTTGACAATGCGTTGAATGATAGTGCAGGTAAAGTTATCTTAAGCAAAACTTCTTATGCAGATAGAAGTGTGTTGAAAAATGAACAACAAAACTTACAATTATCTGTTGGTTACAATACTGATTTATATATATATGTAATCCCAAGTTATGAAAATGGTTTTGAATATTTATCAAATACTATTTTAAGTGCATCTGGTATTACATTGACATTCGATTCTACAAATGGTCTATGGTACAACCAAACAGCATTTAAGGCAATTTCTGATACAAGTCCTGTTACTTATAGGGTAAATTATCAAGTAATTAGTAATTATTCTATTAACTTCCAAGTGACAGTTGATGGACAACCTGCTCCTGCTGGTGTATTTACCCTAAAGACAACATCTGCTACTGGACTTACTATTAATAGTAGTATTGCTACCGGTTATACTGTTGCTGTTAGCGATGCTGATTACAAAAAATATTACTTAAAAGAAGCTTTTGTAGCAGTAGGCGCAGGACAGTCTATAAGTTTATATACACGCTCTCCTCAAGGTGATGCTATTTATCAAGGTACACAGGGTGAACAAAATATATTTGAATATATGGCAACAAACTCTAGTGGCGGGAAAATAGTTAAAGATTTGTATGAAGTTGCAAAAGTAACCCCTGGTTCTAATAATACACAGTTGACTGTTACTGTAAACTTTATTAAGATAACTAGAACGATTTCCGTTGTAGAACAATTAGGTGCTAATGGTGCAGGTTATGTAACAACAACTTCATTACAAAAATATAAAATAGACTCTACTGATGTCAAAGGTGGGGTAGCAGGTGATTACATTCTTGATGATGATATTACCTTGACTGCAACTGCTGGGAATATTGGTTATAAGGTTGTTTCAATAACAATTTCTGGACCTACAGGAAATGTAAGTATCCCATCTAATGACTTTAATAATGTAGGTACACTAACCTTCACTTTAACTGATAACGCATCAATTACTATTAAGTATGATATTCGTACATACAATGTAGCGATAACGGACAACTTACAAGTAAGTGCAGGAAGTACTGTTGCAGGTACTAGTATTCCAGGATTAGGACTTAGTGTTAGCAATAATTACAAATACGCAATAGATGAAGGCACTGCAACTGATTATGTAAGTGAGTTGACTACTTTGAGATATCTAAATGTATTGACTATTTCAAATTATAATTCAACTTTCGATGTTACTATAGATGCTACATCTAGAAAGGCTGTTTTGGAAAGCATAGTGATTAAAAATGATAAAGATAATAGCATAGTGACTTACTCTGCAACTTATCCATCATTTACGCCAGCTGATTTATTAAGTGATACTAGAGATGATGTAACAATTATATTTAAGTACAAATTATTACAAGCTCTAAACGTTACATTTACAGACAGTGGTGACTTGGCTGATTCTACAATGGCAGCACTTGTTATTTTGGTAAACAATGCCGACGCAAGTGATAGAATTGTTGTTATTGTTCCATTAGGAGCTGATGGAGTTGATGTAGAATGTCAAGTTGCTGATTACAAGCTATATGCTGTGTTACCTATATTCATTAAATCAAATACAACTGTTACCGGTGGAACAGGTTCACAATCAGGAAGTGATTACATTGTTTCAATTGAAGACAGTGTAGCTAATGAAATAAATATTGATATAAGTGAAATCGTAAGTGGTAACGACAGTGTTTATGGTTCAGGTATTTACTAGTAAAAAAGGAGAAAAGGTCAATGTTCAATAAATTATATAGAAATGGCCAGTTAATTGATATGCATATTCATACGCAGTATTCAGATGGAATGTATTCCGTTCCTGAACTCTTGCGTTTTGCGGAAAATCGTGGTTTAGATGTTATGGCATTTACTGACCATGATAATCTTGAGGCGAATTTTGAAGTAAGAGAAATGAAAAGCAATGGCGGTTTTTGCGGTAGAATTGTAAATGGTTGTGAAATTGCAGTTACGTACAATGGGCGCAAATATGAGGTTTTAGCTTATGATTTTGACCTTGACACCTTAGCAACTTTTCCTGTTCTAAATTATGACTATCAATTCACATTGGAAGAAAAAAGGTTAGAAACCTTAAAAGAAATAGGGGCAAGATTAGGTTTCAAATTTACCGAAGGCTTGCAGTTTGACCCAATTTATCGTACAGCGCACAAAACATTTTTTCACGATTTGGCAAATTATCCAGAAAATCAAAAGACTTATGCAAAGTATGGTATAGGTAAAACAGATAATTTCTATCGTGACCACGTAGCAAAACCTGGTGCAATATTCCATTGCTATGACTTGATTAAAGATACGCCAACAATCGAAGAAGTTTGTGAACGTATTCATGCAGCGGGTGGTTATGCAATTTTTGCTCATGCATTTAAAGTATATGGGGAGCCAAATCCCAAAAAACTTATAAAAGACTTGACTGCTTTGGATATTTTGGACGGTTTTGAATGCATTCATAAAAAGTTTAGTTTAGCTGAAGCACAATGGTTGTCTGATTTTTGTGATCAACAACACCTAATCAAAACGGGTGGGTCAGACTTCCATGGTGATGGATTTAAAATTGATGGGAAACGTTTTGCGCCAGAATATTTGGGTTATGTGCAAAACTCTGATTTAGAAATTAAATTTCCTATTAGAAAATAAAAAAGTAAAAAGTAAGGGCAACTACTTTTTAACTCGGAGGGAAAAATGAGTTTGAATAAAGACTTAAAACAAAAATCAAAAACGGTATGGCAGATATCTGCGATGCTCTTTTTGAGCATTGTTGCGTCGGTATTTGTATTGATTGCTAGTACAGGCGTAAAGTCTAATTATGTTTTAGCAGATGAGGTAACATTACCGACAAGCGCACTTAGTGGCTTTGTTCCTGCAGGTTCGGGAGATTTTGAACTTATAGATAGCGGGCAACCTAACTCTATAAATAATCCTTATAAAATCAACAATGAAGATGATTTAAGGACGCTCGCTTATTGGGTAAATACCAAATTTGAGGAAACTGAATTAGAAAATTTAGCAAAGCAAGAATTATATACTCGTGCTTCCTTCCGTTTGGAAAATCATTTGAATATATCCCAATGGAATTGGGAGCCTATAGGTACACAACAAAATCCTTTCTTGGGTAATTTCAATGGTAATGGTTATTCAATTTATGGTTTAACTATTATTGACGATTTAACACAAACTCAAGCTGATGAGAGTGATGTGGGTGTTCTTGATGAGACCTATGCTGGTTTGTTTGGTTTAGTTTCCTACGCAATAGAGGAAGAAACGGAATATGCTCCTGTTATTCAGTTGCTTGGGCTTAAGGATACTGTAATAGTTACGAATAGAACTTATGTTGGTTCTATTGTTGCCTGTGGTATAGGTGCAGACCCTAACCTTTATGCTGAGAAAACAGTACTTTTCCAAAATACAACGGAAGTGACAGGTACTTCGACTTATTCAAATGCTCAAGGTCCTTTAGTAATTCAAGATTGTTATAATGTGGGTTATATTCAAGGTGGGCAAAATGTCGGTGGGCTTGCTGGTGCATTGTTTTATGGTGCAGTAGTTTACAACTGCTATAATGCCCCTATGAATAAAATAGCATATAATCAAAATTATGATGTTTATTCTGCAAATCAAGAGGCAAATGTTGGTGG
>CALWOW010000044.1 GCA_944383295.1 uncultured Clostridia bacterium
GATGCAAGATTTAGAAAAAATCGGAGCACTTAACAAGCAAGAATTAAAACAAGCGCAAAAAATGTTAAATTGTGCTTTGAGTACATACTTTGTTGAATTTTATGAAAGAATATTTTATAATATAATAACAGTAAAAAAATTAGCAAGCAAACTTTTCAAAAAACAAGATAACTAATCATAAAGGAGGGATTTTTTATGTTTGATTTTTACATTATGTATTGGTTGTTAGGTATAATTTTGCTTCCTGGTATCGCTCTTGCGATTTGGGCGCAAGTAAAAGTTTCTAAAACATATAAAGAAACACAACAAATGCCAGCAACTTCAACTGATAAAACCGCAGACCAGATAGCACGTGAAATTTTAGACAAAAACGAACTTGAAGAAGTAGTTGTAGAGCAAACTAGCGGAGAATTGACAGACCATTACAACCCTAGTAAACAAGTAATAAAACTAAGCGAAGGTGTTTATGGAAACAACTCCATTGCGGCATTAAGTATTGCTACCCACGAAGTTGGGCATGCAATTCAACGCAAAGAGGGTCATTTCGCCACTAAATTACGTACTTTTCTAGTCCCTATTATTAATTTCAGCGATATGATTTTATGGCCTTTGATATTTATAGGTGTTATCTTTAACTTAGGTGCAGGTTCAAACTCTTTGGTTGGTAATATTTTCTTATGGTGTGGTATTGCATTTTTTGGTTTATCTGTTTTATTTAGTCTAGTTACATTGCCTACCGAATTAGATGCATCAAAGCGAGCTTTACAACAACTTACCGATGGCGGATATATTGTTTCAAATGAAGAAATAAATTCTGCACGGAAAATGTTAAACGCTGCCGCTCTTACCTATGTCGCATCTTTGCTTGTTTCAATACTTACATTAGTTCGTTTTATAGCAACAATCTTTATTTTAAGAGGAAATGAATAAAAATAGTCATATCTTCTTTTTAAATTATAATTATTTGTGTTTGCTTCTTACTTATTAACAAGATTGGAGGAAGAATGATAGTAAAAATTTGTGCTGTTAAAAACATAGAAGATGCAAATTTATGTTTATTATCAGGTGCTGACATAATTGGAATTTTGGTTGGTCAAAAATATAATAGCACTGATTTTGTATCTAAAGTAGTAGGAAAAAATATTATAAAATTTGTCAACAAACGCTGTAAAACTTGTTTGGTAACACATTTAACAAATGCTGATGAAATTATCGAATTGTGCAGATATTTAAAAAATGACTTTTTGCAATTACATTCCAACATTGAAGAAAATCAGGTAAAGAAAATATTGGATGAATTACCTAACTTAAAACTTTTAAGGTTGATAAGTGTTTTAAAAAATGGAGAAATTTATACAAATATTTTTAACATTAAATATGTAGATTACTACATAATCGATACTATTGATTTAAGTCAAAATAAAATCGGCGGAACGGGAATAAAAAGTAATTGGACTAAATGTGCTGAATTGATAAAACTTTTAAACAAACCCACTTTCCTAGCGGGTGGATTAACACCTGAAAACGTAAAAAAGGCTATAACTATTGTAAAACCTTTTGGTGTTGATGTAAACACTGGTTGTAAAAATAACATCGGTGGTAAAGATTTAAACAAATTGAAACAATTTATTAAAAATGCAAAAAATTGCAACATTGTTAATTAACTTATTTTATTTTAAATAACTAAAAACAGCAAACTAGCATTATAAACAACAAAAGGAACTCTAAACTAGTAGTTCCTTTTTTATTATTCTTGAAATAATAGACTAAACTTGTTTATATTTAATAGGCTGAATAATGAACAATTTACAAATAATTCAAAAAGCATTTATACAACTATTCGCAAAATTATATGATTAGTTAAAAACAAAGCAATTATCGCTAGCAACAAATTGAACTTTCCAAAAGGCAATAATTTGCTTTAATATATCAAACGGTTTGTACGCCATAATCGATATATATTCTTCATTTTTATCAAACAATTCCAACACTTTTGCTACCGCATATTTATTATCTTCACCTATTAACCTATTAATTTGCAAATATGCGCTTGTTATGGCGTTGCTAGGATTATAAGTTAAATTATATGTCGCAGATAAAGTTACATAAATTATTTCAGGTAAATTTTGAGTATTAAAACCATAAATTTGCCCTGCCGTTTTTAAATTAACTTGAAAAACTGCTACATAATCAATTTCATTATCTGTCATTCGTGTGTTTAAGTCCAAATTTATTATTTTTGCAAACAATCCTGCAAATGTTGAAAAAGTTTCTGCATCACCTAAAAAATAATTACCTAAAACCGCCAAATCGTAATTGTTTAAAATTAATTGATTTTTAAGATTTATATTAGCAGAGAAAAATTGCTTTACATCTAATTCCCCTTCGTATATTAGAGAGTTACCGTCCTTTGTTTCAAGTGACTGATTAATTTTATTGTTTAAAGTTGATATTTTAGAATTATCTATTTTATCCACAAATGCCGAATATTCTCTATTTAACAACTCCACAAATCGAGCATCATTAGAATTTTCATTACTCAAATTAATCAAAAAAATAACTGCAAAAATAACTGCTACAACAAATACCATTAACGCTAAAAGTCCACTTTTCCAACAGCCTTTAGTTTTCTTATTTTTATTCATTACTCCCATTCTTTATCCTACTTTAACAAATTAAGATAAGTCAAAGATTCTATTGTCTCATCCGGTGCTTGATTATTGAAATAAACAAGATAAATTACTAACGCAATTATAGCAATAGGCAATATAAATTTTAACAAAAATTTAATTAATGCGAAAAAACACATAAACACACCTCTAAAAGATTATACAAAATATAAATATAAAAAACAAGCAAAATTTTTATTCATTAAAAACTAAAGTTTCTATTTTTGTTAAATATTTGAATTTTTTGTGAATTTTTCAAGAAATTTATTGACATTAGCATTAAATTATATTATACTTAATAAGTATTCACAAAAGAAAAATTTATATATGCGCTCATAGCTCAACTGGATAGAGCATTCGGCTACGGACCGAAAGGTTTGGGGTTCAAATCCCTATGGGCGCACCAAAAAAGCACTCTTATAAGAGTGCTTTTTTAATTTTAAAATTTCAATAAAAAAAGAAGGTTGTTAATCTAGCAAACTGAAACTATCTTTAAATGTTTAAAAGTTACAATCTTTTATTTTTATTTTAATAGTTTCTAAATGTTAGACTTAACCTTCTAATTTTTCTTCCTCTGTTTGATAATGCTCTGTATTTAACTTTTCAAAATTTGTGTTGTCTGTGTGCGGTATTGCTTTCCATGTCAAGTTTTTGGAGAATAGTGCAACTAATTCAATAGGTACCGCTAGAATTGTAAATATTGGCCATGTAACAACCACAGCTACTTTTTTCCAAAAACTTACATTCTTTATACGGTTTCTTTCTACAATCATAATTATTATAGCACTTAATGCCATTATTACATAACCAATCGCAACACCTATACCTGTGTATATAGCCCAATTACGCCATACAACACCCGCATCAGCACCGAATAATGGACATAGAGCAAGGAGAATAATGTTCAATAGAAATAATGCAGTAGTAATTACACACATCGGCAAAATATTTATCATTATATCATACACAGAAAATTTATTTGAACGTTCTTCCTTCCCTGCTTTTGAAAATAATTTTTTAAACAATTCTTTCGTTTTAGTCAAGCAAACCAAGAGATGCCCTTTTGCCCAACGTAATCTTTGGCGAAACATTATTTTAACCGTAGTTGGCTGTTCATCATAAAACACTGCTTCATCACAAAATTTAATTTTTCTACCTTTTAAAACTTGATCTGCAGTAAATTCCCAATCTTCTGTCAATGTAACATAAGGCCAACCGTCTTTAACCAAATCTGAACCAATAACATACCCAGTACCCATTACACGAGTGGAACAACCACAAACAGTACGCCCACGACTTTCAAGCCTGCAACCTGTCATAAAATGAATTCCATAAAGTCCTGAAATAACATTGGAGCCAAAATTTTTGGAATTTCTAAATGAAGTTATAACATCTTTACCGTCTCCGGCAACAAACGCATCATTCATTTTTTCAAAATAATCTGCACTTACTATATTATCCGCATTAAATAAGAAAAACCCATCATAATTTTCTATTCCATAATCTTCCTTTATTTTATTGAATAAGTATCTAAAAGCATAACCCATAGTATTTTCTTGCGGATTGTTGTATTCATAAACATAAACATCATTATATTTTTGTGCTTTTTGTTTACAAATTTCAGCAGTTTTATCAGTACAATTATGTGCAATTACAAATATATGCAATTTTTCTTGAGGATATTTTGTTTTACGAATACTTTCGATTAAATTACCGACAACTTTTTCTTCATTTCTTGCAGGAATTATTAAACCATATTTTTTCTTAATGTCAGTCTTAGGATATTTTTTATACTTGAATAATCCAACTATACCAAAAATTATAAAATGAAGTGTAAATAGTGCAATTAAGCCTGATGTTATAAAAAAAATTATATAAACTATGGTTGTATAATCCATAATTTCTCCTTAGTAAACAAAATATGATTTTATTATAACATATAGAATTTAAATAATCAACAAAAAATTTAACAAAATAGCAGTAATTTTATTTATAAAATAAAGATATAAAAAATATATATTGCAATAAATTTTTTATTATGTTATTATAAGTTAATCGAAAATAATTGGGAAAAACTTAAATGAAACAGCTACTTAAAACTGAAATATCTAATAATGGAGTTACAGTGCGAAATAGTAACTTTGAATTATTAAGAATTCTATGTATGTTATTTATCGTTATGCATCATTATACTGTTCATTGTCTAGCAAAGTTAAGCACAGTTGATTACAGTTTTCAAATGGAGATTTATAACAGCATAGCAGGACCTTCTGGTAAAATTGCAGTTAATATTTTTATTTTAATTTCGGCATATTTTTTAGTAAGTAAAAAATTTTCTATAAAACGATTTTATTCATTAATTTTTCAAACAACTTTTTATGCCTTATTAGGTTTTACATTATATAGTATACTTACAAACACTTCGTTTAATTTTACTTATTTTATACATTCTCTTTTACCATTATTATTTAATGAATATTGGTTTGCGACCTGTTATTTTGTACTACTTTTAATTTTCCCTTTATTAAATATAATAATAAACAATATTTCTAAAAAGACGCATTTACTTATAATAGTACTATCTTTAGTATTTACAATACTACTTCCATTTGTTTTTGGAACAAACATATTTTATACTAATTATTTTTGGTTTATAATCTTATATTTTGTTGGAAGTTATATAAAATTATACAATATCAAAACAAACTCATTGCCCACTATTATTGCTTTAATTTTTCTTTTTATAGCTCAAATTTTAATTGGTCAATATTGCAACCATGACGATTGGTACAACCAAAACACATTTATAAATTTTTTTATTTCAATATTGATATTTTTGTTATTTCAAAATTTTCAATTTCAATCAAAACTAATAAACACTATTGCAAAATTTTCTTTTGGTGTTTACTTAATTCACGACAATCCATACCTAAGACCCTACCTATGGGATTTTATCGCTAGTTTTAATATCACTACTTCACCTTTTTTCCTTCTATATGCATTAGGAATTTCGATATCTATATTTATAATTTGTTTAATATTAGATTTGATTAAATATCTTGCAATAGAAAAACCTATTTCATTTGCATATAAAAAAATAAAACATTGTCATTTTAAACACTAACACAAAATTAAAAAATTTTCATAAAAGCTATTATAAAAATAAAAAAACATATTCTCCTTGAATATGTTTTTTATTTGCTTAATCTATCAATAGATTTATTTAATCTATTTAATGTCTCATCTTTACCCAGCAAATACATCATTTCGCCCATTCCGCCAGGAGTAACTACATTGCCTGTAGATGCAATTCTAGGAGGCCACATTACCGCACCTAACTTTAGCCCCTTACTTTCGGCATAATCAGTTGCAATTTTGTTTAAATTCTCAACAGTCCATTCTTGTAAAGATTGAAAACTTGGATACAAATCTTTTAAAACTTGCAAAGAAATTTCTTGTGTTAGTTTATTCTTTTTATTTTCAAATAAACTTAAATCAAAATCGCAATAGTTATCTAAAAAACTGAACAAATTTGGAATATCGGCAAAAGTATCAACACGACTTTGAGCGAGCGTAGAAGCGTAATCCCATTTTTCTTTTACAAAATTTGGCAAACCTTCTATAAAGTTTTGAGATAGTTTTAAAAAATCGTCGTGGCTTAATTCTTTTATGTAATGGCTATTCATCCACGCTAACTTTTTATAATCAAATATTGCATCAGTTTTTAATATTCCATCAGCGGTAAATAATGAAATCAATTCCTGCAAGGAATAAATTTCTTGTTCTTGTTTTGGACTCCACCCTAACAAAACTATATAGTTTATAATTGCTTGTGGCAAATACCCTTGCTCAACCAAATTAGCAAAAGAAACAGCGCCGTGCCTTTTTGATAATTTTGACACCGAACCATCTGCATTTTGCCCCATGATTACAGGTACATGCATAGTTTTTGGTGGTTCCCAACCAAAAGCTTCATACAATAATTGATACTTAGGCGTAGAAGAAATATATTCTTTCCCACGAATTATATGAGTAATTTCCATTAAATGGTCATCAATAACATTTGCAAAATTGTAGGTTGGCATTCCATCACTTTTAATCAAAACTTGGTCATCCAAAGTATTTGAATCAACAGATACATCACCATACACTTCATCGTGAAATGTTACAATCTTATCTTTTGGCATTTTTTGCCTTATTACATAACTGCCATTTTTTAAATTTTCTTCAATTTCCTGCTTGCTTAACTGACTGCAATTACAGTGATGTCCGTAAGTTTGTTCAGTATTTGCTTCCTCATCGTTTTCGCTATTATCAATCACATCTTTTTTGCAAAAACAATAATAAGCATCACCGCTTTCCACAAGTTGTTTTGCATATTTTAAATAGATTTCTTTGCGTTCACTTTGTTTGTACGGTCCGTAATTTCCACCTATATCAGGACCTTCATCGTGCTTTAAACCTGTTTGTTTTAAAGTTTCGTAAATTATATCTGTAGCGCCTTCTACATAACGTTTTTGGTCTGTGTCTTCTATACGTAAAATAAACTTACCATTATAATGTTTTGCAAAAAGGTACGCAAACAGCGCTGTTCTTAAATTACCTACATGCATGTACCCTGTAGGACTTGGCGCAAAGCGTGTCCTTACCGTTTTATTTTCCATTTTTGTTATTTCCTTTTAATATTATGGACTAATTATATGCAATCGATTTTAAAAAGTCAACAGTAATAATCGTTTAAAAATTTATAAAACAAATTAAATCTAATAACAGCTGTTTATAAAAATTTAGGAAATGTTGAAAAATAAAAATTATTCAAAAACTTATACAAATCGTTTTGATTTAAAAATTTGATTTGCTATAATTTAAAAAGAGGTGAAAAATGTCTGCTTTTTCAAAATCTTTAAAAATAATAGCAATTATATTGTTAAGTTTAATAGGTTTGGTAATATTAGTTTTCGGTGGATATGTAATTTACCTATGTTGTCAATACTATCGCATTCCCGATAATACTGAAATTACCGTAAATAATAATATTAGCACTAACATTAACTTAAATACTCAATACACTATAACCACATTCAATATTGGTTTTGGTGCATATTCGCAAGATTTTTCGTTTTTTATGGATTCGGGCGAACTGAAAGATGGTACTAAAACGCAAGGTACGGGTAGCAAGGCGAAATCAAAAGAAGAAGTATTAAAAAATACCAACGGTGCTATCAATGCCATAAAGTCTATAAATTCCGATTTTATGTTTTTTCAGGAAGTAGATACAAAAGCAAATCGTAGTCACTTTGTAAATCAATACGAAATGTTACAAAATGCATTTAATCAACACAGTTCTACTTTTGCCTATAATTTCCATACAGCATATTTATTTTATCCTATTTTAGACCCTCACGGCGCAAGCGATTCTGGAATTGCAACTTTTTCAAAATATAATATTGAAAGTGCTGTGCGTAAATCTTTCCCTATTGATGAAAATTTCCCTGCAAAATTCTTTGATTATGACCGTTGCTTTAGCGTGTACACGTTACCTATTGCTAATACGGATAAAAAACTTATTTTAATCAATTTACATATGAGCGCATACGATAAAGGAGGGGTAATCCGTGCGCAACAACTAGAAAAACTTACTGCATTTGTTTCTGCTGAATATGAAAAAGGTAATTATGTAATTGCGGGCGGAGACTGGAACCACGATATAGCAAATTCAAGTAACACTTTTGAAAGTGGAGAGAAAAAGCCCGAATGGGTTGCAACAATTAATGATGAAGATATTCCTGCACATTTTTCATTTGCACAAGCAATCAATGCCCCTACTTGTCGTTCAACTGATATTGCATATACAAAAGACGCAAATGGAAACATAGTCAATTATCGAGTAGTTCTAGATGGATTTTTAGTTTCGGATAATGTTAGAATTGATTCGGTAGAAAATATTGATTTAGATTTTGAATTCTCCGACCACAATCCTGCAAAACTACAATTTACGCTTTTATAAAAAAATTAAATAACTATTAAAACTAGCAAATTTAAACATTTATAAATTGTTTTAGACTAACAATAAGAATGATATTTACACAATTTATCATTCTTTTTTTATTTTTTTAATTCATAAAATGTTTTGATTTTTTACTATTTAGTGATAAATTTTTGTTGCAAGCAAATATATTGTGTGATATAATAACAAAAATTTACGGGAGAAAGAAATGCCTTATTCAATCGCTATTGATGGTCCTGCTGGTGCCGGTAAATCAACCGTAGCAAAGAAAATTGCCCAAAAATATGATATACTTTATTTAAGTACGGGTGAACTTTACCGTAGTTTGGGATATGCCTGCTTGAAATTTAATTTAGACCCTTTCAACAAATCTATAATAGAATTTTTACCATTTTTATTAAATCTTGAATACAAAATAAAAAATGATAAAAACGGAAAAATTTTGCAAATTTTTCTTAATAAGGAAGATATAACTTCATACTTACATAACAAGGAAGTTAGCGATATTACACCGATAATTGCTTCATATCCAAATATTAGAAATCATATTAGGTCTGTACAGCGCAAATTTGCAAAAGAAAATGATATCGTTATGGAAGGTCGTGATATAGGTACTGTCGTTTTACCTAATGCCACTTACAAATTTTATTTAGATGCAAGTATTGAAACACGCGCTATGCACAGATACACTGAATTATTAAAAACTAATCCAAACACTGATTTCCAAAGTGTTTTATTGAGCATTCAAAAACGAGACTATTTAGACAAAAATAGAGAGCACTCCCCCCTTGTTTGTCCTAAAGACGCAATTTATATCGACACATCAAATAAAGATATTCTACAAGTTACTGATGAACTATGCTCTCACTTAAACCTAAATACGCAACATCAATTCAATTATTGACTTTGCACAAAATTTATGCTAAAATTATCTGGCAAAAAAGTCAACTTATACAAATTTGTAATTTGAAAAACAAATGTAACAAAACTAGCAAGCAAAAGCCTTTGGCTTTTTTTGTTTAATAAGTACAAACTAGGAGTCAATTTTATGGAAATACTAGCACCTTGCGGAAACGAAGAAAGTTTTTATTCTGCTATTTATAATGGAGCAGATGCAATTTATTTAGGTTTGGGCGACTTTAACGCCCGAGCAAAAGCAACATTTTTTACTACTGAAAATATTCGTGAATATGTTAAAATAGCCCATTTATTTGGCGTAAAAATTTATGTTACAACAAATACTTTATTAAAAGATGAAGAAATTCCTGCTTTTATAAAATTTGCGCAAAAGTGTATTGAAGCAAAGGTTGATGCTTTTATAGTACAAGATTTGGGAGTTGCAAAAATTTTGCGTGAATGCTTCCCTAATTGTGAGTTGCACGCTAGTACGCAAATGGGTATTTGCAATGTACAAGGAGCAATGATTGCAAAACAACTAGGTTTTTCTCGTGTTGTTCTTTCTCGTGAAACAAAATTAGAAGATATAAAAGAAATTAAACAAAAGACAGGACTTGAAATTGAATATTTTGTTCAAGGTGCTTTGTGTGTTGCATTTAGTGGAAATTGCTATTTAAGTGCTTTAAATAACAATCAAAGCGGAAATCGTGGCAAGTGTTTGCAACTTTGTCGCCTTCCTTACTCTGCGTACTTAAACAATGAATTTCTTGGCAAAGGATATTTGTTGTCCGCTCGTGATTTATGTTTAATAGAAAATTTGCAAGAACTAAAATCCGCTGGTGTCGATAGTTTAAAAATAGAAGGTCGTTTGCGACGAGCTGGTTATGTTGCCCAAAGTGTAGCAAGTTATAGACTTGCAGTTGATGCTTTGGAAAATAATAGTAAAATTAATTTAAAACCCGAAATTTTAAAATTAAAAAAAGTTTTTTCCCGTGGTGACTATAACACTAGAGCATATCTTGACGCAGGTGTACCAGATAATATAATTAATAGCAAAATACAAAATCATTTGGGAATAGAAATAGGCGAAGTATTAGATGTGCAACCATTCAAAGATTTATTTAAAATTAAATTAAAAAGCACTCACCCACTACACCAAAATGATGGTTTGAAATTTTTGGATAATGTTGGGAATGAAGTTGCAAGTGCTGGTGTTGGAAATGTGGAAATTATAGATAAGAATACTTATATATTTTACACAAAAAATCATTTAAGAAAAGGCTTGAAGGTTTACCTCACTTGCGACAGTGAAAATGAAAAATTATTAACTTTAAAAACAAAAAAAATTAATATCGATGCAACTTTAATCGCAAACGAAAATGAGCAACTAGAATTAACATTTTTTACTACTATTAAAAATCATAAAATATCTGCAAATTTTAAAAGCGATTATGTTTGTCCAAAAGCACAAAATGCCCCAACCAGCAAGGAAGAAATTTTCACTCAAATAAATAAATTAAACGATACCTACTTTGCACTAGATAATTTAGAAATTAAAACAAATGGAAGTGTTTTTATTCCTAAATCTATATTAAATAATGCACGACGTGAAAGTACTTTGTTGTTGTGTGAAAATATAATAAAAAATGCAGAAAGTAACATAAAATGTACAGTAAACCAACAAAATATTGATATATTATGCAAAAAAACGCAAGATATTAAACTTGAACTAAATAATGATATAAATAATATTTACATCATTAATGAAGAAACCGATTTATCAAAATTACAAATTTTAGAAAACGATGTAGTTGCATTTTCTCCAACTATTTACACCGAAGAAAATGTATTGAGAAATATTGAAAAAATTAGCAAAAATTACAACAAAATAGCGCTAGATTTACCTATTATAGCAAATGGTAAAGATATGCAAATTTTACAAAATATTATAGATAAATTAGACAATAAAATCATGTTAATTTTAAACAATATTTCGGGTATAATTTTTGCAAATACCACACGAAAAACAATAGCCGGTTTGGGATTAAATATATATAATAATTTATCAGTTTTAGAACTTGAAAAATTGAATGTAAATTATTTTATTTTTAGTAAAGAACTAACGCCAAAAAATGAAAAATTTATTACCTTTGGTTATGGCAAACAAAGTTTAATGACCTTTGCTCACTGCCCTTTCAAAACTTTGTTTCACAACTCTTGTAAAGATTGTAAATTTAGCAAAAATTTAGTAATAAAAGGTACAGATGGAAAAGTTTACGATATCCAACGTACTATTATTTCTCAATGTTATTTTACTTTATATCAAAATAAAATATTTGATAATAAAAAACCGACAAAGAATTTAATTGACTTACGTTTTTAATATTTTATCTATTTATATTGATATTTTTCTCGATTTGGTTTATAATGTAAAAAATACTTAGGAGAAAATTATGGATTGGAATGCAATTTGGAATTCAATAGTAGATTACTTTAAAACTAATGGTCTTACTATTGTTTACGCAATTCTAGTTTTTATAATTGGCTTGATAGTTATAAAAATTGTATTGCGTATTGTGAAAAAAATGATGTCAAAATCACGACTTGAACGCATTACTCAAAGTTTTATAATCTCGATACTAAAAGTTATATTGTATGTAATACTAATTTTCGCAGTTCTACAAGTGCTTGGAATACCACTAACGGGACTTACAGCTGTATTAGCAACAGCAGGTGCTGCAATAGCGTTGTCATTAAAAGACAGTTTATCAAATGTTGCTAGCGGAATGATTTTAATTTCAAACAAACCTTTTAAACAAGGTGACTATGTAAAAATTGGCTCTGATGAAGGTACCGTTAATAGTATTACAATTATGACAACCGAAATTATTACAACTGATAATAAAAAAATAATATTCCCTAACTCTACTATACTTACTCAATCAATTACAAACTTTTCTTCTCAAGGAAGTCGCAGGCACGAAATCTTGTTTGATGTTGCATACGAAACCGATTTGGAATTAGCAAAGAAAATTATTCTTGATGTGTGTCACAGCAATGGTAAAATTTCACTTACCCCTGCCCCTGAAGTAAATTTAAAATATTTTGGCGAATCAAACTTGCAGTTGTTTTTAACCTGTTGGTCTAAAGCACCTTATTGGGAAATTTACTACTACATAATGGACAATGTTTACAACGAATTTAAACGCAACAACATAAGCATAGCATACAATCAAGTTGAAGTACGTATGCGCACCGATACCCCTGTTGCACCATACAGAAAAAAAGCTCTACCAAAACGTGTTGAGCCAAAACCTGAACAAGACACAAGTGAATTTAACTTATTTGACATTCAATCTTTTGAAGAATTACAAAAAAGAACCAAACAAAGAAAAATCAAAAACTTACAAAAGAAACGCAAGCAATTAGACCAAGAATTAGCAAAACTAACAGCAAACTTGCCTGCAAGTCGTAAAAAGCATCTAATAGAAAACAAATCTTACATATTTAAAAACAAAATAAAATGTAATGTATCCAAGGCAAAAATTAAATTTTATAGCAACAAACCAAATAAAGTAAAATAAAAACTCTATTTTTGCTGACTAAAAACTACAAAGAACTTTATCAAAATTGATAAAGTTCTTTTACTTTTAATATCCTACATATTTACATTTATATTTACTTTATTAAAAATAATAGGACGCTTTGTAGTTTTAATTTATTTTAAGAGTAAAAACATAAATTTAAAAAATAATTAGCGTTTTACCATTTATTATCGACTTTTTCTGCAAATCCTAACAAATCTGTAAATTCAATTTTTGTGCCATCATCTAAAATCATATAACCGTTAAATTTACCAAACACTTGATGTTGATTGCTACTTATAATTAATGCACTAGAATTTGAATGTCTATCAAGTAATGGAGTAAAAGTAGCTCCAAAACGATTATTTGAAGAAACAAACTTCCATTCGCCCATAAAATCTAACTTGTTATCTTTTGACGGTATTATAAATTTTATATCATCTATTTTGTGCGCTTTACCGTTAAAGAATAACATATTTTCTGTTGCCTTTTCTGTATTGCCAAAACCATATCCCAAATTGAAGCCTACAATATTTCCGCTAATCTCACCTACCGCACTACTCCAATACCAAGTATTTTTATAAGTCCAAACGCCACGCCCCCAATCAAGAATAGCAAAGGTATCTTTTGTGTCAAAATTGATATTATCTTCGCCTACTTGCACAAAACCTTTTGCTCTAAATCCCACTATTTTTTGATTCAAATAAAAATGCTTTGGTTTATCAAAAGGAGTTGCGATTACCATACTTTCGCTAGGTTCGTCAAGCAACTCAAATTGAGCAATCAAATCCTTACCATTTTCAAAATTTTTCATTTCTGCATAAAGTTTTCGTACACCGTCGTGATTATTAAATTCAAAATTAACACGCTTATTCTTAAATTTTGTATCACCTGTTTTTGACGTGGAAGGAAAATTTGTTTTACCTAAAGGAAGAAAGGTCATAGGACTTGTGGTCGTTTCTTGTCTTTTGTCAAAATCAATAACACTGGCAGAAATTAAACCCATATAACTATTATCCGCTATTGTGAGAGCGACAGCATAATGGCTATTATATATCAAATAATAATCCCATTCTTTTATCCTTAATCCATTTGCCTTAATTTTGTTGCGGTCATATTTGTATAACATTGAAGTTGCCCACCCCGGTTCGAGTAGATTACCTTTTTCATCTAACAACATCGTTTCTTTTTCAATTTTGTTCACTTTTTCACCTCTTTTAATCATTATAACAATTTTTTAAAATATTCACAAACAATTTAAAAACAAAAATAAAAAAGTCAACTTATTAGTCGACTTTTTTATTATTCATCATTTTTTAAATAAAGTTTTTTGTATTCGTCACAATTTTCCAACAATTCGCTATGCGAACCTTCGGCAATAATTTTTTTGTTGCCTACAACTAAAATCTTATCACAATCCACGACGGTACTTAATCTATGTGCTACAATAATTATCGTGCATTTATGTTTTAAAGAATCAATAACTTCTTTAATTTTTTCTTGACTGATATTATCTAATGCACTAGTTGCTTCATCTAGTAGTAAGATTTTACTACCCTTTAAAAAGGCACGAGCAAGTGCCAAACGCTGTCTTTGGCCACCGCTTAAAATAATACCGCCCTCACCGATAATAGTTTCGTATCCATTAGGTTTTGACATAATAAAGTCATAAATTTCTGCCTTTTTACACGCTTCATCAATTTCTTCCATTGTTGCATTAGGTTTTGCTAGCAATAAATTTTCCTTGATACTCATATTAAAGACATAAGGATTTTGAGACACTACACTAACTGTTTCTCTCAAACTTTCCTTAGTTAAGGTTGAAATATCAACCCCGTCTATTTCAATACTACCCTTTTCAATTTCATACAATTTAGGAATTAAATTAATAATAGTACTTTTACCTTGCCCTGATTCACCAACAATACCTACACACTGTTGTGGAGAAACTAAAAAGCTTAAATTTTCTAATACTAGCGAATTTTTATATTTAAAATTGACATTTTTAAATTCTATTTTCCCTTTTACATCTCGTAAAGCAGAATTTCCAAAAACTTCCTTTTTGTAAATATCTTTATCTAAGACTTCATACATACGCTTTGCGTTAACTTCTGCAGAAACTAATTGTCGCTTGACAAGTCCCCAATTTATAAACAAACTAAATAATTCATAATCATAAGTAAACAGCATTACCACCAAACCGACAGTAATTGAGCCTTGTATAAGCAAAGTAAACATTAATACATAAAGCCCAACATCTGCGATTGCCCACCAAATACAAGTTGCTAAATCACTTATATTTCTAATTTTTGCGGTTTGAGTATTTGAATTGCGTTTAAAGTTGGCTAACTTTTTGATTTTATATAAAAAGTTATTTTCAATATTCAAACATTTTAAATCACGATTACTGCGCACTAATTCAGTACTTTGTCCAGTAAATTTATCCTCTAACTTACCATCTCTTATTTCGTTTTTTACTCCGTACTTTTTAATGAAATAGTTAAAAATTAAAAATGTTACAATACCTGCACCTAACAAATATAATCCTACATACCAACTTAAAACCATAATCATTATTAATCTACCTATTCTGCGTAACATTTGTGATATGTTTTCGCATACACGTGGAATTGTATCGCAAAAATTTTCTACATCTCTAGTTAACCGACTAATAATTTGACCTGAATTTACTTCATCATAAACTTCAGTTTTAGTTTTTAAAATATTTTCAAATAAATTTACTCTAATTTTATAAGCAACATCGTTTGAAAGTCTTGAAGCAATAATATAAAAACAATACCTAAATAAATCTGATAACAAAAATATTAATAAATACAACATTCCAAACAAAAATGCTGATTTAAAATACCCTGTCGTCAAATTATCTATTAAATAAACAAAAACATAAGGACTTAAAATATTAACAGTGACTGTTAATATTAAAAATAAAATCATACCAAAAGTGCGTAATTTAAAATATTTAAGGTAGGCTAAAAAATATTTAAAATGTTTTAATGTATTGTTTTCTTTTTTATTTTTAGGTTCAACTTCACTTAAATGAAGCCCAAATTTTTCAAAATATTTATTATCTTTTTTTTCTTGTTTAAGTTTTTGTTTTTCTATTTTACGAGATAGTTTTTCTTGTTTTGATAACATAAAACCACCTCATTATTAATAATTTTTTAATTATTTTGTTAGCACTTAACTAACAAATTCACCTCTAAAAATCATTTCTTTAACCTCCTTTTTTGCAAATCTTAATTTAAGAATAACATTATTTCGAAACTTTGTCAATACCAAAATTTGTATTTTATTTACATAACACATAATACTATGCAATGCATAGTACATATTTTGCGAATACTTTTATATAAATTTGCTTAACAAACAGCAATTAGTTTGAATATTTGACAATTTGCATTTTTTATGTTAGAATGAAAAAAATTAATCGAGGGCTCAATATGACATTAACTTTCCCCGTACTAAACAATATCAATGTTGATATTGATCTTGTGTTTTTTGATTTTAAAGAATTTAAAAATGAATTTCTTTCCGCTTTTTTAATTTATATGTCTGAGAAATTACAAACAAAAATTAATAATAAAACTCAAAATCTTTTAAATGAATATCAAGGTTTTGATGGAATATTGCTTAATTCGCCTGAAAATGAACAAATTTTAAAAGATTTTGATAAAAAGCGCACAAATCTAATAAACGAGTATTTAGGTATTATACAACAAGAAAAAGCACATATAAAAACATACTCACCAAATACGCAAGAATACAAAACATCTCAAAACAATATTCAATTACACGAAGCCGAATGTTTTGCTCTCAATTATGCCTTTGGTTGTGCTTGTTACAATGAAGAACGTTACGAATTGCGTTGTAAAAGAGACAATGAACTAAAACAAAATCAACTACAAAAATAAAACTACTGTTTATTAAAAAATAACAGTAGTTTTTTAATTTAATCGATTATAGGTTGTTCTTCTTTCTTCTTGTGACCGAATTTATATTGTAAAATTCTCAAAGAATTTAGAATTGCTAGTAGCGTAACACCAACGTCTGCAAATACCGCTACCAACATTCCTTCTGTAACAACTCCACATAATTCTAAAATTATTACTAAAATTTTTGCAAATAAAGCGAAAACTATATTTTCCCAAACAATTCGACGAGTGTATTTTGATAATTTGTGCAAGTCCTTTATTTTCCCCGGGTCGTCATCAACTACAACGATATCACTTGCCTCTACGGTTGCAGGACTACCAGCAAGCCCCATACTGATACCTAAATCTGCCCTTGATAAACTTGGGGCGTCATTGATTCCATCACCGACAAAAGCTGTATAGCTTCCTTCATCTTGATTTTTCAAGTCTTCTTCTAAAATACTATATTTTTGTTCTGGTGTAAGACCTGATTTGAAATCTTGTATGTTCAAAGTTTTTGCAACATGAGCTGTTACTTGGTTATTATCACCACTCAACATACTCAACTTTATGTTGTGCGAACTAAGGTATTCACAAAGCGAAACCGAGTTTGTCTTTAACGAATCTGCCAACAAAATTTTACCTATTGGTTTATCATTTAATAAAACTTGAATACTTGTCAATTCATCAGCAGAGTTTCTAGAAATATTACCAACAAAAACAGCATTACCGTTATAAGTATAACTCACGCCCTTACCACTGTTCTCTACAAAATCACTTACTTCTTCGAGTTCTAAGCCGTGTGCACGGTGCTGTATTGCTCTTGCAATAGGGTGAATACTATTTTGTTCACCAAGAGCAGCAAATTTTAAAATATCTTGTGTAGAGTACTTGGTATCTAATGTAATTATATCTTTTACAACAAATTGTCCTGTGGTCAAAGTACCTGTTTTATCGAAAATTACCCTATTTAGTTTTGCGCATACATCTAGATAATTACTTCCTTTTATAAGTATTCCGTTTTTACTTGCTTTACCTAAAGCGCTAAAATACGCAAGAGGAACACTTATAGCAAAAGCACAAGGACAAGAAATAAACAATAAAATTAAAGCGTAATACAATCCCGTAGTCAATGGGTAGCCTATTACCCAAGAGCCAAAGAAAACTAATACTGCCAAGCCTATAACTGCCAAAGTATACCATTTTGCAAATTTATTTATAAAAGTTTCAGTTTTACTCTTTTTATCAGTAGCATTGTCAATTAAGTTCATAATTCTTGCGACAGCGCTTTCTTTATAAATGCTAGTCGTTTCGATTTCCAAAACGCCATCTAACAAAATAGTACCTGAAAGCACTTGACTACCTGCACTCATACTTATAGGTAGACTTTCACCTGTTAAATGACTTATATCTACACTAGCGCTTCCGCTTTTAACAATTCCATCAAGTGGGACTCTTTCCCCCGGCCTTACTTTTATTATGCTTCCTATTTTTACATCTTGAGGGTGAACTTTATGTTCGTGATTACCATGTACCAACATTGCGAAATCTGGTTGAATTTCCATTAAACTACTAATACTTTTTCGAGAACTAGCCAAAACGCTTGCTTCGAGCATTTTACCTATATTATAAAGTATAATAACCATCAAGCATTCATCAATACCTTCCCCTATGGCAGTAAAACCTTCTTCTACTATGGTATTGAAAAGACCAAGCCCAAAAGCACCTAGCACAGCAATAGTTATAAGCAAACTTTCACCTATATTTTTGCTTTTAAATAATTGCACCATCGCTTTGTATGCTGTTTTATACAAAAGAAGACACATACCTACAGCAATCAAAACTAAACTTGCCACAACATTCATAGGCACCCAAAGCCCAACAAAACCTATTATTGCGCCGAGTAAAAAAAGTAACAAATCAATACTAAACCACTTATGCCCTGTTCTTTTTTCCTTTTCGCATATAATTTGCGCATCTGGTTCCGCATTGTAAACCGTCCTTTTTAATTCGGGATAAAAATCATCAGTACGGTCTGTTTCAAATGTTAATTTCATAGTTGCAAAATTATAACTAACATTTTCAAAACCTTTGATGCGTGCTATACTTGTTTCCAAATGTTTTGCGCATTGCGCACAATCAACATTCCTAATTTCATATATATATCTTTTCATTTTTTACCTACCTGTATTTTACATAATATAATTTTAGTCTTATTAAGTCAATAATATTTAACATCTTTTTTAATTTTTAACGAAAATTAAATAAAAAAGAAACATAAAACAATGCTTCTTTTTGTTTGTTGGTTCGGCAAATCAATACTTAATATTTTAGTTATGCATAAATTACAAATATCTACTTTCTTGCTTTTCGTTTTTTAAACTATTTTTTTGTTTTGTATATTGTCTTAAAAATTTTTCTGTATCTTTGCAAAATTGCTCTTCTCTTGTTTCTATAAGAATATCATAAAGACCACATTTTATTGAAGAATATTCAGCTAATTCACGGCTTCCAGCGTAACTTAACATTCTAAGTGTTGAATCGGTAATCTCAAATTTTTTATTATTGATTTTTTCATTTTTATCGATAAAATCAATTAATTGCTCAGTAGATTTGAATATAAAATTACCATTTATATCTACTGATTGAGGTAAATCTTCAATTTTTGGTTTTAAAGTAAATATGCAAAAACTATAACCAATTTTATCTGCTACATCTGTTTTTGAAGAATTAGATTTGTAGTTTATCTTTAATTCACCATGCAGCGCTTTATAATAGTCTTTTTTACCAAAAGAAATAGTATATACTACTTTATAATCGTGTTTTTCTAGGTATTTCGCTTGTTTAGTAATCAGTTTTTTTAAATCAATTTTATCATCATTTTCGTCGTGACCGACTATTGAACGAGCAAAAAAGTTTTCGTATCGTTTGATGATACGTTCTAAATCTTCTTGTTTTTCGTATAAGTTTTCTAATTTTTTACCCTTAATATTTTGATTATTTTGCGATAAAATTTTTTTAATTTTTTCATTTAAAATCAAGTATTCTCTAAACTGTCTTAAATTCATAATTTCTCCTTAACAAGATATACAATTTTACTATACTAAGTAGCATTTTAACACAAAGCAGTGAGTTCGTCAAGATTAATTTTTGTATGAATGTTTAAACGTGCCAATGCTTTTAAAATCTTAAATTACTTTTGTTAAATACTGCAATGTAACTTAAAATTCTAAAAGAAACTAAAATTTATAATTTTTTATTTTACAAATCTATATATGAAAAAATTAATATAAATATTATCGAAAATAAAAAATATAAATAATATTATAATATTAAATTTAAAAAAGTATTCTTTAATATCTATTTTCAATCAAACATAAAAAAGAACTTTACTTTTTTGTAAAGTTCCTTTTGTTTTTTATCCGCTAATTAAAAAGTATTTTAATATTAAATTTTTTTATTATTCAGTTTGCTCTATCGTATAATTAAAGACCATATCTTTTTGAATTACAGTACTTATTTCGGCCGTTTCACCTGCTTCGTAAACGCCATCGGTTAATGCGGTTAAATTTCTCTCTTCATCGATAACAAAAGTACAACCGTTTAATTGTAATGTTTTGACTTCAACTCCTTCTTTTATAGTTGTTACAATATTAGTTATGCTTAATGATTGCCAATTATCTTGCAATGTTTCTCCTATCATTACTTTGTTGTTTGGCAATAAATATTCATAAGTACCTTCATTTTCCGTAATTTCAAAAACAAGCCCGCTATCAGCCGTGTAAGTACCAACTAAATTGTGCAATACAATCTCATAAGCAGTTTCGACATCATCAAATTTGAAATTAAATTCAATAGGTTCCAAAGTATTGAAGGTGCATACTAATGATAGACTAGTCAAACCTGTAAACATTTGAGTATTCAAAACTTGCGCTTCACCATAATTACGAGTTACAACTACTTGTCCAAAATCACAAACAAATGTATATGTAATTTCCTTTATATCTTCAATTTGACTTGTAGTTAAGACAGGAACAAAAGACATAATTGAGTTGTTTGAACCTGTTAAAGTTACACTACTTTCAGTATAAAATTCTATACTATCATCAATTATAAAATAAACACCTGAATTTTCAGTATCTTGTGCAGGTAACGCTTGCGTATCTAACACAGTACCACAAATACCACAAGCATAATTTACCGTGTTTTCATTACCCAATGTAGGATAAGTTTCAAACTCCCAAGTTATAAATCTGTGAGAAATTGCAAATTCTTGCGCTACCACATCAGAAGCGGCGTGGTCATTCGTTTCTTTCATTCGTATAGCAACATTATGACTTACGGAACAATCAGTCGCTAAACGATTTTCTTCTGTCCATTCACCGTTGTCAAATTGATATTCTGCCCCATCAACTGGTGTAATTATTATATAGTCTTGGCCATCTACATTTTCTGTTGTAATTTCCAAAGTTGGAGCAAGTTGAACAAGTTTTTGCATAGTAAAAGCAACCGAATTTGATGGTTCACTAGCAACATAATTATCATTTTCGACTAATCTTACTTTTACATTGTAAGTAGCACCAATGCTTAAATTATCAAAACGGTGGTAACCATACCAAGATTTACCATCATCAATACTGTATTCCGCCTCACCGTCATTAAATCCTGTAATAACTAGAGCATACATATCTTGTTGAATATTGCTTGAAGAAATCACAGGTGCTTGCGGTGTTAATTTTTGCATAGTAAATTCAACAGCAACCGCCCCATCACTTGCCTTATAAGTATCATCTTCGGCATATCTAATTGTAACTAAATAAGTTTGGCTTATGGTTAAATTTTCAAAAATATTGCTTGTTTGCCAAGTTTCACCATTGTCTATACTATATTCTACCCCTTCTATTTCGGTAATTTCAATACCAAAACCATTTTGTGTAATGTTCTGCAATTCCAATGCAGAAGGTGCACTTCTAGTTAATTTTTCCATTGTATAAGCAAAAGTTTGTGATTCAGGACTAGCAAAATAGTCCTCTGTTTCATTTAATTTAACCTTTATGTTATAGGTTTCAGCAAGAGTTAGGCCTTCAAAAACATTGCTTGTTTGCCAAGTTTCACCGTTGTTTACACTATAACTTGCATCATAATCTTCAAAACCTGTAATAGTTAAATCATAGTCGCTTTGAACAATATTATTCATACTCAAAACAGGAGCTTCTCTCTCAATTTTTTGCATTGTATATTCAACTATATTAGACATTTCAGTACCGTAATGAGTATCTGTTTCAACTAATTGCACACAAACAAAGTAAGTTGTACCAATTTGTAAATTTTGGAATAAATTTGAATAATCGGCATTCCAAGTTTTCCCGCCGTCAATACTGTACTTTGCTACGGAATTTTCCAACCCTATAACTCTCAAATCATAATCTTCTTGTTGAATATTTAGAGTTGAGATTGTAGGAGTGTTTTGCACTACCTTATCAAAAGAAACAACTACAGGTTTAGACCAATCAGACTTCGCTAAAGTTTCAGTTTCTTTGTAACGCACACACACGTAATATGTAGAACCAGGTGTTAAATCGCTAAACACATTACTATCTTGCCAAGTCTTACCGTTATCTACACTATAATCAACATTAACACCATAACCTTCAATTTTAATTACATAATTATTTTCACTATAAATTACTTTATCTTGAATTAAAAGAGGAGCATCTTGCTTGTCTTTTGGCATTTGAAAAACGAACACATTGCTTGGTTCACTTGCGCCAGCAGTTTCTGTTTCTTTAATCTTCACTCTTAAAGAATATTGTTGTCCATTTTGTAAATTAACGAAAACATTGCTATCCTGCCAATTTAAGCCACCATCTTTACTATACATTGCGTTACTAAATCCTTGTATAGTCAACTTGTTACCTTCAACTAACAAATTTGAATTATTAATAGTAGGAGTGGTTGCAGGAGTCTTTAAAATTTTAATTTCAACAACATTTGAAATAGGAGACTCTTTGTATGTATCATCAGCCAACAATTTAACACAAACATAATATGTATTGTCATATATTAAATTTGTAAAGGTATTTTGGTCTTGCCAATTCTGCCCCCTATCTACACTATACATAGCATTATTAAATCCATCAATTCTAATTGTTCGGTCTGTTACAACAATATTTGCTCTGGAAATACTAGGCGCTTCCCTTTCCAAACGAGAATCACCACATGCAGAAAAAATAAAAGCACAGCAACACAAAACCAAAGCAGGTAAAAACATCGAAATTTTGCTAAATTTCATCTTTTTTCTCCTCTTTTTTACTTTTATTAAATTATATTAAATAGTTTTATCAAAAGTCAACTAAAATATTACTTTTCATAATAAAAAAAGATTGCATTTTTAAGCAGTCATTAAAAAATTTTTTTAAAATAAATTTTTTCGATTACGAAATTATGAGCAAATTGTATTAAAATGTTTTTTATTATCGTTATCTTAAATATCAAAAGTAAATTTTACGACCTTACTATCATATAATTCAAAATCAAAAATTAAATATTGCCTTTGATTTTTCGAAACTTTTAATAAATATTTTCCTTTAGGTAATCTAAAATGTTTAGCTTCCAAATTAGCACAAATATACGCCCTATAAACTTGATTTGTATCTATATTCTTTAATTCAATTTTAAATGTTTCTCCATAATACTTTGCATAAAAACGGCAAGTCTCAAATTTTTGACAACATTTACAACAGCAATTACAATCGCAAAAAGAAGTACAAAATACTTTATACTTCTTGTATGCGATATTGATTACAGGCGTAATATATTCGGTTTTTGAAATATTAAAATGAAATTCTTTTTCTTCATTACCTTTAATTTCAAAATTATCACTTGAATACATTTTATTTGTTTAATTTCGCTTTAACCTTGTATTTACCACCTTCAACTTTACCAAACATATAGATACCTTCGGCATTTGTTTTTGTGGTTGCAACTAATTTTTCTTTTCCATCTTCACCTATACTATACAAGCCTACAAAAGCATTAGCAACAAAAACACCTTTGTTTGTTATTCTACCGCTTACAGTACCTAAGTTTTCGATAGGGTTTAAAGATAATTTTATATCTACATTGATAATTGAATTATTCTTTGCAGTAACAAGAGTGTCAGTTGATACCTTGTAACTAATTTTGTTTGCAACTAAAACATAATCACCTTCGGCGACATCATAAAATACATATTCACCATCGTCAGCACTAATTGTAGTGGCTATTGTTTCTCTTGTTATAGGATTTAACAAATGGATTATTGCATCGCTAATAGGTTCGTTTGTCTCATCGTTTTTCAAAATATGCCCAGCAATAGAACACAAACTTAAGCTTGAATCAGATGCAACTCTAAAACTGTAAGTTTTAGTCTCCTCTTCCTGCAAATAAATGTTTTCAGGAACTGTTAAAACATAGCCTTCCTTTACACAAGATATTGAATAACTTCCGCTTCTCAATCCTATGAAAGAATATGCTCCTTTATTTATCATCTGTTACTGTGTGCAAGAAAGGATTTCCTTCGCTATCGAATATTTTAATTGTAGCATTAGCAACAGGATTTCCTTCTACATCAAGAACTAAACCTGTGATTGTAGATGTTGGAATGCTGGCATCTTCCAAAACTAAATCAACATTTTGTTCTTCATAATTTGCTATATTGAATTGTGCACTATAATTCAAATTTAGCAAATCTTTTTTAATTTCATCCATATAAAAAACCTCCTCTGTGGACTCATTACAGTATATGAACAATACAAATTAATGTTAAAAAACACATTTTTAATTCAAACCCATACAATATAGTAAGGAGTAAATATGGAAATTATAAATTAGCGTTTAAAAAATTCCCCGCTTTTAATAATTTTATACCTTTAGTATCAGGGCTACTTGGTGCGATATTAGGTATAGTTGGATATTTTGCTATACCATCAATTATGCCAACAGATAACATTTTTCACGCAATTTGGTTTGGAACGTTAAGTGGACTTACCACTACAGGCTCTCAACAAATGATTGTACAAATTAAACAATTTGTTGTTGAAAATAAAAACAAAAAAGTAACTGCACCAACAAAAGATACAGTTACAGAAGAAAAGACTGCGCAAAATGAGCCAAATACAATCAAGTAAACCTTATATAAATATTTATTTTGCTATATGAAACATAAGTTTCTTTTTATTGTTAAAATATGATAAGCAATTTGATAATAATTTTAATTTTGTTTGGGTAAACAAATCAAAACAATTTCTGTTGGATAAACACAACCACCGTAATAACGTAAATACAAATTGTAATTTTGTGTTATGTTGGTTATCATTCTAGGTATTTCAAATAAATCTGTATTATTGTGATATACGGATAAAAATAGTTTCGGTAAATCTTTTTCAATGTGATTTACACTTCCACGAATTGCATTTTGTTCCCCGCCCTCAATGTCCATTTTGATAATAGATACAGGTTCTTTTATGTCGTCATCAAGTTTTACGCTTTCAATTTTTTCTTTGCCTGTATTTGTAGCCATATTTGCAGAAAGAGAATTTGCGTTTTCCTGTACAAATAACTCGCCATTGTTATTTGCAATCGCTTTATTGCGAAATTCTATATTTTCTAAATCAGCTAAATTCTTTTTAGATTGAGATATAATACTTTTTGTTATTTCATAGCAATATATTTTTTTGTAACTACCCTTTCCATAAGAATTAACAAAATCTCTTACACTATCACCTATGTATGAGCCAACATCAACAAAAACTTCGTCTTTGCAAGTTGGTAATAAATCTAATTCAAAATATTGTTTAAATATATTATCAGTAGCATTTCTTAAACTTTGAAAATCAAAATTATAAAAATTATTTAAAATTGAAAATAATAAAAATTTAGAACGATAATCATTTAGATTTTCATATAACCACACATATTCTTGAAAATTTTCTTTAAATACTTTTGCTTTTTTAAAGTAAACTTCATAATTTTCTTGCTTTGTGTTAAATTTCCCCCAATAAGGATATTTATTAAAATATTTTTCCAAAGAATCTTGCGTAGCTAATGGGATATGCTTAAAAATTTGTACCATATGTTTGTAAATATTATAAAATTCATTTTTTTCGAATTCTTTAATTAAAGCATAAAATTTTTCATCTATGTAATTTGCCATATTCCCCCCTTCCCTTTAATTATATATTCTTTATTTTTTAATTTAGTGCTAAAAATATTGAGCCGAATTTTAATATTTGAATATAAAAACAATTTCCAGCAAATCATTTTTAATAATTAAAAAAATATGCTATAATGAAACCATATAAATTGAGGAATCGATATTATGAAAGTATTTGTATGTGCAGGCTCTAGCGAAATTAAAGATATGGATTATACCAATCAAGCGAAACTATTAGGTAAAATTTTAGCAGACCAAAATGTTACCTATATTCAAGGCGGAAGCGCAAATGGAATGATGGGAGCAACTCTAAAAGAGTTTTGTAAATATAGCAAAAAAGTTGAAATTATTATACCCGAAGTATATTTAAAATTCGATGAAAGTGCTTTGAAGCAAATAGCGGGTGAAGACTTAAAAATAACACCGGTTGCAACTGAATTAGATAGATTAAAACTAATAAAAACTTGCGATAAAATCATAGTACTTCCAGGCGGAACAGGAACGATTGAAGAATTTATGTTTTGCAATGAAACAAAAAGAAATCACGAACACTCTGCTGATATAATTTTAGTAAACTATAAAAATTTTTATGATAATTTATTAAATCAATTACACAATCCCCTAACATTCACACCAAG
>CALWOW010000045.1 GCA_944383295.1 uncultured Clostridia bacterium
CGTATGGCAAATACAAACTTTCAATATTTCAGTAATTATAAATGATAGTTCTTTGGGTGTAATATCAAGCAACGGTGGTACATACAATTATGGAGCTAGTTTTTCGGTAACGGCAACTGCAAATCATGATTCTACATTTGTTGAATGGGTAAACCTAGATACTGGGGAAACATACACAGAAAATCCATTTAATATCACGGTAACCGAAGATTTACACTTGCAAGCAAAATTTGCACCGAATACAATTACAGTGCTTGCAGACATCGGCGGGGAAGTGCGAATGACGGGTTTTGATTTAACCGATAACAACAGTATAGTGCATTTAAGCGCACTTGCATACAAAGGTTATAGATTTGCAGGGTGGACTGTAAACGATGGCACGGATTTATCCGCTTACGGCGATACTGCGGATATACCGTACATTTTAGTTAAGGGAAAGATTGTAACTGCAAATTTTGAAATAGTAAACAATCTCGATGTGAATGGCGAAACGGATAACAACGAAAGCGGAGATATTTTATAAAAAACAAAGAACATTTTGTTCTTTGTTTTTTATATATAAACTATCTATTAATTTTTTTAAAGTTTGTTAAAATTTCGTAAGGAATAGTATTGCAAACTTTTGCGATTTCATTTGCGTTTATTTCATTATTTCCGTTTTTCCCTAATATAGTTGCGTAGTCGTTTATATTAGCATCTATTTCCGTAATATCTACCATAGACATATCCATACATATATTAGCACAAAATTTTGCTTTTTTGCCATTAATTAAAACATAACCACCATTAGCCCATTGCCGAACTAAACCTTCGCCGTATCCTATGCTTAAAGTTGCAATCTTCATATTGCGTTTTGCTTTATGCTTATTCCCGTAACCGATATAATCGCCTTTGTTTATGCTTTTTATTTCTACTATGCGTGCATCAATTTGCAAACACGGATTAACATCAGGAAAATCATATCCATACAAACCTATTCCAACCCGTACCATATCATAACAACTTGATTTATTCAAGTAAAAGGTGCTATTGCATAAATGCTTTGTTATTCCGTTTGGAATATATGCTAAAAAGTTGTTAAATTTTTCAATTTGCAAATTTGTTCTTTTTAGATTTTCACCTTCGCCCAAATGGCTGTATATTCCTACTAATTTTATATTTGGTAAATTAGGTAAAATATTTAATATTTTTCGTAATGAGTTGGTACAATCAATACCAATTCTATTCATACCCGTATTTACTTTTAAATGGATAAGTGCTTGCTTATTTAATTTTTGCGCAGTTTTTTGAAGTTGGGTAAGTTCATCAATACTACTAACAGTTATCTCAATACCTAATTTAATCGCAGGGCGTAGGTAATAGGTGGACAAGCCCCCTAAAACAAGTATATTTTTATCTAAAAATTTTCTTTTTAAATGCACCGCCTCAAAATTGTTAGCTACGGCGAAGTAATCTGCATATTTATAAATAATTTTGCAAACAGCATTAATACCGTGGCCATAGGCATTACATTTTACAACGGCACACAGCTTGCAATCTGTGGGCATTTTTGACCGAATGTTTTGTATATTTTGGACTAAAATTTTGTCGTTTAATGAAACTTTTATGTCTTTCATATATACTACCTCGGTTATTATATATGATTTTTACGCATATTTTGTATAAATATTATTGCATTTTTACAAAAATTGTATTATACTTTTTACATACTTATTGAGGGGAACGATGAAAGAAAACGCATTTATTTACGACTACAACAATTTGTTGACCACAAATA
This sequence comes from uncultured Clostridia bacterium, assembly GCA_944383295.1. Taxonomy (GTDB): domain Bacteria; phylum Bacillota; class Clostridia; order Christensenellales; family UBA1242; genus UBA7867. The sequence goes on from CALWOW010000045.1 coordinate 1,778, forward strand.
TAGGTGACAAAGAGGGTGTGTCGTTTGATGATATTATAAAAATTAATGATAAGATAACAAAAGCATATTCTACTGTATTTGACAAACCTGTTGCAAACACCAAAGCCATTTTAGAAGCATTGAATAAAACTGATTTAAACGCAATAAAAAATTCTGCAAAATCTATAAGGTCACGCTGTGACGCCTTTGTTGTTTTAGGAATAGGTGGTTCAGCGTTGGGGGCAAATGCTATTTTCAAAGCACTTACTCATTTTAGACATAACGAGTTACCTAAAAATAAACGAAATGCTCCTAGATTTTTTGTTGAGGATAATGTTGACCCAACAAGATTAAATGCTTTGTTAGATGTTATAGATTTAAATCGTACTGTTTTTTGTGTGGTAAGTAAAAGCGGTAATACTACCGAAACCTTATCTCAATTTTTTGCTTTTCGTAAAATGGTAGAAGCACAAGTTGGAGAAGCGTGGAAAGAGCATTTTGTTGTTGTTACCGATGATAATCAAGGTAAACTTAATAGATATGCCGAACAAAACGGACTTGAAAGATTTTTTATCCCTAACGATTTGGGGGGTAGATATTCCGTTTTAAGTCCTGTAGGTTTGTTGCCTGCTGCTGTTTTAGGGTTAAATATTGATGCATTAGTTGCTGGTGCAAAAGCAATGTATGACGCTTCAAAATCTCAAGATGTTTGGGAAAACGCACCTTTATTGAGCGCTGTGTTAGACTACATTAATTATACACGTGGTAAGTGTATGTCTGTTGTTATTCCTTACTGTGAGTCATTAGACTTAATAGGTGATTGGTATAGTCAGTTATGGGCAGAGAGCTTAGGAAGGAATGCGGTAATAGATGGAAACGAGTTTAAAATAGGGCAGACACCTGTAAAAGCATTAGGAACGAGCGCACAGCACAGTCAATTTCAATTATATCTTGAAGGTCCAAGTGATAAAATATTTACTTTTATCGCAGTACAAAAATTTAAAAATGATATACCTTTGCCTGCTGATTTGAATGATATGTTCGGTCAAGACGTTACTAAAAATAGAAACTTTTCAGATTTGATTAATATTGAAAGAGTGGCTTCAACTATTGCGTTGACTTCATTTAATAGACCTAGCGAAACCATAACTATTAGCGAAGTTAATGAGTGCGTGTTGGGTAAGATTTTTATGTTCTTTATTTTGAAAACTCTATTTATGGGCGCTTTATTAAAAGTTAATCCATACAATCAACCAGCAGTTGAAAGCATTAAAATAGGGGTAAAGGCAATTTTGAAGAGTGATACAAAGACAATGCCTTTGCGCACTATTGAAGTATAATTTTTTAAAATTTCTATAAAATCTCTTGATTATACAAAAAAGATATGATAATATAATAAAAGTCTTTATGGCTTTTATATGGACAATTAGCTCAGTTGGTAGAGCAACTGACTCTTAATCAGTGGGTCCAGGGTTCGAGTCCCTGATTGTCCACCATTAAAAATTGCCAAAAATGGCTTAGTTAAAGGCTTTTTAAGCAAATGTGCTTAAAAAGCCTTTTTTGTTTGTTTTATGTAAAAAACTGTGTCAAAACTGTGTCAAATTTGAAAATATAAATTATTATATAATTTAAGTATGTCTTTTTTACTTATAGACCTGTCTAAATGTGTGTAAATATTTTGAGTTAATTCTATTGTTTCGTGTCCCAACCACGCTTGAACCTGTTTCGCTGGTGTGCCCAAATAATAATGGTTGGTCGCGAATGTATGCCTTAGATTGTGCAAACTTCCCTTTATATTATGTTCTTTCAGTATTTGTTTAAATTGTCTATAAATTTGTTCGGTGGTTAATTGAAAAGAGTTGTAATTTTTTTCTACTAGTTGAATTAATTCATTAGTGATATCAATTTCTCTATACAAATTGTTATTTCGTTTCTTTTCACTTTTTACTTTTAAAATATGATTTTTGGTATCTATATCGTTTAATAAGTCGTGCGTATTCAATTCATTCTTTCGTACACCTGTTACCAAATAAAATAAAATAGGGGCTTCAATTACGGTACCTTTTATTGCTTTTAGTATTGTTTGCTGTTCGTGTAGAGTGAATGGTTGTCGCTTATTATTTATTTTTTTATCACGCACAACGGCTTTGATTGGATTTTTAACTATATAGTTTAAATCTTCTGCTTTTTGTAAGCAAGCATTAAAATATAAAATTATAAGTTCTTTTTGTCTTGTAGTTGGATAAGAGTTTAAAAATTTTTGTATCGATACAGATGTTAAGTTGCTTAAACTTATATTATCGAAATTAGATTTAATAATTTTTATAATTGATTCTATTTGCAGAGCACTTTTGTATTTAATAAAAGGTGCTTTATATGTTTCGTACCAAATGTTCAGCCAATCATACAATTTGTAGTTTTGTCTTTTTACTCTTGGATTAGAGTGTTCTTTTTTTATTGCTTTTTGTAAATTTTTTGCACATTCGTTAATTGTATATCCATAAGCATAAATAATTGTACCGTTTATTTGCTTACGCCCCATATAGCGTCCATCGGCGCGCTTTGTTATGTTTTTCATTAGTTCCTTATCTCCTTGGTTTAAATTTTCCAAAGAAATAGGCACTATTTCGATAGGGCTTACCACTACGGAGGGTAGGCCTGTTTTGACTTTGTTATATTTTCTTTTTTGTAAATCTTCTTTTGCTTGGAAATAACCTTTAAAGCTTAAGGCAATATTTCTTATAGTTGTTGCTGATTGGATTTGCAAATCAGCCATATTTTAAAAAATCATTCATACGCTACTCCTTGAATTAACGCTTTAACATACCCTAAAACCATAAAAAACTTATCATTATCTAGTTGTTGAATCATTTTAAATAAAGTTTCTTGTTGTGGTGTTATAGTATCAAGCCATTGTTTTTGTTCAGTGTCAACTTTGTTTGATTCATTTCCGAGTAGGTAATCGATTGAAACTCCGTATAATTTAGATAAATTCTTTAAAGTAATGTAATCAGGTACAGCTTTTTCATTTTCCCATTTACCTACAGTTGTTTGATTTAGATTTAATAATGTTGCCAATTCAGTTTGAGTGTAACCAAACTTTTTTCTTAATTCTTTATAAATGTTCATTTTTTAACCTCCAACGCAATTATGATTATTATTCATAAAAAAAGCAAATTTATTTTTATTAATTTGCAAAAATATGATTGACATTCTTAATTTCATTTGCTAAAATATGAATTAAATTCTTAAAAAAGGAGTAATTTAATGAAATTAATTCAACTTAGACGCAGAAAAGGTTTAACTCAATCCTTATTATCAGAAAAAGTTGGAGTAACTCAAACTGCTATTTCTAAATTTGAAAATGAAATTGCTATTCCAACAATTGCTACTATGCAAAAACTAGCAGACGCATTAGAAGTTGATTTGCAAACTATTGTAAATTGTTTTATCAAAGAAAACGAAAAAATTACAAAGGAGTAAAAACTATGTGTAAAAAAAATATATTTAACGAAAAAAATTTTAGTTTGATTGAACTTAATGGTTTGCTTGCTGATTCTATAATTGAGATAGAGCACATTCACGATATTTGTGATACTAACACATTAAACTTTTTTGAAGAAATTGCTGAGAATTTTTCAAATAGAGTAGGAAAAGAAATTGAACAAACAAAAAAATATAAAGGAGTCAAAAAGTGACATTAAGAGAATATATCGAAAGTAAAGGCTACACAGTCAAAGAATGGGACGATTGCGTGGGAGAACTATGCAAAAACGGTGTTGGTAAAGGGTGTTATCAAGACTACAATCTACTGCAGTTAGTTA
>CALWOW010000046.1 GCA_944383295.1 uncultured Clostridia bacterium
ATACCCATTAAAAAAACGCACTTAATGTGCGTTTTTTGTCACTTACTGCGCTTTTTTGATAAGTTCTGCTTGTGCTTGTGCTAAAATTGCAGAAGGAATTTTATTTGGTGTACAACTAACTTTATCAATTTTTAATTGAAGCGCTAATTGTAAACTTTCAGGGTCACTTGCGTGTTCACCAAACAACCAAATAGGGAGTTTTGGTTTTGTGCTACGAACTTTTTCAACTGCTATTTTCATTAAATCATATACGCCATTTTTATCTATGCAAGTAAATGGGTCGGTATATAACAGACTATCCGAATAGTATTCACGTAAGAATTTTGTACAATCATCACGGCTATAACCAAAAGTTAATTGTGTCAAATCATTTGTGCCAAAACATACAAAATCAGCGTGTTCGGCTATTCGGTCGGCTATCATACAAGCACGAGGTGTTTCTATCATACAACCTATTTCATAAGGTACTGCAAATTTTACTTTTTCTAGCGCAGTAGCAAAAGTCTTGCGAATTATTGTTTCTATAACTTCAAATTCAGGCAAAATTGATACCAAAGGCACAATTATACGGATAGTAGGCATTTTGTTTGTCCTACGGTGCACTTCGATTAAGGCATTTGCTATTGCATTAATTTGCATTTCGATTAGTTCGGGGAACATAATTAGCAGTCTGCAACCACGAATACCCATCATCGGGTTCGATTGCATTAAATTATCAGCAGATTCACGTATTTTTTCATAATTCAAACCTAAATCACGTGCGATAGAGCGAAGCGTGTTTTGTGAATTTGGTAAAAATTTGTGGAAAGGTGGGTCCATTAGTCTTATGTTTAACTCTTTAGTGCCAACTTCTTTCATAATCTCTACAAAGTCGGCTGTTTGTACACGTTGCATTGATTTTAAAGCATGTTCTTTTAATTTCTTATCAGGTGCAAGTAAAAATTTACGCATTAGGGCTAGTTTATCTGTTTGAAAAAACATATTTTCAGTACGCAACAATCCTACACCATTTGCACCCAATGAAACGGCACGTTGAATTTTTTGAGGTGTGTCCGCATCAGCGTAAATCGGCATAGTAAGTAATGGCTTTGACCATTCCATAATAGTACCCAAATCGCCAGTTGTACCTTGTTCAATCATAGGTAACGGCTCACCATAAACTCGGCCTCTACCAGCATTCATACTAATCGTGTCACCTTCACGGAAATTAATTCCGCCGATTTTAATAGAGTGAGTGTTTTCATTAATGTCCATACGCTTACAGTTTACAATGCAAGGTAGGGCAGAGGTGCGAGCTACAACTCCTGCGTGTGAATTGCTACCGCCAGTAGTTGTTAGCAAGCCACTTGCAACAGCAATACCTTCGGCATCTTGAGCATTTGTGCTTTCTTTAACTAAAATAACATTTAAACCTTCGCCAGCAAATTCAAGCGCCATCGCAGAAGATAGGGCAATAACCCCACTTGCGCAACCTGGATAAACACATAGCCCTTCGCTAAGTACACGTACATAATTTTCACGGTCTGCATCAAAAGCGGGTTGTAACAATGTCTTTAAGCCACTAGGTTCGATAATAGAGAGAGCGTATTTTTTGTTGAAAAGTCGTTCTTGCGCCATTTCTACGGCAGATTTTACGCTTGCTTGTGGAGTGCGGTCGGCAACTTCTACTTGCATTATGTATAATTTGTTGCATTGAATACAAAATTCCAAAGTCATAACATTTTGGAAATATCTTTCCAAGTCACGACACGCTTTTTCAAGTTCGGTAAATATAGCTGGATTTTCCTTTTTCAATTCAGCCATATCATAAGTAATACTTGATTTTAACAACGCCTTGTCTTGTGTGCGTCGTACAAATTCGCCATCAATATCACGTTCACCTGTTATAACATTTCGTGTATGAGCAACACCGACACCGCTTTCCATATCATAGTTCCCATATACCATTGCCTGAACACTTACAGCACACCCCAAATCATCGGGTAAATTGTTTACTCTACGGTAAACACGTGCTTGTTCGCTGTCCCAACTTTCAAGACCTGCACAAATAGTTGATAAAAGTTGTTCATTAACATTTTGAGGGAATGGTGACTTAAATTCTTTACGGTACATCTTTTTAAATTGTGAAATTATTTTTTGCAAAATTTCAGGTTCGGGTGCTCCTGCATTTTCAATACGAATTTCTCGTTCTGCTTTTTTAATTTCGTTTAAATCCATTTTTGCAACAATAGTACAATAATCACGAATAAAACGACAGTACAATTCCCACGCAAATACAGGGTTTTTTGTAGAGCGGACCAATTTTGATACAATTTCATCATTTAGACCAATATTGAGTACAGTGCGTGCCAAACCTTTCATTTTAATGCTTGCACCTGTACGCATACTCAACAGCAACGGTTTGTCTGCGTCACCGAGTTCCAAACCAATTTGCTTTTCCATTCTTTTTACTGCACGTAAAATTTGTTCAATTTGATCGTTTGTAAGTGTCTTATCTTGAAGAAAACGCTTGCAAGCATCTGTTGTGATATTGAAACCTAACGGAACAGGAAGCCCCATTTGAGTCATTTGAGCAAGATTGCCACCTTTGATACCCAAAAGGTTAACATCACCGACTCCACCTTCGGTGAAATCAAATACATATTTCTTTGACATAAGTACCCCTTTATTTTTAGTCACTATTAGTATAACAAAAAAATCAAATTAATTACAAATAAAATAGACACAAAATAACAAAAAAATTACGCTAATTTCTAGCGTAATTAATTATTTTGCAATTTGTTGCAAATTTTGTGTATTTTCATTTTGTAGGGAATTTTGTTTTGCTTTTCCAAAACTCGCAATAGTAGCGTCTATTGCTGTGCCCATTTCATCAGTTTGATTTTTAACAGCCTTGTATAATCCATTGCTAGCGGTAGCAAAGGTATCTCCACGGTATCCCAATTCAATTAATTTCAATTCTAAAGTGTCACGCTCTTTGCCCATATCGGTTTTGATTGTTTGGATAGCATTTTGAGTAAACTTTTTAATTTTTGCATTTACTACTTCAGAAAGCGAATTTCCATTAAATTTTTCATCAGGATTACTTGAAAATTTTTTATAAACATTTTGATAAAATTCAATCAAACCACTAGCCACTTTTCCTATAGTTGCTAGAGCATAAAGGTTTACAATATCAATTTCATCTGGTCCTAAATCTTGTGCATTGCTTTCTTTAAAATCTTTTATTGCTTCATCTAAATTTGCCCAGAATTTGTAGTTTTTTTCTCTTAAAAAGTCTATCATAAAATCACCCCCTAAACGTTAAAGCGGAACAACATTACATCGCCGTCTTGAACGACATAATCTTTTCCTTCCATTCGCACTTTTCCTGCTTCTTTAGCAGAATTATAACCGCCACAAGCCACAAGTGTATCATAAGGAACTACTTCTGCTTTGATAAAGCCACGTTCAAAATCAGTGTGTATTACTCCGGCAGCAGCAGGTGCTTTTGTGCCTTTTTTAATAGTCCAAGCACGCACTTCTTTTTCACCAGCGGTCAAATAACTAATAAGTCCAAGTAGGGAATAACTTGCCTTTATCAAACGCTCTAAACCTAATTCTTTAATACCAAATTCTTTTTTGTATTCTTCGAGTTCTTCGGCATCAAGCGCTGTAAGTTCTGCTTCAAGATTTGCGCAAATAGGTAGTACACAAGCATTTTCGCTTTTTGCAATATCTTGTACAACTTGCAAATATGGGTCAGATTGAGTTTTATCAAGTTGACTTTGTGAAATATTTGCTACATACAAAGTAGGTTTTGCAGTAATTAAAAATGCGTCTTTTAAAATTGCTCGTTGTTCTTCATCTAGTGGCGCCGAACGAGCAGGTAATCCCTTTTGTAAACAGTCTAGCACAATATTGAAAACTTCAAATTGTTGCTTTGCAAGTTTATCACCACTACGAGCGATTTTGCCAACACGCTCAATTTGTTTTGTAAGCGATTCAATATCAGCTAAAATTAATTCAAGATTGATAGTTTCAATATCACGTTTTGGGTCAACATTTCCTTCAACGTGAATGATGTTGTTATCATTAAAACAGCGTACTAAATGTATGATAGCATCTACTTCTCTAATGTGCGATAAAAATTTATTGCCTAAACCTTCTCCTTTGCTTGCGCCTTTAACAAGTCCTGCAATATCCACAAATTCAATTGTTGCGGGTGTAATTTTTTGAGTATGATACAAATCACCTAACACTTGCAAGCGAGAGTCAGGGACAGCTACCATACCTATATTAGGTTCAATGGTGCAAAAAGGGTAATTTGCGCTTTGCGCACCCGCTTTTGTTAATGCATTAAATAGTGTACTTTTACCAACATTTGGCAAACCAACAATTCCTAGTTTCATAATTTTAGTCCTTTTATTTATTCGTATATAATTTTACAAGAAAATTAATGTTTTGTAAAGTAAAAATTATATCAAAAGCATTTACAAATCAAGAAATAAAAGTTTGTAAATAGTAGTTATTTTGAAATTTTCTTTATGATTTTTAACTACACTTTTTTTAGACAAATATAAAATTAATTTTTTGCTTAAATTAATTTTGCTTTTTTTAGTTAATAATGTATAATTAAAAGTATAATTTTTAAACTATTAAGTTTAAGTTTTAAAAATAGGGGGTACGCTTTGAACGGTAATCCGCATAGCTTAAATGCAAAGGAAATATTTCAAACCTATGAAACAAGTAAAAAGGGATTGACTTCACTTGAAGCGCAAGAAAGGTTAAAGCAAAACGGTCCAAACGAATTGTTGCAAGCAAAAAAGAAAAGCAAATGGGCTATGTTTTTTGCACAATTTAAAGATTTTATGTTGATTATTTTACTTGTCGCAGCGCTTGTGACAGGTATAATAGCGATTGTTACAAAAAATTATGCAGATTTAATTGATGTAGGGGTAATCCTTGCTATTGTGCTATTAAATGCGGTAATAGGCTTTATTCAAGAAAACAAAGCAGAAAATGCTCTTTCTAGTCTTAAGAAATTAAGTCAGCCGTTTACAAAAGTGTATCGAGATGGCAAAATTGCAAGCATACCGACAAAAGAAGTAGTGGTTGGTGATGTTATTGTTTTTGAAGCGGGCGATGTCGTTTGTGCTGATTGCTATTGTTTGGAAAGTTTTAGTTTAAAGTCAGATGAAAGCAGTCTTACAGGGGAGTCAGCCGAAGTCGAAAAATTTGCCGATACTGTTTTACCTGTAGGTACTGTGTTGGGTGATAGGTGCAATATGCTCCACTCTGGGTGCGTAGTAACCTACGGTCGTGGTTTAGGTGTTGTCACAGCGGTGGGAATGAATACCGAAATCGGCAAAATTGCAGGAATGCTTAACGAACAGCAAGAAGAGGCAACTCCTATACAACAAAAATTAAATAAATTAGGTAAATGGATAACAGTTGCTATATTGGGTATAGCAGTGCTAGTTTTTATTATAAATGTAGTTATAAACGATTCAAATAATGCTTTAAATGCCTTGCTTATTGCTATTGCTTTAGCGGTTGCAGCGATTCCCGAAAGTTTACCTGCAGTCATAACCGTAATTATGGCGACAGGGGTGAGTCGAATGAGTAAACAGCGTGCAATTGTACGAAAAATGCACGCAGTCGAAACATTAGGCTCTTGTCAAATTATTTGTACGGACAAAACAGGAACACTTACTCAAAATAAGATGACACTTACTAGCATTTACACAAACGAAAATGTTTATCATAAAGCCGAAATGGGTATGGTAAAGAACACAAAACTCTTTGATTGTATGTTGCTTTGTAATGATACTATAATGCAAGACAATAAAACAATAGGTGACCCTACGGAAACAGCGCTAGTAGTTGGTGCAAATGCATTAAATCACGATTTCATTAATATTAACAAGCATTATCCACGTGTCGCAGAATTGCCGTTTGATAGTACTAGAAAAATGATGACAACATTTAATAAAGTGGGCGAAAATATATTAGGTTTTACAAAGGGCGCTCCTGATGTTGTGTTAAATAATTGCGATTATATTGAAATAAATGGTGAAATCAAACACTTAACGAAACAAATTCGTGCAGATATTGAAAGTGCTTTGGAGAATTTTGCTTCAAAGGGCTTGCGCACTCTCGCTTTTGCTTATCGACCTCACAAGACAGATGATTTTAGTTTGGAAGATGAACAAAAACTAATATTTTTAGGTATTACCGCTATGCGTGACCCTCCTAGAGATACCACTGCGCAGGCAGTAGCAACTTGTATTAGCGCAGGTATTAAACCTATAATGATTACAGGTGACCACGCTATTACGGCTCGTGAAATCGCTCGTGAAGTTGGTATTTATAAAGAAGGCGACACAATTCTTACAGGGCAACAGTTGGATAATTTAAGTGATGAAGAATATTCAAAAATTATCCAAAATGTAACTGTATATGCTAGAGTTAGTCCGCAAAATAAAGTGCGTATAGTACAGGGTTGGAAGTCAACAGGAGCAGTTGTAGCAATGACTGGTGATGGCGTAAACGATGCACCTAGCATAAAGTGTGCGGATATCGGTATAGGTATGGGAAAAACGGGTACCGAAGTTACAAAAGAAACCGCCGATATAGTGCTTACTGACGACAATTTTGCTACTATTGTTGGCGCAGTAACAGAAGGAAGAAAAATTTACACAAATATAAAAAAGGTAATTCAATTCCTTTTTGGTACAAATTTGGTAGAAGTGCTATCAATATTGTTGTTTACGCTGATTAGTCCAACATTAGGTTTTTTAAGCGCAATGCAAATTTTGTTTATAAATCTAATCACCGATGCTTTACCTGCCTTGTCATTAAGCGTTGAAAGTGCTGAAAAAGATATTATGAAACAACCTCCACGACCTAAAAAAGAATCACTGTTTGCAAATATTTGGGGCGCTATGATTGTACAAGTAATTTGGCAAACTGCTGTTGTGTTGGGGGCTTACTATATCACTTATAGTCAAACAGGTAGTGAAATTTTATCGACCACAATCGGCTTTGCTGTTTTGTCAATTTCGCAAATATTCCATTTAATCAATGTACGTCATGCGCACAGCATTTTTGTAAGCAATATTTTCCACAATAAATTGTATTGGCTCACGTTGGTTATTTGTATTTTGTTAAATATTGCGGTTATTAGTATTGCACCTATCGCAAATGTATTTGGCTTTACTCCGCTCAATTTTGCACAATGGCTTATTGTGTTTGGCTTATCGTTTACTATTGTACCTGTAATAGAAATTTACAAATTAATTGTTTATTTAATTAAAAAATCAAAAAATAAAACTTCTACTGTAAACAATAATGCCATAATTAAGTAAAAGAAGCGGTATTGACTTTTTTTAAGATGTATGGTAATCTCTACATTAGAGGTGAAATATGAAAAAATTAATTCAAATACTTGGTTCAAGAAAAAGTGATTTACAAATACAAGGTTTTGATACTCTTAAAAGAAATGATGTTGAAATTCCGCAAACTGTACGTAAAGTATTTATTATTGAAACAAAAAATATCGAAGAAAATTTTTTAAATGAGAGAAGTGATAAAATTGTCGAGGTTTGCATAGATAAAAATTTGGAAAACTTAGGCGATTACGCATTATGCCGTTCTCACTTAACATTCGGTGAACTAGGGGTTGTTGAGAAAACAATCGAAAAAGTTACATTGCCATACAGTGCTACTGTTGGTAAGGGGTTGCACGGTGTTTTTGATTTGAATATTATGTTTAATAACAAAATAGTTAAAATAGACGGTAGAAAAAATCTAAATTACGATTATATCAATGGTCAAAACGGACTTGTCGTTTACTTGCCAAACGAAGGCAGAGTAGTTATGGCAGACGAACAAGGTAATTCTAAAATTGTGCCAATAAGTGCTTTAATTCGACAAACAAAAGAACAAAAAGATTTACCTTTTGTAATGCCTCAAGAATGGATAAAAAGTTATAGAAAATTAAGGGAAGAAGTAAGACTTAAAGAACAACAAAAAATTCAAGAACAAATTCGCATAAGATATGAATTAGATCAAGAAAGAGAAGCCAAAGAAATAAAGCGCACAGTAAAATCAAGACGCACAAGAAAAACTCAACGACAAATAGAAAGATAGAAAATACACAAAATTTTGTGTATTTTTTTATTTTTACAATTTAATTTTTTAAAATTACAAAATTTTTATATGTTTTTTTGTTTTGCAATATCATTAAATTGTGTTACAATCAAAGCGTATTAACTGAAATTTTATAAAATCTTTTATAAAATAATGTTTACAAGTGCAAAAATTAAGAAGGAGTAAAAAATGAATTTAATTGTTGCCGTTACAAAAAATTATGCAATAGGTAAAGATAATAACTTGTTGTTTCATTTACCTGCGGACTTAAAGTTTTTTAAGGAAAAAACAATAGGAAATGTAGTGGTTATGGGTAAAAAGACATATTTATCACTACCTAAACGCCCGCTACCTAATCGAACAAACATAGTATTAAGCACCGATACTTCATTCAATCCTACCGAAGCAATAGTGGTACGCAATTTACAAGAATTGTTTGCTGTGCTAAAACAATTTGACAGCGAAAAAATTTATGTTTGTGGTGGTGCTAGTATCTACAATCTACTTATGGATTATTGTAAAAAGGCCTTTGTTACGGTAATTGATGAAATTGTGCCAGCAGATACTTACATAAAGGATGTTGAACAGTCTGGATTTGTTTTAGAAAGTGAAAGCGAATCTTTTCAAGAGAACGGACACACATTTAGATTTAAAACATACATAAATCAAAATCCTAAAAATTTTTAACAAAAGCAAAAGACAAGGAGAAACATATGAGATTTAACAAACTTAAACAAGTTGATTTAGAAATTTACAAGGCAATCAAAAAGGAAGAAAAGCGCCAAAAACAACACATAGAACTTATTGCGAGCGAAAACTTTACGAGCGTTGCCGTGCGTGAAGCGGTGTCAAGCGTGTTGACTAACAAGTACGCAGAAGGATATCCAAACAAAAGATATTACTGTGGCTGTGAAAATATTGACACTGTGGAAAGTTTGGCTATTGAAAGAGCAAAAAAATTATTTAATGCCGAACACGCAAATGTGCAACCTCATTCTGGCTCAAACGCTAATTTTGCGGTGTATATGGCTCTTTGCAAGCCGGGCGACACAATTTTAGGAATGTCACTTCCAGCAGGAGGACACCTAACACACGGAACAAGTGTAAATGCGTCAGGTAAAGTGTTTAATGCTATTTCGTATGGCCTTGACCCGCAAACTGAATTAATTGACTATGACGAAGTAGAAAGATTAGCGAAAGAACACAAACCAAAACTAATTATCGCAGGCGCAAGTGCGTATCCAAGAATTATTGATTTCAAGCGTTTCCGTGAAATTGCCGACAGCGTAGGTGCGTATTTGATGGTTGATATGGCGCATGTTGCAGGATTAGTTGCGACAGGATTGCACCCAAATCCTTGTGAGTATGCCGATGTTGTAACTACAACAACACACAAAACTTTGCGTGGCCCACGTGGTGGAATGATTTTATGTAAGGCAAACATCGCTAAAAAAATCGACAGCGCTGTCTTCCCTTGTACGCAAGGCGGACCTTTAGAACACGTTATTGCAGGTAAGGCGGTAATGCTTAAAGAAGCAATGCAACCAGAATTTAAACAATATCAACAACAAGTAGTAAAAAATTGTAATGTGTTGGCAAATGAATTGAAAAAATATGGTTTCCGTCTTGTATCAGGTGGAACAGATAATCATCTTGTTTTAGTAGATTTAACTCCTTTTAATGTAACAGGTAAAGAAGTGTCGGAATTATTGCACAAAGCAAACATAACTACAAATAAAAATTCAATTCCAAATGAAAAATTAAGCCCAACAGTAACAAGCGGACTGCGTTTGGGGACGCCAGCGGTTACAACTCTTGGGATGAAAGAAGATGAAATGAAAATCATTGCAAAAATGATTTACAGAGTTGTTACGGAAAAAGAAAAGGCAGTCAAGGCAGTTAAACAAGAAGTGCTTGAATTAATGAAAAAATTTGCATAACCAAAATACTTTTTAATCGTTTTTTGTTATTTGTAAAAATTATTAATTAAATTTCGTAATTAACACAATTTAATTAATAAATAAATATTAAAAGGTATTTGTAAAGTCATATTAAACAAATATAAAATGCTTTTAAAGTTATTATTTACAACAAGGAGAAAAAATGAGCAGAGCAGATTGGATTTATTTAAAAACTACAAACCGAATTCTAAAAGAAGGGGCGTGGGATACAAATGAAGTCGTTAGACCTAAATGGGCTGATGGAACACCCGCACATTCGGTAAAAGTTTTTGCCGTAAATAATGTGTATAATCTAGCGGAAGAATTTCCTATTGTCACATTGCGCTACACAAACTGGAAAGCGGCAATTGATGAAATTTTATGGATTTGGCAACTAAAAAGCAATGATGTAAATAAATTAAACAGTCATATTTGGGACCAGTGGGCAGATGAAAACGGAACAATAGGCAAGGCGTACGGTTGGCAAGTTGCACAAAAATCTATTTATAAAGACGGCGAATTTGACCAAATAGACCGAGTTATTTGGTATTTAAAGCACCAACCTGCGTTTAGAAGTATGGTAACTGAATTGTTTGTGCATAAAGATTTGCACGAAATGGGGCTTTATCCTTGCGTACACGGTATGCAATTTGATGTTACAGACGGCAAATTAAACCTATTTCTTAACCAGCGTTCAAATGACACTTTGGCAGCAGGTAGTTGGAATGTTGTGCAGTATGCTGGACTAGTTTATATGTTGGCGCAAACTTGCAATTTAAAACCCGGCATATTGTCGCATATGATTGTAAATAGTCATATTTACGACCGCCATATTCCATTTATTGTAGATATCACTTTTTCGCGCGCTCAATTAATTGCGCAACTTATGGAAAAAATAGATTTATCAACTGTAAAAGAGAAACTAACAGCAGAAGAATATACCGCATTTGAAAATTTTTATAACGAAGTAAACAAAACAAAAGTTGATTTTTCAATTGAATTAGAAAGGGCAAGACAATTTGAAGAAGTAATAGGGAAATTAGATTTGCCAAAAGATAGCCCTGAGCGGTATCATTTCGACCCTAAAATTATAAACTTTGAAAAATATACAAAACAAATAGTATCAACTGATGAGTTTAAAAAAGCGGATATGATTGTCGAAACTATGGTAAATCACCCCAAATTTGATAGCGTGTTAGGGTTCGCTACGCCTAAACTTATTTTAGATAAAAATGTTACTGATTTTTACGATTTTAAATCCCCTAAAATGAAAGATATTAACGGAAAAATTGTAGATAACCCCGAAAGTAGTTTTAAGGTAGAAAATTACAACTACGAGCAAGAAGGAGTAAAACTGAAAGCAAAAGTTCCCGTAGCAGAATAAATCAGTTTTTATAAAACTGTACATACAATTATATAAAAAATTTTAAACATAATAAAATTTGTTTTTGTAAATTTTTAAAAATATTTAAAAAATAATAATAATTATATTAAAAAAGTAGTGCAGTATTGCATTATTTTTTTATTTAAAATGTATTTTATTTATAAATATTTTTTATATTTATTTGCGTCTAAATTTGTTGTGTGATATAATTATCGAAGTGCGAAGAAGTACAAATGAAAAACTGGTTCTTTTTTATTTTTTTTCTTTTCACTTTTAAAATATGGAGATGATAAAATGGAAAAAGCAAAGAGCATATCTTTAAAATTATTTGCGCTTTTGCTATTGATTTTAGTACCTGTTTTATGTTTGTTTGGTGGGTGCAGTAGCGATTCGTTGTCTATTGTTTCGATAGAAAAAACTAATTCAACAGGATTACAAGACACTTACACTATAACTTACAATGACGGCTCTACTTATGATTTTGTCATTACAAATGGCAAAGATGGGCAAGATGCACAAAGTGTGGAAATAATCGAAGTTTATAATACCGCAGTCGAACAAGGTTATAGCGGTACATTTATGGAATTTGTGCAAGATTATTTATCTGTTAGTGTAGATAATTCACAAGGCATAAACAAAGCGCTTATGAGCACTGTTAGTGTTTATTGCAATTTCACTGCAACCGAACCATATTACTATCAAAATGAAATGGGGCAATGGATGGTAGGCATAAGAGATGTTGCATATCAATCAGCTGGTTCAGGAGTTATTTATTCATTAGATAAGTCAACAGGCTCTGTTTACATAATTACGAATTACCACGTTGTTTACAGTGCAGACAGTAACAAAACAAGCAAAATAAGTGATGAAATCTATGTTTGTTTGTACGGTAGCGAAAACGAAGACAGCAAAATTTTAGCAACTTATGTAGGCGGTTCAATGACTTATGATATTGCTGTTTTGCAAGTATCAAACAATGAATTTTTGAAAAATTCAAGTGCTATGCAGGCGGTTGTAGCGGATTCAAATCAAGTTGCAGTTGGCTCAAATGCAATCGCAGTAGGTAATCCCGAAGCATTAGGCATTAGCGCAACAGAAGGTATTATAAGTGTTGCTAGTGAGTATATCACAATGACGGCAGTTGATGAACAAACCGAAGTTACATTTAGAGTTATGCGTATTGATACAGCAATCAATAGCGGTAACTCTGGCGGTGGCTTATATGACAATGAAGGAAGATTGATAGGTATTGTTAACGCAAAAGTGGTAGCAACAGACATTTCTGGTATCGCTTATGCAATTCCTTCAAACCTTGCTGTGTCAATAGCAAAGAATATTATTGATAATGCAAGCAATCAAACTGACGGCGTGAAAAAATTCAATTTTGATATTTTATTATCAACTACAAATTCACACGCAGTTTATGATACACAAACACAAATTGCTAGCATAGTCGAAGATGTTGTCGTTGATGAAGTTACAGCAGATGGTTATGCAGAAAGTTTAGGTTTGCTAGCAAATGATATAATTAAATCTATCTCAATTAATGATACCGTAATCACTGTTGACCGTATGTATAAATTAGTAGAAAGCACTTTGGATATAAGAGCAGGCGACAGCATTACAATTACTTATGTGCGTGATAATGTTGAAGATGAAATTACTTTTACTGCGCTTGAAGATAATTTTGTAACTATACTTTAAACAAAAAAGCATCACTTGATGCTTTTTATTTTTATATAATTATTTGAGAGCATAAATAAATCTTATTTTATTGTTTAATAAAATTAGTTTGATTATTATTTTAAAATATGATATTATCATTTTTAAACAGGAGGGAATATGGAAAAAAAGAAAAAACCTTGGTATGTGGTATTATTTAACATTTTATTGACTATTATATGTATAATAGTTTTAGTAGTTGGAGGCATATTTTTGTTCTTTAAAATTAAATATGATGTAAACGTATTTAGTGCTATTTCTCAAATTCGTATGCTAAATGAAACTGTAAACGAAGATGAGTTATTTCCTAATAAATATACCGAAGTCGATATTGCTTCGGCACAAGTTATGGTCAACTCTCAAATTGAAAATTTAATTGTGAAAAACGATAACGGTTATACAATAGATACAACAGGCATCACCGATACAATGGATGTTTCTATTTACTTAACTGATAAGGAAATAGGTGCTATTGTAAATGTTTTGCTTATTCAAAATAATCAAAATGCTGTAAATATAGGTGGAAAAACACTGCCTTTCGAGTTAATTCAAGTTAAATTTGATAACATCGTTGAAAACAGTGCTGATGTCAATATAGTACTGAAAGTAAATGTAGAAGAAATTAAAAACGAAATGAATAGTTTCCCTTTAAGTTGGGTTAAAAAATATATACCTAATGATTTGTATTTTTCTTCTACGGTTACAGTTACAAAAGGCACTAACGCTTATGAATACACTACAACTAGCAAAAGTTTAACCATAAATAACTTAAATGTAGAGCAAACGACTAGCCTATTAAAAACAATCAATACTTTTGTAAGTTTTGGTAACGAAAACACGATAAACGAGTTAATAGGGAATACTTTTGTTGATGCGTTAATCGGTACGGAAGAAAATCAAGGATTTGCTTATTCTTTAAAAAGTTTAGGCGCAAGTGATTTTACTTTTACAACTCAAAACGATAAAAATTATTTTGTAATAGTTAAGTAAAATTATTTGTAATAAAAAGGTTAATTGTAGTAATAAAAATTAATTAGTAAAGTTTAAATTAAATTATTTTATACTGATTTAATAAATAAATTTAAAATGTAAAAAATATTTAAAAAGGAAGTTTATCAATTAAGATAAAATTCCTTTTTTGTTTATTAAAAAACAAAAAACTCAAAGCACGAACATGTTCTTGTAAAACTTTGAACTTTTGGCTTAAATAAAGGGTTTTTGAATGGTGCCGAGAGAGTGCCACACGCCGCTACGCTATCATGCCAGGGTGCTAAAAACTTGTCACAGACAATTTTTTCGGGCGCACCCGTTCGAGTCCCTTTGCTAGCGCAAACGCTGTGCGTACTCTCAACAAAAAAAGCCCTTGCGGGCTTTTGGTGCCGAGAGAGGGACTCGAACCCTCATGGGATTGCTCCCGGCAGATTTTGAGTCTACTGCGTCTGCCAATTTCGCCATCTCGGCAAGTTGTGATATTTTTTAGTATATCATATTTTGTTTGTTTATGCAAGGGTTTTAACTCAAATTTTAAAGCATATTTTTAAAATTTTGAAAGAGATAAATTCATTGTTATTTTAATGATTAAATTTGTGGTTTTTTATTAATTTTTTATAAAAATTGCTATTGATTTGTGTTATTTGGTGTGTTATAATAAAGCGAATATACAAGAGAGGAGAGGGAAAATATGTCAAGTTGTTTTGGTTCTACTTACAGAGTGTCTGTAAGCCCTGAAAAATGCTTAAAAATTAAACAAGCAATAAAAAAAGCTGAAGAAAAAGCAAAAGAAAAAACAGAAAGCGAAAAAGAATTACAGCGCTAAGGAATGTTATGAAAAGATACACAAAAGGTTTTTTACTTAATGATTTTGAACAGAAAATTTCTAGTTTTCAATCATTAAACAAGGAAAATGAATCATCAAAAGTTATTGTAGTAGCAAAAGACTTTGATTTTCAAGGTGATTTTAAAAGTAAAATTGCAGGCGAATTGTTTTTCTTGCATGTTATTTCTAGTGTGCGTGGTCTAAATTCTCAATCATATCCTATTTCAATTTATGGAAGTTTTATTCAAAATGATAAAGAAAGCGTATATAAGGAACTTTTAACAAATGCAAATCAAGCTACAAATGCAGTTTCAAAATATGTTGTTAAATTCCAAGACGATGTGTTAGATATTGCTGTTGGTTCAGTTTTGCAATTTGAAAAAAATCAAGAAAGGGAGATGTAAAATGTTGAGCGATAATCAAATTTATAAAGACTTACGTGATTTGGAAGAAAAACAGTTTACAATTAATCATTGTGGCGAAATATTGGGTAGCGATACGTGTGATATGGTGATTAGCGTTTCTCTAATTGAAGCAAAAGAAAATGAGAAAGTAAAAGAAATTTGTTCTTATAAAGCATTAAATATATATGCTTCTTTAATTTTCCAACAAAAAATAGCACAAATTTTAAGCCAACCAAACACGCAAAAATTAAACTATATTTTTTCAAAGGAAACACAAGAGAGTAAAAGCAATCAAAAAGGTATTGACTATACAGTGCACATAACACCAACTTCACAAGAATTAAATAAAAAGCTTAATGAAATAGTAAAAAATTGTAATAAAAATGCTATAAAATCGACCAAAAGTTTAGTTAATGAACGTAAAAAAGAGTTGGAGTCGAAAAAAATAGCTGAAGATACTTTAATGTATTTTATAAATAAATCTCAAAAATTTGCAGTAAAAGAATTTGAAAAAACCTTTTAAAATTATTCTATACCTTTTATAGAATTTTTTTTTAAATTCATAAAAAAGTTACAAAAAAAGATTGTATAATTACGGCATATATTATATAATAAAAAAGAAGGAGGGCAAAGTATGTGGATTTATATTTGGCTTGCTGTTGCATGCGTTAGTGCCTTGATTGAAGCATTTACAATGCAAATGGTTAGTATTTGGTTTGTGGCAGGTGGCTTGATTGCCTTAATCCTTGCTATTTGTAATGTTGCAATAGAAATTCAAATCATAGTATTTATCGTTGTTTCGTTATTAGCAATGATAAGTTTACGTCGTATTTGCTTAAAATATTTATTGCGCAATACAAATACAAAAACTAATGTTGATTCATTTCAAGGTAAAGAAACAAGATTACTTAAAACAATAGCACCAGATGAACCCGGTGAAATTAAATTTGCTGACATTACGTGGACTGCTGTTGCTGAAAATGGGGACTTAGTGATTGAAAAAGACAGTATAGTGCGTGTAATTAGGGTAGATGGTAACAAAATGGTAGTTAGTCCTGTTGAAAAGGCAAGTATGCAAGAAGCAAACGGCAAAGACAGTTTAAAGACAGAAGTAGTAGAAGCGGAAGCGCAAAAAGTAGAAGAAAATAAAACTCAAAAATCTACTAAAAAAACAAATACAAAAAATAAAAATGAAAAATCAGATAAGGAGTAAATAAATGGCAACTTGGTTAATAGTTTTAATAGTTATCGCAGTAGTTGCATTTTTGATATTAGGTTTCAGTATCAAAGTTGTAAAGCAATCTACAGCAATAGTTATTGAGCGTTTAGGAAAATTCCACAGAGTGTTGGAAACGGGTATTAGATTTATAGTACCATTTATCGACCGCAAAGCAGGCGATGCAATCAGTCTTAAAGAACAGGTGCAAGACTTTAAACCTCAACCTGTGATTACAAAAGATAATGTAACAATGCAAATTGATACAGTCGTATATTTTCAAATAACAGACCCAAAGGCTTACACTTATGGGGTTGACCGCCCTATTTCTGCTATTGAAAATTTGACTGCAACAACTTTGCGTAATATTGTCGGCGAACTTGAATTAGATGGCACATTGACTTCTCGTGATACTATAAATACTAAAATGCGTGCTGTACTTGATGAAGCAACAGACCCTTGGGGTATAAAGATTAATCGTGTAGAATTGAAAAATATTTTACCACCAAAAGACATTCAACAAGCAATGGAAAAACAAATGCGTGCTGAACGTGAACGTCGTGAAGCAATTTTGCGTGCCGAAGGTGAAAAGCGCAGTAGCATTTTGGTTGCCGAAGGTGAAAAAGAAGCCGAGGTGCTTCGTGCAGAAGCAAAACGACTTGCTTTGATTAAGGAAGCAGAGGGTACTGCTGATGCTATTAAGTTGATTGTTGAAGCAAAACCAGACCAAGCATATCTTACACTAAAAGGATATGAAGCTCTTGCTGCTGTTGCAGATGGTGAAAGTACAAAATTAATTGTACCTACCGAATTAGCAAATATTACAAGTTTACTTGCTAGTATGAAAGAGGCTATAACTCTACCTGATACTACAAAATCAACGAAAAAAGAAAAAACAAAAGATGAAAAATAATAGTTTTTTGTAAAAAACAAATAAAAGAATGGTGAAGAATTAACTCATCATTCTTTTTTGTTTTAAGTGTGTTTTCATTGAGGCAATTTATTTTTAGTACATACTAAAATAATTAAAAAAGTATATTTAACTATAAAATATAAATTAATTTAATAACAAAAATAAAAAGACTAAATGTTTATAAAATTTAGTCTTAATATGTTCCTTCTAAATCTTTGTCTTTAAATAAGTCATCATTAAAAAAATCATAAAGTGAAATATCTAATGCTTGACAAATATCAAGCATTGTTCTTGCACCTGTGTTTTTACTTTTTCCGTAAAAAATACTTTTCAATGAACCGGCAGGCATTCCAGCTAATGTTGCTAATTTATTAGGCGTTATGTCTCGGTCATCACATAAAGCATATATTCTTTTTGTTATTGCTTCTTCTAATTCCATATTTAAAGTTTTCCCAAAGTTTTAAAACATTAAAGTTATGCACCGTTTACATAAGATACCATTGCGTTGAATGTGTCAGGGAAGAATTGGAAAATTACAGCAAGAGCAATCAATGCATAAACTACAATTTGAATTACAAGGTTGCGCTTAATTGCGAATTCAATCAAAACAAGACCGCAAATTGCAAGTGGACCATAGCGCATTATCCCATTAATAACACTCAATACAGTTTCATTTTCAATAAATGTCCAATTAGCATTTATAGCAAAAACCACATAAGCAACTATTACTACAAAAGCCAACAATTTGTTTAAGAAGTCAAATACTTCACTCAAAGATTCACCAACAGCCATTTTTACACCCTCCGTTTTGTTTTAATAATATTATTATATAAATCGACTTAAATTGCAAGTTTTTTTGCAATTTTTACTATAAAAAATTAAATTTAACAAATTTAAACTAATTTTCATATATAAGTCTATTCAAAAAGGGGGAATAAATATGAATTTTAACGCACCTTATGGTAATTCAACACCAAATAGCAATAGGTTTTATACAAAAAATGATTTAGTAACTGCAGTAAGAAAGGATATAGTTGGTGAATTAGAAGCGATAAATCAATATAATGCACATATCAATGCTACTGATAATGAATTAGCGAAACGTGTTTGGACACATATAAAAAATGAAGAAAGGGTGCATGTAGGCGAATTGATTACATTATTAAATTATCTTTGTCCTGATGAGTTACAAAAACTAAAAGAAGGGCAAGAAGAAGTTGAAAAAATTATGCGTGAATTAGGCATAAGTTAAAAAGAATATAATTATGATAAAAATAAAGCAAATATTAAATATTAAAAAAGTATCAAATTTACATTTAAAGGGGGTATCCCTTTTTTTTTATTAATTCTTTTATTTAAAAGTCTTTTATTGTACAAGTTGTGCAAAAGTGTCTTATTTTTTTAAATTTATCAAACATTTTGCTAAAATATATTAATTATGATATAATTGTCAAAAATAATATATGAGGAAAAGATGGCTAAACAGAAAGTTTTAATGACATTTATGGAATCGGGTTTTGGTCATATTACTTCGATAAAGTCAATTTCGGATAATTTTAAACGATTATACGGAAACGATTTTGAAGTTATAGATTCATATATAATGCAAGAAGATAACGACCCGTCTCTATTAAATTGGGAAAATTTCATAATCAAACAAACTAAAAATACAAACAAGATACCGGGTTTTGGTAATTTTATTTTTGGTTTTTTAAAATTTATGGGCGGTGTCCACTTTATGAGACTTGTCCACCGTACAGTTTTTGCAAAATATGTAAAACATACCTTACAAGCCTTTCAAAAGCGAAATCCCGACATAATAGTTAGTACGCATTATTTTATGACTTTTTGTGCGTTAGAATATAAAAAGAAAATTAACAAAAATGTAAAGGTAATAACATACAATCCTGATAATAATGTGCATGTTTGGTGGGATAATAGAGAACACCTTTTTATAGTAAATAACGAACACGCATACATTAACGCAATAGGGAAAAAGCGCTTTAATCCTGCATTAGTAAAACAAGTTTATTACACCGCACGAGATGAAATTTTGCAAGCAAATTTATCGAAGCATGAATATAGAAAAATGCTAGGAATACCGCAAAATAAATTTTGCGTAATTGTCGCAGATGGCGTTTATGCGTGTGCAAAAAGCAGAAAAGTAACAAATGAGTTGTTAAAAAGTGACAAAGAAATGACAATCATAATGCTCGCTGGTAAAAATGAAAAATTGCTCAAATATTATCAAGATTTAGTTAAAGAAAGCAAGGTAAAACCAAACATTACACTTATTCCACTACCATACACGAAAGATATACATCTGTACTACAAATCTGCCGATTTGTTTATCACAAAAGCGGGGCCAAATGCTGTTTTAGATGCTGTCTTTATGGGAACACCTATAATAGTAGATTATTATGCTCACCCTATCGAAAAGGCAACAACAAAGTTGTTTGTCGATGAAATAGGAGTAGGTAAGGCAATTTATAAGCCAAAAGCCATTCGCAAGCAAGTTGAGTTTTGGATAGATAATCCAGCCGATTTAGCGGTATATGCAGAAAATACTAAAAAAATAGACAAAAATCAAAACGGTGGCGAAGAAGTTGCAAAATTAATTTATCAAGAATCACAGCGCAAAGAAGTTTTTGTTTCGAAAAGCGAATACACAAACTATCTTTACGAGTTGGCTGAAGCAGAAAAATTTGATACGCCAACTACTCCTATAAATTATGAAAATGTAAAATCGCCAAGCGAATACAACTACACCAAAAAATCAGGATTAATATCTAATGCATACAAATGTGTAGTAAAAAGTCTAGTTAGGTTGTTGGGACCTGTTATTGATGCGGTAGGGTTTAATATAAAGATTGAAGGACGTAAAAACTTAAAACACTTAAAAAGTGGAATAACCATCAGTAATCACGTGCATTATCTTGATTGCTTGTGGAATTTTCAGGCGCTTTCTCGCAAAAAGAATGTATATATTACAGGCGCTCCGCACAATATGAAAAAAGGCTTTTTTGGGGCAACAATGAAAGCGGGCGGTTTTGTTCCTTTGGCATCTACTTTCAATCAAAATAAAGAGTTTGATAAATTTGTTTCAAACACTTTGCAAAACGGTGGATTTATTCACTTTTATCCAGAGCAATCAATGTGGTTAAGATACGAACAGTCAAGGCCGTTAAAGAAAGGCGCATTTTACTATGCAAGCAAAAACAATGTCCCTGTCATTCCTATCATTATTTGTTTTAGACTAGATGCTTTAAGAAGGAAAAAGGCAGTTACAATCAAAATTTGTCCACCTATTTATCCTGATAGTAGTTTAAGCCAACGAGAAAATTGTGCTGTAATGAATGAAAAAGCGCAAAAAATTTATGATGAAACAATTATAAACTTTTACAATTATGATAAAGAAAATTATGCTATGAATAAAGTTCAAACACCTATTCAAGAAAAATAAGAAAGCACTTATTTAGTGCTTTTTTTATATATTTTAAAAAATTTTAGAATATTTTAGTTATTTAATGGTTAAACACTAGAAGCTTTTTTTAATTATTTTGTATATTTAATTTTTATAATGTAAGATATTTGGTAGTTTGTCTTTTTAGTCAATATCTAAATTTTTTCTATCAAAAAGCGAATCTTGAAAAAACTGTTCTATTGACATATCAAATCCATCTGCAATTTTAGCAATAGTTGATAATTTTATATCTTGATTTCTTTCATCAATAATATTTTTCAAAGTTTGTTCAGGCATAACAATTTTCTGGCAAAGCCTATACCTTGTCATATTGTTTTTACTTAACAAATCACTAATTCTCAAAGCGACAGCCCTTTGTAATTTCATAAATATTTCTCCTTTAAATTAGTTTATCTCTAACTTTTTAAAAAAATACTCAATTGCAGGGTGGTAAAATTTATAAAATGTGCTATAATTGTCATTAGATTTCAGGATTTTGCACAAGCATTGTAAACTTGTAATTTGGCAACCTGTAATTTAGGAGGAGCTATGAAAGAAAAAATTGTGTGTTTTGCAGGGCATAGATATGATTTTCAAAATATAGGAATCAAAGATAAGTTAAAAGAAGAAATTGTAAAACTTATAAACAAAGGTTATGCTACTTTTTTGATGGTGGAAAAGGTTTTTTCGATAAATTAAGTGCAAGTATTGTAATTGAATTAAAAAAACAATATTCCCAAATTAAGATTTATAGAATACTAACATACTATCATCACAATAAAGACAAATGGGAATTACCTTCATGTTATGATGGTTCTATAATACCAGATATTGAAGAGTGCCATCCTAAGATAAAAATTACTAAAAGAAATGAGTGGATTGTCGATAATAGCGATATTTTAGTTTGTCATATTTACGAAACATATAAAAGTGGGGCTTATAATACATTAAAATATGCTAAAAAAGTAAACAAACCGATTATTTACATTTGATTTATAACTTAAAAATTAGAACATACCCCAAAATACATTGTAGTTATAATTTGTTATTTATATTTAATATTAATTAAAACTGTAATATTTATTTTTACAATTAACATAAAAGGAACTCTACTATTTTGTAGAGTTCCCTTTGTTTTTCGCTCGTTTCAAAAAATTTAACTTAAGTGATATTTTACATTATAAATTTTAATTTTTAGTGCTTTTTTTATTATTTTTCACAACTGGGGTAGATTGCTTTGCTTGTGCAACTTTTTCTTTTTTAACTTCTTTTTTAGTTGCATTAGTTGATTTTTGTTCGTTTTCTGTCAAATTTAATTCAATGGTTTTTTCCAAATCTTTTTGTTTGGTTGTTTTATCGTTTTCTTGTTTTGTTGCACCTGTATCTAAAACAATGGTATCAGCAGGTGCTTTTGTTGCTTTTTTAGTTGGCACATATTGGTCTTTTTTTGCGCTTTCAATAGCTTTTTTCAATTCTTCCTTTTCGTGTGCTAATCTTTGTTTACGTTCGTTTTCAGTTTCTGGTTGCTTTACTTTTTCTTCAACCTTTTTTGCTTCTTTTTCTAATTGTTTTTGCTTTTCTTGTTTTTCTTGCTCTTGTTGTTTTTTCTTTGCTTCTTGTTCGGCTCTTATTTTTTGTCGCTCAATAACTTGCGCAATTTGTGCTTGCTCTTTTGCTCGTGCGTGGTCTTCTTTTTCTTGCTGTAAATCACGTTTTTGCTTAAATTTACGTATCTTTGCTAACAATTTTTGTTCAGCCTTTTTGCGTTGCTCGGGAGTAACAACTCTTACAGTCTTTACATTTTGAATGTTGTTAGTTTTTTCAACATTACTGTTGATTACATTGTCAAGATTTGCAAGTTCACGGTTTAGCACTTTTCTTTGCTGTTCTTCGTGCAAAGTGTCTGCGTGTTTATTTGCTCGTTGTTCCGCTGTTGTGATTTCAGGGTTACTAACCTGTTGCTCACGAGCCTTTGCTACTGCCTTGTCTTGCGCAGATTTAGGTGCGTTTTTGTAAATTTCAGCAGATTTTGATATTTCAGCATTTACAATGTCACGGAATTGCTCACGATTTGCAGGGGATACATAAGTAGATTTTATTTGTTCATCTTCAATGTATCTAATTAGTATCCTTTGATGACTCAAACAAAACGATGGTGCCAAACTTTCAGCATCGGTCATAGAAATAATGTTGCGATAGGGTATTGATTTACCAAAAATCCCACAGTATATACGCAATTCGTTGCGTGTAATTTCATAATAGGTAAAGAAATAAATAGGCACAATCACAATTAAAAGTATCGCCGTAAGCGTAATTGCTGGCCACCAAACTGTTGTTACTACCCACAATACATACATAGCAAGGGTAAGTACAGTAAAGACAACCAAACCTATAAATAAACCATCACCGATTTTTGATTTAATTTTCATACAAAAAATCTCCTATTTTTTACACCTTTTTTATTATTTTACAAAATCGTAGAATAAATGTAAAGTAAAATCAAATTAAATTTAAAAATATAAAAAAATAATACAAAAAATAGTTTAAAAAAATAAAAACAAGGGAATTTTGTCCTTTTATATATATTTTTTTAATATTTTGACAAAATAGTATTAAAATTGTTTTGCTTATTTTTTTTAATATGATAAAATTATACTAAAAATAAAAAAAGGAGTTTAAATATGCTAAAAAGCAGTGTGAGTAAGTGGATATTTGCGGGCATTTGTGCAGTTTGTGCCGTTGCTTTGGTGTGTGGTGGTATGTTGATTTCTAAAAATTTTGACACCACCCCACCTGTTGACAAGGCAAGCGCCACCACCGTTTACACTCGTGGTATTCCTATAAGTAACCAACAGTACTGGTATTTTAATGGCGACAACACACAACAACTAAGTGTTAGTGGTACGGCGGTGATTTATGTATACTACGACAATACTTATATAGACAGTGTCAAGGCGGTAGCGCCCGATTTAACATGGTATCCTTCTGGTGGTAATAGCAAAAATGAGGGCCATCCAAACTACACATGGTCGGGAGATATGCAAGTACAACTCAAAGATGGCTACGATTATATCAAGAGTTTTACCGGTAAATTTTCGTGGAGTATTTATACTAATTATTCTAATACTTCAGGTTATGGTGCGATTTATTTGTCAGGTTTTTTTAACGATGAAGCAGGTGCTTTATCTCGTGCTAACAGTATCTTATCGGGTAGTTATACAAGCCATAATTCGCAAGCGCAAGTGCAGTCGGCTACTTTTTATCCGGGGAACGATGGCTACTACCGCTCGAGTAGTGGTAGTGTAGGCGTGAAGGTTGCTAGTTATACTGATGCCACCTGTTTCACCGTAGGCGTATTAAAAATAACTGTAAGTGCATCGAATGTAGTGTCTAAAAAATACAATTTGACTTTTGACTACAACGATGGTACAGGCAAGACAACCCAGATGCAATGCTACTACAACAAAAGTAACACCTTACCAACACCAACTCGTGAAAACTACACATTTAACGGCTGGAAGATAGACGGCACAACCTACAACGGCACAACTACATATCCTTTTACTAGGGATATGGTAGCAACTGCACAATGGACTTACAATGGCCCTACAGTTGTCGAAGATGATAGTATCACTTATTCTATCGCCGAAGGTAGCGGAAGCGTAGCAAAGACAGTGTCGGGCAGTTCAACGACATTGCTAGTTACACCTACCGCAGGTGATGTATATCGGGTGGAAGTGGACGGCGTAATTATACCTATTGACTATTACAAAGCAAACATTTGGAATGCGGGTGGCGCATGTGAAATAACCTACTATACCAAAGATGAGCCAAATATATTTGTAATAAGATTTGATTATATAATGCAAGATACAAATGTAAAATTTTACATAGGCACTCGAAGCGGTGAGTTAAAAGACCCGCCACTGTCTAGCGGTGGTACGCAAATTGATGGCGTAGCAGTTTTCTCTACCGAAGGTGGTGAAGCACGCGTAAATGGTTTTGATACCGCAAACACAACAGGCAATGTGCATTTAAGCGCTGTGCCATACACAGGATACAATTTTGTCGGTTGGGAAGCGACAGACGGTACAGACCTTTCGTCTTACAATAGTTTAAGTGTAGATATTCCGCTAGAATTGATAAAAGGCAAAGTAGTGATTGCAAAATTCGTGTTGGTAGATGCTAGCCTAACAAACAGCGAAGTTGACAACAACGGAACTGATATTTTATAGCATACAAAAATATAACGATTTTAATAAAAATTAAACAAAAACATACATTTTTTTACAAAAAATAACAAACAAAATTGCATATAACAACCAAAAATACACCTTAAATATAAACATATATTTTTACATATAATTAAAGAACATATTTAGTTATCAAGAAATAACAAAAATAAATAATTAACAAAAATACATTAATGTATGATTTGTTACAATAAATCACTAAATCATATAAAACATAAAAAATTAGCAAATATGCTATATTTTGATAAAATATTTAAAAGGTATTAAAAACCTATAAATTATTAAATAAAACGAAAATAATCTTATAAAAAACACATTAAGAAGCATTTTCTTAATGTGTTTTATTTTTAATTTTTAGATTTAGTATTTGTTGAATTATTCATTAAATAAATGGCGTGTTGCATGCAAGCGGCTATAATTAACCAAATTGCAGAAAGTAACACTAACACATAAATTATAATTGAACCTGCATTGTATCCGCCAAAAATCCAATCTACTAGGTTAAAGTTGAATATACCTACCAAACCCCAGTTAATTCCACCGATAAGCAAGATTATAAAAGCAATCCAATTTGGAATCATTGTGTTCATACCGTTCACCTCCTGCAAGTAGTTTGACCAAAAATTTATAAAATATTTGTTAAAATTATAAATAATATATATAAAAAAATGTTAAATTTGCAATAAAACTAAATGCATTAAAACTGTAATAAATTTACAAATTAATCTAAAACACTAATACCGCAAAAGCTATTTTTAATTTAAAAAATTAACCATTAATTCATAGCGTTTATTTATTCCTACAGTTTATAATATCAAAAATTTTACCTTTTATATACAAACTATCGGGGGTGAGTTTTTTTATTGTTAAATTTTCACCTGTTATTTCGTAATGTGCGTTGCCTAATGCTATGCTCATTTTTACGCTACTACATTGCGTAATGCTTAAATTACCTTGAATATATACACCTAAACCACCATAGTTAAGTATGGAGTAATTTGATTTATTAGTTCCGCTTATACCTAAATTTTCTATGATTTCTTTTAAAAACATTTTACGACCCTTTATGTGAGTTTAATTTATTCTATTTCAAAATCTTTTATAATATGATATTAAGATAATTGTAAAAGGTGAATGCAATGAAATTGAAGCAAATTTTAGCATATTTTGATAAAGTCGAATTGCAAATTAAAGGCGCAAACTTGACCTATTTGTTAAATGAATTTGCGCGAAATAATATTCCTATTTTGTTTGCGCAAAAAGTTGATGATACTACGCTTTGTATAAAAGTTCGCCAAAATAATTTATCTAGTTTAATTGCTATATTAGAAAAGAAATGTTATAATTATACCATAACGCACAAAAAGGGATTGTCTTATCAAATAAGTGCAGGATTGCTTGTTGGTCTTTTGCTTTGTGTCGTCGCTTTATGTATCTTGTCTAATTTTTGTTTAGGTGTAAAAATCAATAGTCAAAATCAAGTTTTAGTCGAGCAAGTACAAAAAGTTTTAAACAATCACAATTATGGTGTTGGGCGCACGTGGGGTAGCCTGCTATTTAGTGAAATTGAAGATACTTTGCGAAAAGAAATCGAAGATTTGGGGCTAGTAAATGTGACTAGAAAAGGCGCTTATCTTTGGGTTAATTTTTCAAATGCAACACTACCTAGCACAATCGAGCAAGAAAACACGACAGGCATATTATCTACAACTAATGGCGTTATTTCTCGTCTTTTTGTGAGCAGTGGTACAGCACTTGTAAAGGTTGGGGACACGGTTTCTTTGGGACAAATGCTAATTGCTCCGTATTATATCGATGAGCAAGAGCAACAAGTTCCTTGTGTGGCAAAAGGGGCAGTGTTTGTGTATGTTTGGGAATCTGCTACGGTCGAATTTTGCGAAAACACAACAGAACCTAGTCGCACAGGAAATTTTGTCACAGGTTACAATGTTGTATTTCAAGACAATGTGCTAAAAAGTTATCAACCTAATTTAACTTTTGAAAATTACGAGATAGAAACACGCAAAGAATACATTTCAAATGTTTTACCGTTGTGTATGGAATATCTAACTTATTATGAGGTTGTAGATATACCTGTACACAAAAACTTCAAAGATGAGGAGCAAGCGTTGATTTATGAAGCGAAACAAAAAGCCCTTCAATTAGTAAACGAAAATGATATACTCGAAGAAAAACATACCGTTGCACTTGTTGCGGACAAATACTATGTAACTTATTATTTAAAAACCGAAGTGCAGGTTTAAGGAGATAAAATGGAAATAATCTTAAATAACAAAACAAAATATATTTTACCTTGTGCAAAGACTTTAAAGAAAATTGCAAAGCACGTGCTAAAAAATGAAGGATACAAACCAAAACACGTAGTTGTAGGCGTATTTTATGTTGATGCAGAAGAAATTCAAAAAATCAATAGTGAGTATCGCAAAAAAGACAAAGCAACCGATGTAATTACCTTCCGTTTGATAGACAATCCAAATAAATTACAATTTACAAAACAAAATTTTCAATATGATTATGATGCTAGTTTGGGTGGTGTGTATATTGGTGAAATATTTATTTGTAGCGAAGTTGCAGAAGAGCAGGCAAAAGAGTGGGGACATTCAACAAATCGTGAAGTTGCCGAACTCTTTGTGCACGGAATGTTGCACATTTTAGGTTATGACCACGAAGAAGAAAATGAGCGAAAGTTGATGAAAGAAAGTGAACTTGCGCAAACAAAATTTTTGGATAAGATTATAAAAAATTAATAAATAGGATTTTTTGATGGACAAAATCGTAGTTGATAAGTTAGTAGAAAAAGCAAAGCAAGCAGGGGAGCGTGCTTATTGCCCTTGCAGTGAAATTCCTGTTGGCGCTTGTGTGCTAACTCAAAGCGGTATGATTTTTACAGGGTGCAATATAGAAACAACTGCGCTTGCAGGTAGTTTGGGCGCTATGGAAGTTGCTATTGCAAAAGCGATTAGTGAAGGCGAAAACAATATATTAGCAGTCGCAAATTATTGCGCAAGTAACATAGTGTATCCAACGGGGAACGAAAGACAGTTTTTACGTGAGTTTACCGAACGGGCTATCATTATTTGCTCTACAAAAGATAAAATTGAGCAATTTAAAATTCAAGAACTACTACCTTTTTCAATAAGCGAATAAAAAAATTGAAT
>CALWOW010000047.1 GCA_944383295.1 uncultured Clostridia bacterium
TGTACATAAATATTTTAGTCAATAAATCAGCAAATGGTATGATTAATTCTTCGCAATCATTATTTGGAATAGTATCAGATGATGCGAATTGGACTTATGACGGAGTTGTTGCAAGCGATTATTGGACTACTAAAACTGAAATTACTATTACTGAGGCAAATTTTATTGAAAATGAAAGCTTGCTATCTTTAAATCCAAAATGCATAGAATATCTAAACTCTTTTGATTCTAATGTTTTGTTTGTTATAGTA
Source organism: uncultured Clostridia bacterium (assembly GCA_944383295.1). Taxonomy (GTDB): domain Bacteria; phylum Bacillota; class Clostridia; order Christensenellales; family UBA1242; genus UBA7867. Next base: position 252 of record CALWOW010000047.1, read on the forward strand.
AACATTGATTTATTTAGAACAACCGCAAGAGGATTTTCTAAACAAGCATTTGGTGACTTGCAAATTGATAAAATTTATATATATTCTAACGCACCTACAACATTTACTTACTACGATTCTCCTTGTGAAATCACTACGGACAACAATGTAACTTTGGAGGTGGTAGTATGATTTTTGGAAATTTGATAGATAAAATACTGAAGTATGTTTTTTATCTTATTGTGATACTTTTGCCGATATTATTAATCGGTGCAGGTATTTACTGCAGTGTAGAATTATATAAAAACATAACCGCTACTTCTCAAACATTCGGTGAAATACATCAACATGATATTTTTGAAGATTTTAATATATTTGATTGTGATTTATCTGACGCTATTTTTTATAAAACGCAAACAGGTTATGAATATACTACAAAAATTGAAAAAAGTGTTGAATTCAATGGAGATTTAAAAAAGTATAATGTTTTAATCAATAATACTCCTAGTAATTATGAACAAAGTAGCGGAGGAATTCTTACTGCTCAAAACATAATAAATTATTATGAAATTGACGGTTCTCAAAATTTACAAACAATACTTAATATTACTATCAAGTTTTATTTGTCTAATATAGAAATTACTATTGCAAATAACAACGACGCTACACAGCAAGCAAAGTTTTTAGAGTATGTAAAATTTAACGGATTAAAACTTAAAATTATTGATGTACAATACAATATCTTACCGCATAAAACAAAACTTTCACAAGAGAAGCCTTCAGGTGTTACTTGTGAAAATATCACAAACACTTCAATAACCGTGCAATATATTGAAGGCGCCGAATATAAAATTGACGGCTTGGATACATGGCAAGATAGTAATGTTTTTACAGGTCTAAAACCTAACACATCTTATATCATTTATGTTCGTTATAAAGAAACAATTACGCACAACGCATCTGAGCCAACATATATAAGTCGAATTACTTTAAAAAATGAACAACTTGCACCAACAAGTGCAAAAGCCGTAGAAATTACGGAATCTTCGATAACTATCGAAAAGCAAGAAAATTGCGAATATAGTTTGGATAATAGAAATTGGCAAGATAGTCCTATATTTACAAACTTGAATGCTGGTTCTACTTATGCAATATATGTGCGTTTTAAAGAAACTAATATGGCGTATGCTTCAAATAGTTTTATATTTCATGTTACAACGTTAAATTCAAGTTCAGTTAAAACTGCAGGCTATTATAGTTCAAATCAAGAAGATTTGTTGTATAGTTGGCAAGAAATGATTGATGCGAATTATTTTTCAACTCAAGAAGCAGGAATTAACAATTACATAATGGCTGGTGAAAATATACCAACAACACAAGGATATTTAGTAATTGACAATTCTATTACAGCTGTTAATTTTGATGCTTTTAAGAATTGGACTTGTTTACTTGGTGTTCAATTTCCAGAAGGTTTTACAACTATAGAAGCTTCAGCTTTTGAGGGTTGTTCAAATTTACAAAGCATCAATTTACCAACAACCTTAATAAATATAGGTAATTCGGCATTTAAGGGGTGCTCAGAGCTTGCTGTTATCGAAATTCCAAATGGAATTCAGTATATAAATAGCAAGTGCTTCGCAGACTGTTATAATTTATCAAAAGTTGTTTTACCAAATTCAACGATAAGTGTTGACGAGTACGCTTTTATGAATTGTTATAATTTAAAATCAGTAACAATACTTAATGATAACGCATTTGAAATTAATACAAACGCATTTGTTCAATGTGGAAACTTAACAGCTATTTATGTCCCCGCCGAATCTCTTGAAAGTTATAAAACTTTAAACCCAACTTACGCAGAAATTATTTATTCAATTCAATAAATCTTTTAGGGGCTCTAAAGAACCCCTTACCATTAGCATATTTGCTTTAACAAAGGAGTAAAAATGGTTAAAAAAACAACAAAAATATTTTGTGTTTGCATTTTATCAGCCGTTACTTTTGGTGGCGCTTTATGTGGCTTATATTTTGGTGTCCCGAGCGTAAAAAGTTTTGTTGATAATTTGGGACAAAACACCGAAGTATCAATAGAACAACCCAAAGCACCAAATGAGGCGGATATCAAAACCGATATAAAAGCAACCTCAATTACAGTCAAACCTATCGAAAATGCTGAATATAGTTTAGACGGTGAAATTTGGCAAAACAGTAATGTTTTTGAAGGACTAGAACCAAACACTACATATCGTGTAAGTATACGCTTTGCACAAAACGGAACTACTCCTCCGAGCGCTGTAACAACAATAGAAGTTACAACCTCAAAGTACACAAGTGCAAATGCTCCAACCCTTGAAATAGAAGAAATAACACCTGATAAAATTGTTATTAATTCAACAGATAATAGATTGGAATATTCGTTAACTGGTGTTGATTATCAAGACAGTATT
>CALWOW010000048.1 GCA_944383295.1 uncultured Clostridia bacterium
AACTAATAGAAGATATTGTGATATTGCTTACAATTAAAAACAATTAACCTGATCAGTAATTTAGGCAGGATATGTTAACTTTTATCCTATGTAGATAGAATATAAAAAAGACAAGAGAATTAAAACTCTTGACTTTTTTATTTTTGAATTATTAATTTTATTCCAAAATAATTGTGATGAAAAAATAAAACGGACTTTGAATTTCTATCAAGGTTCGTTTTATTCTTGTTTGGTGCGGTCAAGAGGACTTGAACCTCCACGGTGTTTAAATAACCACAAGATCCTTAGTCTTGCGCGTCTGCCAATTCCGCCATAACCGCAAATATCAAATTGGTGACTATATTGTATCACATTTTTCTTAATAAATAAAGGGTTTTTACTTAAATTTTTTAAAAATTTTACAAAATCTTTTTTTTAAGTATTTCGTCTTGACAAAACTATTTAATTTGTGATATAGTGCTAAAAATAAGACATAAAGGAGTCAAAAATGGTAAACAAAGATACATGTATAGGCTGTGGTGCGTGTGTAAATATGTGCCCTGTTGGAGCAATTCAATTTGATGAAGATGGTAAGGCGAAAATTAATCCTGAAATATGCATAAAATGTAAGACTTGTGAAGGCGTTTGCCCTGTTTCAGCAATAACAATTAAAGAGGACTAAGACTTTGACTAACGAAATAGAAAAAACAGCTAGCGTTCCGCAAAAGGAAAAAATCGCATTACTAGAATTAACGCCAAGATATGTTAGGCTTGTTCTTGCGTGGTATATTCCTAATGTTTCTTTTGATGTATTTGATGAATTTTTTGAACCAATAAAAATATTTGAAGATATAAATAGGGATGGATTTATTAAGCCAACGCAAATTGCAGATGTGGTAAAAATTGTAAAGATGTATCGAAAACTTTGTGACGCATTAGAAGTTACAAAAGCAACAGCTTATGCAACCCCATCTTTTAGAGAGGCCAAAAATCACTATGGCTTTTTAGAAGAGTTGGAAATCGCATCAGGTTTTAAAATTAGGTTGATGCAAGAGCAAGATGAAATGGTTGCAATTTACAATGGAGTTATAAACTCGTTAGATGCGCCAAAGGGTATAATTTTTGACATAGAAGATGAATACACTCATATTATTCATTATTCACGTAAGACTATTTTAAATAGTACGACTATTCAATTCGGTGCGGAATCTTTATCTGCGCTGTTTATGGATTCAGCAGGGAACCCAGAAAAACAAATGCAAGAGATGGCTGAGTTTTTTAAACAACGTGTCGAGGCAGAAGTGCTATGGATGAACGAACTTGAGGAAGAAGAAATCAAATTCGTTGGAGTGGGAGATGCTTTTGCTAGCATCGGTAAAATTAGTCGCAGAGGTAAAAAATATCCTTTGGATATCGCTCACGCTTATACTTTGGATAATAATGATTTTCAAAATGTTTACAATGCAATTAAAAATCTTGATGTAGATAAACGTTCCCGAATACGTGGAATTTCCGAAAAATCATCAAGCACTGTAGCGTGTGGACTTGCGATGGTTAAAGCTTTAATTGATGTTTTCAAAATTGATGATTTATTAATTTCAGCGTCAGATGTGTCCACAGGGGTGTTGTTTAATCAATGTGTACCACTTACCGCAGAAAAACCTATTGTAGATTTGGTTTCTTATAGTTTACAATGTAATATTACATATCATCCGACTTCAGTAAAAAATTCTGTGCATGTTTATTATTTAGCAACTCTTTTATTTAGACAATTACGAGTAATGCATAAATTGGGAAGACAGTATATCAAACCGTTAAAAATTGCAAGTTATATGTATGACTGTGGCTCTAGATTGCGTTATCATCCAAACAAAAAAGATGCTTTGCAGGTTATTTTAAGCTCGCAATTATATGGTGTATCGCATACTGACTTAGTATTGGCTGCCTTTATTGCTTCATCACAAAATAGCGAAGAGTTCAGTTTAAGCGAGTGGGTGCGTTACAAAGATTTGGTTACGGAAGAAGATTTGGGTGCAGTTAAAAAACTTGCAGTTATTTTGAAAATCGCAGTTGCGTTGGACCGTTCACAACAAGGCAATGTTACAGATTTGGTTTGTGATGTTTTGGGAGACTCTGTAATAATGAAAACCGTTACAAACAACCAAGACATTAGTTTTGAATTGAGATGTGCTGAAGAAACAGCTGCTGATTTCAAAAAGATTTATGGTAAAAATTTGGAATTATTATAGAAAAAGATAGTATCGCAGATACTATTTTTTATTTGCCAAATTCCTTACCTTATGATAAAATTATTAAAAATGTAAATTGAGTGGTAGAGTATGTCAAAGATTCGGTTGTTTATTGATTTAGGTTCCTTTAGTACAGTTATTTATAGGGAAGGCATAGGTGTAGTTTTAAATGAACCTACAAGGGTACTTTTTCAAAAACAAAATGGGATTGATGAAATAATTGAATTTGGACAAAAGGCAGTTAAAAGCAATGGTAACCTTGAGCAATATATTTTGTATCCAATTTTAGAGGGCGTAATTATTGACGAAAATGTTTGTGCAACGCTATTGCGAGAATTTATTAGGAGAGTTATAACCGATAAACCTAATGCAAGTTTGGAAGCATTTATTAGTGTCCCTTGTGGTACAAATGCCGAGGACAAACAAAAATTTTATTCAGTTGGCTATTCAGCAGGAATAAGTAAAATAACATTAGTACCTGCACCCATAGCTGATTTGTTGGGGTGTGGCGTAAATTTTGAAGACTTTGAATATTGCGTTTTAACTGATATCGGCTCGGGGTGTACCGATATTGCTATTTTAGGTGACAATGGAATTGTGCAGGGCTTCACAATTAACATTGGGGCTGTAAGTATAGATATGGCTATTGTTAATCACATTCAATCGAAGTATGGAGTAAAAATAGCATTACAAAATGCTGTATCATTAAAGGAACAAATAGGTAGTTTGATACCTAATGGCACTAAAAACTTGACTGTTGTAGGAGTTGAAGTGCGGAATGGTGAGCAAAAAAGTATAAATGTCACAGGATTTGATATTCTCGATGCGCTAAGAGAATATTATCAAGTCATAGCAGATTCTATACAAAGTTTATTATCAGCAAGCGAAGCGGAAGTTTGTTCAAAAGCACGTTCTCAAGGAATTATCTTTTGTGGGAATGGTAGTAAAATTGATGGATTAAGCGAATATATGGCGCAAAGATTGGGTATTCCTGTGTATTTAGCACAAGGAGAGCGTACAGTTTTTGGTATGCAAAAATTGTCAAAAGATAAAAATTTGTTAAAGAAAATTTTATAAAATTTTAATTGTTTTGTCGAAAGAATCTAATATAAATAGATTCTTTTGTTTTTTCTTTGTCTATTTGCTAGAATGTTCTAGGCGGAGGGAAAAATGTCTAGAAAAATTGTAATAACTAGCGGAAAAGGAGGAGTTGGGAAGACTACTTGTTGCGCTTGCCTGGGATTGCATCTTGCGTTACTTGGAGCGAGAGTAGTAATGCTTGATGTCGATATAGGTTTAAATAATCTTGATGTAGTAGCGGGATTAGATAACAAAGTAATGTACGATATAGTAGATGTTGTTGATGGTAAATGTAGGGCAAGGCAAGCACTAATAGCGCATCCAAAAGTGCCATTATTATATTTTTTGCCCAGTGCACATAGTTTAAATGTAGGCCGTGTAAATGGTGAAGATTTAAAATCAATAGTCAATGAGTTATCATCATCTTTTGATTACGTTTTAATAGATTGTCCTGCTGGTATAGGGGCAGAATTTTATCGTGCAATCTATCTTGCGAGTGAGGCAATAGTAGTTACTACACCCAATATCACCGCTATAAGAGATGCAAATAAAACTATCAGTTTAATTGCAGGTTGTGGTATTACACAAATGCAATTATTAGTTAACCGTGTACGAAATGATTTGGTAAACAAGAGGCTTATGATAAAGCCAAATGAAATAGCTCAAACTTTAGACATGGAATTATTAGGCGTTGTGCCCGAATCAGATGCAATTACAGTTATGTCATCAATTTCAGGTGATATTTTTAAGTCAAAAGATGCTAGTTATGAGGCATTTGAAAGCATAGCGAAAAAAATTCATTTTGGAGAAAGTATAAAAAGACAAGTTGGGCTGTTTGGGAAATTGAAGATAAAAAGAGGTTAAAGATATGAATGGTTTTGAACCTAAGGGAGTAGAAAAATTAAAACAAGTTTTAATAAATGACAAGCACTTTAATCCTGAAAGACTTAACGATGTATTGAGTTGTGATATTTACAAAGTATTAAAAAATTATATGGATGTTGATAAAGATGATATGCTTACGAGACTTGATTTAGATGAAAATGGTAATTACGTTTTACGTTGTAAAGTTAAGTGCAAAAGATTGAAAATAATGGGACTTTTGTCGTAGGTGAAATATGAATTTTAACTGGTTGTATAAGGCGGTTTTAACAGTAATTGTTACAGTAATTGTACTGTTGGTTATTGACACAATAGGAATTGCTAATCCTGTTGCTGAAAGTATCGGCGAAATAGAAGGTTTGTTTTATGTTTAAAAAGGATATAGAAAATGAAAAAATTTAAAATATCAATCCATCCTCTTTTTTTAATTTTTGCGGCAGTTTTGATATATTTAGGATATTTTTACATATTGTTGGCTTATTTAATTACAATCATCTTGCATGAGTTTGCCCATTCTTTTGTTGCAAATAGGTTGGGGTATAGATTAAATATTATTAATATTATGCCTCATGGGGCTTCTTTGAGTGGGCAAAGTCATTTTTTTAGTGTGAGAGATGAGATTTTGATAGCGATTGCGGGCCCTATTGCGAATATCGTTATTGCTATTATTTGTTGCGCTCTTTGGTGGTTGTTTCCTGAAACATATTTTTATACACAACAATTTGTTTATGCAAATACGATAACCGCAGTAGTAAATTGTTTACCTATTTTCCCGTTAGATGGCGGTAGGGTGTTATTGGCTGTTTTAGGGAAAAATGGTAACAAAATAAGCTCTATTAAAAAGGTGCGTTTGACGGGCGTTATATTATCATCTAGTTTAATTGTTTGTTTCTTTATCACAGTATTTTTTGTACCTAATTATACACTTTTAGTGTTCGGTTCTTTTCTATTTGTAACATCTATATTGGAAGATAAAACATCGTATTATAACCATATTGGTTTATTTGAAAGTAAGGTATCGCATTTGGCAAAAGGATTAAAAATAAGAGAAATAGCGGTTCCTGATTCTATGCAACTTTATAAATTATTAACCTCTGTAACTCCTGATAGTTTGACCGATTTTAAGGTTATAGATGAAAATTACAAAGTTTTGGGTAATATCAAAGAAGCGGACCTGGAAAAATTAATTCAAATTTATCCTGCAAATACAAAATTAGGTTTAATTGTACAAAACTAATTGTTGCATGATTAAAAAATTTGAAAAGGGTATTGAAATTTATTACAAAATATGATATAATAACTTCGAAAGTTCTAAAAGAGTAGGATTTTAGGAGGTAAATATGGCTATTTTCAAGTCAAGAAAGGAAAAGTTTGAGGCTAGAATTGCCGAAGTAGAGGCAATGTCGAAAGAAGACTATGAAGCATACAAGTCAACTAATTTCGCAAGAAAAAAGAAAATTGCAACTGGTTGGCTAATTGGTTCAGCTGTGGCAACTGGTGTTCTTTTAGCTATGCTTGGAATAACAGGAGCTATTTGGGGCTGGGCTATATATCGTCTTGCTTTCGCTCTTACTGTGACTTTGGTGGGCGGAAGTATTAGCGCTGGCTTGAGTGGTTTCTTTAGAAGACATTATAAACGTGAATTGAGAGTTCAAAGGGCTGTAAAAGAAAAAGAACAGGCAAAGACAATTAGAGGAAGATCTATTGATACTCAAAAACAAACTCAACTAGATAATGTTATTGCAAAAAATGTTCAAAAATTGCAAAACGCAAGACAGATTACTCCTCGTGAAGCTAGTGATTATAGGGGCGGAAGTCCAAAAGTTGCTGAAAAAAGTAAAATGGACAAACCACAAAAAGCAAAAGCTATTCAAGAATATTTCCAAAATGAAGTTACTCGCATAAAAACTAAACGTGATACTTTAAGTTTTAAAATTGACACGGATTTACAAGATTTTAAAAATAATGAAATTTCTGGTTATAAGTGTGATGACAGCATTAAGGGTAAAATTGAAGTATTGTTCCATGATTATGATGAGAATGGGCAAATAGTTTTAAATTCCGCAGGTTCTCCTGTTTTCAAACCACTTATTTCAGTTTCTAGCGAAAGTGATATAGAATTATCACAAGCAAATGCAGTAGTTCATAAAAATTTAGCAGAACAAGAAATTGATTTTCCTGTGATTGTAAAGGTTACTGTTGGTGGCGAATCAAAGCAAGAAGTATATAATTCTAAAGAAGAATTAGAAGCTGATAGAGAGGTCGTTTGCAAAGATACAGAAACTTATCTCAACGAGCATAAGCAAACAGGTCCTATTCCTCAACCAGAACACCAACCTTAATCTAGCGTTTTAAAAACCAAATTTATGATGATTTATTTTGTAATTTAATAGGTTATTAAGAGATAATTTACAGAAATTATCTCTTTTTTGTTACTCTCAAAATACTTGCTAAAAACATAAAATTATAGTATAATCATTTATATTTTAGGAGGGAGCAATGAATCCAATCGCTTTTACTATATTTGGATTAGAAGTTCATTGGTATGGTCTAATCATTGCAATGGGAATAGTTCTTGCTTTGTTACTTGCTCGTTACACTGCAACCAAACGTGGATTTAGCAAAGATGCTCCTTTTGAATGGATTTTATGGCTTTTCCCCTTTGCGATTGTGGGTGCTAGATTGTACTATATAATTTATAATGGCGGACCTTGGGGTTGGGAAGCATTTGCAATTTGGAATGGTGGTATAGCAATCTATGGTGGTGTAATAGGTGGCGCTATTGGTATGGCTTTGTATTGTATAATCCGCAAACAAAATTTCTTAAAAGTTGCTGACGCAACCGTACCTTGTTTGATTTTAGCGCAGGGTATAGGTCGTTGGGGGAATTTTGTTAACCAAGAAGCATACGGAAATCTAATCACAAACGCAAGTCAGCAATGGTTTCCGTTTGCGGTTCAAATAGATAGTTCTCATTTCACCGAATTAGCACGACAACAATGTTTAGATGCGTTTGGTACTATTCCTAGTAGCGCTTGGTTTAATGCTACTTTTTTCTATGAAAGTTTTGCCGATATTTTAATAGCGATTATTTTGGTGATTTTAATATCAAAAGTTGACATAAATGGTTTGATAATGTGTGGCTACTTTGTTTTGTATGGTATAGCTCGTTGCATAGTTGAGGGATTTAGGACAGATTCTCTTATGTGGGGCAGTATGAGAGTAAGTCAAGTTTTAAGTCTTATATTGATAGTCGTAGGAGTTATTTTAGCAACTTATTTTATAATTCATCACTTTAAAAATAAACAGCCAAAAGAGGTGCGAATTGGAAAACTTTAAAAGAGAAAAAGATGGTTATGCCACTCGTGAAGTTGATGACTTTTTGCAGAAAATGAAACGAGAATATAACGAAAAAATTCGTAGGCAAAATGAAAAATTATTTCAAATGAATCAAGAAATGAATGACCTAAAGTACAGTTTGGAAGTATATAAAGAAAAAGAGAGGAAAATTTCCAAAGCGTTAGTTAAGGCGGTTCAAAAAGCGGATGAGATTACTGCATCTGCTCGAAATGTTTACGATTTGGAAATAAAAAGGGTGCAACTGTTGTATAAAAAATGGGAGAATGTTTTAAACGAGTTGCGTAGCAAGTTCGCAGGACTATTACCGGGCGATGAAATAGATAATTTGGTCGGCGATTTTCAATATGCTCTAACCGTTACACTAAACTCGCAACTTAATGAAAAAGGGGAACGCATTTACTCAAAATCGGTTTTAGAGAGAATGCAACATCGTTCGCCAAGTATAACACTTGATGGTAAAATTGACCCTGCTGTTACATTAAAGGAAAACGAAATAAAGGTTTATTACGATAGCGAAGGAAAGAGAATCCAGTCTATTACTCGTCAAAAATCAAATGATGATGAAATTACTTTAGCCGAAAAATATTTGAATGGGGAAGATGTTGCTATGCCAAAAAGTTATGGTGAGATAGGACCTAATGTTTTGGATATTCCGCCAGCCGAATTTACGCAAGCTTTACAAGAAAGTCAAGGTGGATTTAGCCTAAATGAAGCATTGCATCCCCAGGAATCTTTAAAAGAAATTTTGCGTGCGTTTGATTTGGAAATGGAAGATGATGATGTAACTACCAAAAAAACGACAGCATAAAAAAGCTATTAAGTGTATTTAAAACAAGTGTAAAATAAAAGATAATGCGTTCATTTAAGTCGCATTATCTTTTTGTTATTTTAAAAATCGAATGTTTTATTTTTTTAGTCTTAAATCAACGCCTTCAAATTTTATCGCAATAGTTGTGCGTTTGTTGTAAAGCCTTGATTTTATTCTATTCCCATATCGTTCATCTATTTGTTCTGGGTTGAGATTTGTGCTTACAATTAACGGTTTATTGTTGCGTTGACGTTCGTTAATTAGGGTAAACAAATTTGTTAAAGTGGTTTCGTGAAATAGGGGTTCAGTTCCTAAATCATCAACTATTAACAAATCACTTTCAAAAAGAGGAGAAAGAATAGTTTCACGTTCAGCATATGGTGAGTTAAACGCTTTTACCATAGTTGCGCAAACATCATAAGCGGTTGTGAAAACAACATAAAACAATTTACTCAATAACTCATTTGCAATACATTCAAGCAAAAATGTTTTACCTGTTCCAACTTCTCCAAAGAAAACTAAATTAGGTTCAGGATTGTTTGGAAAATTATCACAGTATTTATGAGCAAATCTATAAATTTTGCTTAAATATTCGTTTGCGTCAAGTATTTTTTTATCGCATTTGCTAAAATCATATTGTAACTTGCTATTAATGCCACTTTGCTTTATGAGAGCATGTTGAACATTGCTTTTTAAACAAGTGCACATTTGTCCATCAACATAACCTGTGTCGTTACACTTTTTGCAACTATAATTAACTTGTAGAGCTGTTGGGGATATGCCATTGTTTTTTAATACTGTGTTTTGTTTTGAAATTAAAGTATTTAATTGTTTTGTTTTAGAGGCTATTTCTTTGGAAGTAGGTAATTGTTTTGAAAGTTCTAAAATCAACTTTCTTCGTTGATTATCTAATTTGCAAAATTCAGGGATTTCACGAGCAATTAAAAGATTGCTTTTTGCTCTAATTTCTTCTTGAGCAAGTTTTTGAGAAAGTTTATTAAGCTCATCTTGTATAATTTGTTTTTTATTCATAATTATATATCCATTTCTTTAAATTTATCGAAAATAGAATCATTATCTTCTTTTGAATATTTTCTTGTATTGATTTTTGATGATGTAGTTTTCTTGTTTGTAATTTTGTAATTGTCACTAGAAAGTTTTGCTTGTTCTAAAGTGAAAATATTTTGTGAATGCCAATCAGCAAGTATTGAATTTACATAAGAAATATTTGCCCCACGAGCTTTTGCTAATGAAACTGCATAATCAATTATTTCATCGTTAAATCCCCAAGAAATAGTCCAGCGTTGCCAAAAGTCCATATCAAATGAAGTTACATTACGCACAATCCCAAGAGATTTCAACATTTTTTCAATAGTAGATTTTATATTTTCAGTATTTTTCAAATATTGAGAGTAAGCTTCTTTTGAAACTATACCTTTTGAATATAATTCATTGATAGTATCGTTTAAATTATTTAATGTGCGCTTTCCACTTAAGTAGTTGTTTTGAGCAATATCCAGCAAAGTTTTAGCATCATATCCCAAATTTAACCAAGGTGATATGTATGTTTCTACTTGATTAGTTACATCTTGATAGTATAATCCAAGCGTTTTATTTATATCTCGTGCAAGATTAAAAATGCTGTCTCTATGTTTTTCATAATCGGTAATTTCTTTTATAGAAATCAAATGAAGCTCATAGTAGCGTTGCAATTTTTTGTCTAGTTTTTCAAAATTAGATTTACCGCTTTTTTTCAATTCTTTAGCTATGTGAATAATGCAATCATCTTCAAAACCAAAATCGTTTTTCCATTTAAGATAAAATTGATGTTCGTCTAAACTTGTTTTTTTAGTAGAGCCAAGCGCTTTTAAGATATTGATAACTGATTGACTTGATGTGCTGTATTGTTCTAGTCGTTGTTCTACTTGTTCTGGTGTCACAAAACCAGCACAAGCCCAGTCACGAGCTACAGTAATTATGTATCTATAACCTACGTTAGCACCTTTATTTTGTACGCAAAAACGCATAATCATCAACAATGCTTCGGGGTTAATTTTTCTCCCATCAGGGAGGGAATAACCTTCCATTAGAGTATAATATTCTTCATATTCATTTGGTGTAATCATTCGCTCACTCAAAATATTTTGTGCTTCAATATTGAAGTGATAATATTTATCTTTATCATATTTACGATTGCTACTGCCAATGCTCCTAATAGGCAAATATTGTACTTGAAAAGGTTCGTTTGATACAATACGTACAATACCTTGTTCTTGCCAATACTCAAAACTATCTACAATTTCATCAACACTATAGCCTAAATTTTCTGCAAATTTTTGTACTTCCATAGCATCGTTTTGTTCACAAACATATAAGCCGTACAAATATATAGTTGCATGTTTAGGAGGAGTAGTTGTTAAATATCTAGAAAAAAATAAATTGTCTATTATTGTGTATGATTTAGCTAAATAAGCAGATGAAAATTTACAAAAAGCCATAGCGCACCTCTTGTTACAATTCTAACAAAAAACGTTTAAAAACGCAAGTCCTAAATACTCAAAAAGAGAACAAAATTAATCGATACAAACGTCTTGAATTAATCTTTTTTGTTAACTTAATAGTATAGTTTGATTTTTTGATAAAGTATGTTATAATATTTTGTAATGTATATTTAATCTAATGTATTTTAGTTCACACAAAAGGAAAAGGAATAAAATGGCAGAAGTAAAAGCAGATATGCACATACATATCGATAACGAAGTAAACACAAATTACATAATCAAAATATTAATGGAAGCACAACAGAAAAATTTAAAAGCGATATCTTTGGTAGAGCATAATTCGATTAGTGCATATTTACCAAATGGACCTATTTATGAAATTATAAAGAATGAGGGGCTCTCTACATATTTTTCAGGGAAACTTGTAACAGGTTTTGAATGCACTGTTGCTTTGGAAAATGTCCCTTTAAGCAAAAATAATTTTGATTATAATGATAATCTTGTGCATATTTTATGTTATGGATTTGACCCTAATAAATTAAAAAATTCAAGCCTTTTTTTGTATAAGAAAAGATATAAAAGATGGTTGAAAGATATCAAACAAATGTGTAAAATAGGTAGAAAATATGGGCTTGAAATGCCTAGTTATAAATTTTTTGAATTTGAAGGTATATATTTTCCAAAACAATTTTATTATTATATCATAAAATCTTCTGCAAGAAAGAATGATTTTATCCAAAAATTGTCAATAACAGAAAATGATTTGTTAAACGAATCTGTCTTCGCAAGAAGGTTATTTGAAGATGCCGAAGGGAAATTTCATTTTAAATTTAATTCCATACCTACACTGAAAGAAATCTCATTATTGATACATAAATGCGGAGGATACATTTTTATAGCACATCCTTTTTATATGAATAAAAAATTCTTATCTGGGATTGATTATGTAGATGCTTTGATGGAAATTCCAAATTACAAAAAGGGCATTTCAAATATAGATGGAATTGAAGCAAGTTATTATAAAAACACAAAAGATCAAACGAACGAATTGCTGGAGTATGCAATTAATCATAATTTAATGTATTCAGGTGGGAGCGATTCGCATCCTAAAAGTAAGGCTTGTCAATCTCAAATATTTGATAATGATAAAAGTAAAACCGACAGCAAAAGTAAAAATATTATTGAAATTGATAAAAATCAAAGTTTTAATATAGATGAAAAATTATTCCAAAAGCTAGCAAGTGTGGGAAAATGATTTGTGTTTGACAAACGGGAAAAGATTGTATATAAGCAATCTTTTTTATTAAATATATTTTTAAAAAATAAATTAATAAATTAATTTATAAATAGGTTATGTGCTGACTTTTGTTTATCGAGTAGTTTTGAAATAGGTCATAATTGCCTTTTTAGCTTGCATATAATATCGAAAAACAAAAGGGGAGTTTATGATTAAAAAGTACAGTACATTGTTTGTCTGCATTTTTGCGGTGGTTTTCTTATTCGCTGGTTGTGGCGATGTTGGAATTTTAGATTCGGCTAGCAAAAATGTAAGCGAATATCAAATTGTTGCTAACTTGGATTACGAAAATAAAACTTTAACTGCGACCGAAAATGTAAAATATTATAACAATTCAGGTAATGATTTGAATGAAGTAAAATTTCATTTGTATCCAAATGCTTTTAGGGAAGATGCTGAAAAATACAAAGCAGTTAGCCCAACACAAAGTTCAAGAGCATATCCTAATGGATTTTCTGAGGGGAATATAACGATACAAAGTGTAAACGTAACTCAAAAAAATACTGATTTTGTTATATCAGGTGAAGATAAAAACATACTTTCCGTTCCACTTGATTCTATATTGAAAAATAATAGTGTAGTTGAAATAGAAATTAAGTTTCAAATACTTATTCCAAATTGTAACCATAGATTTGGTTACGGAGAAAATACATTAAATTTAGGGAATTGGTATCCAATTGCTTGCGTTTTTGAAAATGGGCAATTTGTAACAGATGGTTATTCTCCGAATGGTGACCCATTTTACAGCGAAATATCAAATTATTTGGTAAAGCTTACTTATCCTGCAGAATTAAAATTAGCTAGTACTGGTAATCTACTTGACTTGCAAAATAATGAAAATAGTTCCACGGCGACATTGAGCGCCAAAGCGGTTCGTGATTTTGCGTTAGTTTTGAGCGATAAATTTGAAGTAAAAACTGCAACACTAGGTGAAACGACTGTAAATTACTACTATTACGATGATGAAAATGCTTCGCAACATTTACAAACAGCAATTGATGCATTACAAACTTTCAATGAAATGATTGGCGCATATCCGTATGAAGTTTTGAATGTTGTAAAGACAAATTTCTTGCAGGGTGGAATGGAATACCCAAATCTAGTTTATATTTCAGATGATGTTGATGTTGAAAGTGAATACAATAATGTAATTATCCACGAAATAGCACATCAATGGTGGTATGGAGTGGTAGGTAACAATGAATGTGAATATGCATGGATTGATGAAGGATTGGCTGAATATTCCACTGCACTTTTTTACGACCGTAATCCTAATTACAACAAAACCAGTGCAGAAGTGCTGGGTTCTGCCCTAAGTTCTTATCTATTATTTTGCGATGTTTACAACGAAGTTTACGATTCGCTAGATACAAGTATGAATAGAAATATTCATGATTTTAATACTGAAACGGAATATGTTTATCTTACTTATGTAAAAGGCGTATTGATGTTCGATAGTATATCGGAGATAATAGGAGAAAACAAAATGATAAAAGTTTTACAGAATTTTTATGCAGAAAATGCTATGAAAAATGCGGCTCCTGCTGACTTAATCAAGTCTTTTGAAGATGTTACACATAAAAAGTTGGCAAGTTATATTATGTCATGGCTAGATGGTAGCGTAGTATTTGAAGAATTGCGTTAAAAGCTTAATTTTTGATTATTTTTACGTAAAAACATAATATTGCATAATATATTGCATAGTATTTAACATAATACATTAAATTTTGATATAAATTTAATGTATTTTTTAAATTTTAATAAAATAGCAAGTTGGTATAACATTTATAAAAATACCAATTATTGCATAAATATAAATAATGTATTATTGAACCTAGAAAGTGAAAACTTGAATATTAATCAAATATTTTTACAAAAAAGACTTGACAAAAACTAAACATTATGATAAAATGGCTATACTAATTAAATAAGATTTCTTTTGCCAAAGACCGCAAGTGTGATTGCTAACCAAATCACTTAAATTATATAGCTTGCCGAGGTGAAGTTTAGGTGATATTTTTTCTCCGTGCTTCATTTGGCACGGAGATTTTGTTTTATTAGAAAACTAGATAAGGGAGGGTTATTGAGTTATGTCTGCAAATTTTGAAAACAAGAAAAAACTTGTACAAGACATTAAAGACAAGATTTCAAGAGCAAAATGCGTAGTGTTCGTTGACTACAAGGGTATTAATGTTGCAAACGATACTGAATTGCGTAACAAAATACGTGAAGCAGGTTGTGAATATCACGTTTACAAAAACCGTTTAGTTAAACTTGCACTTAGCGAACTCAACATTTCTTGCTTAGATGACAAACTCGAAGGTACACTCGCAATCGCATTTAGTTTCGATGGCGAAACAGAAGCAGCTTCAGTTATAGACAAGATGGCTGAAAAAGCTGGTATTTCTATGAAATTCGGCTTGCTTGACCAAAACTATATTGATGACACTGCTTTAAAAGCCCTTGCTAAACTTCCTAGCAAAGAAGTTCTTATTGCTCAGTTGCTTGGTATGCTTCAAGCACCTGCAACAGGGTTATGCCGTGTTTTGAATGGTCCAGTATCAGGATTGGCACGTTGCTTAAATGGGATTGCAACAAAAAACTAATTTTTAAAATTAATTAAGGAGAATTTTATTATGGCAAAAATTAATGACATTTTAGAAGAAATCAAAGCTTTGACTGTAGTTGAGGTTAGCGACTTAGTTAAATTGCTTGAAGAAGAATTTGGCGTTAGTGCAGCAGCTCCAGTAGCAGTTGCAGCAGCTCCAGTAGCAGGCGCAGCAGCTCCAGCAGCAGGCGCAGCATCAGAAGAAAAATCAAGTTACACAGTAATGCTTAAAGGTCTTGACGCAAGCGCAAGCAAAGTAGCTGTTATCAAAGTAGTAAAAGAAATTACAGGTCTTGGACTTACTGAAGCTAAGGATTTAGTTGAAAACGCTCCAAAGGCAGTTAAAGAAAACGCAAATCCAGACGAAGCTAAAGAAATTGAAAAGAAACTTAAAGAAGTTGGCGCTGAAGTTGAATTGAAGTAATTCAACTGTTGACATTATTTAAAAAGGCTCTACATTGTGTGGGGTCTTTTTTGTTTTATTATTTGATTTATTAAAAACAAAGTGTTATAATACAAGTATGAAATATAAAACTATAAATTTAAAAGAAAACAATCCAACAGTTGAGTTGGCTCTTGCTTTGTTAGAAATCGAAATTGAAACTTCCCGTAGAGAGGGTGTATGTTGCTTAAAAATTATCCATGGCTACGGTTCGCATGGTGTAGGCGGAGAAATAAAAAAAGCCCTTAAAGTTTGGCTGATAAGAGCTAAACATAAGGGTTTTATTAAAGATTTTGTAAAAGGTGAGCAATGGTTGGCAAGTGAGACAGCTGACAAAATTAAGAAACTTTGCCCCGAGGTTTTAGGTGACCCTGAATTGTATTATTCAAATTCTGGTATAACAATAATACAAATCAAATAATCGGTTAACGTTCTATTTGTGCGTCCCTGCAATCAATAATTTTAATTTTTTCTGTTTGCTTTTTGTTTTTAATATTCAAACGTAATTCTCGTGCTTGACGTGACATTTTTATGTTTTTTATTGTTTTATTATCTCTTTTCATAGAAATCTCCTTTTTTAATTAAATTAACAATAGTAAATTATATGTGGTAGAATGCAAAAAAGCGAATTTTTACTCAAATAGTTGTGATTTAAATTTAAAACTGTTTTTTAAAAATTAGTTTTATTTGTTTAAAATATTTTAATAATTTTTAGCTTTGTACTATATTTAGGAAATTACGGTCACGGTAAATTTTGCTTCAATTCCTTCTGCAAATCTAGCTTTTGCATTATATTTACCTACAAGTTTGATATTTGGAATGTTTATCATTCTCTTTTCTACTTTAATGCCAATCTCGGCTAGTTTTTCAGCAATTTCTTTGTTGGTAATGGAACCAAACAATTTACCATTTTCACCAATACGAGCCTTAATAGTAATATTTTTACCTTTCAATTTTGTTGCTTCTTCTTGAAAGGCATCTCGTTCCACTTGTTTGTGATAAGCTTGCGCTAGCTTTGCTTGTTTATTTTCGTTTAAGTTTGTGCTGTTTGCTGGTTTCGCTAATGATTTTTTAAATAAAAAATTTCTCGCATATCCATCACTAACGTTTACTACATCACCTTTTTTCCCGGTTCCTTTAATATCTTGTAACAAAATTACTTGCATTTTTTACTCCTTTTGAATACAACATATATCATATACAAGTATATCATAAACTAAAATTTTGTCAATTAAATAATTTTGCTTTTGAGTTAAATATCATTGTTAAAAAAGTAGCGAATGGAGTATTTTAGGGCGATGGAATACCCTAAACAAGTAAAATTTTTTATAAATATAAAATTTCTAAAAACTATATGTTAAAAAAATTTATTTTTGTTAAAAAGTTTTTTATTTTTTAATCAATAATTATCAATAAGAGGTAGTAGTGGACAATAAATTTGTTTTACTTCTATAAAAATAACCTATACCAAATCGTAAAATTATTTAGATAGAATAAAAAATTTTTTAGTGCTAATAATTATACCGGAGGAAATAGTTATGGATATTAAATGTAGAAAAACAAGTTGTAAGCATAACCACGGATATACGTGTAGAGCCAAATCAATAAACATAAGTTCAAATACGGAATGTGATTCTTTTGTAGCTGATAATAGTAAAAGGGCAGAAGATTATAGTAAAAATATGTTTGAAGCTGATACAGAAAATTATGGTAATTCAAGACATATACAAAATGTTAAACTCAGTTGCGATAAAAAAGAATGCTTATTCAATAAAGATAAGGCTTGTTCCGCTAATGGAATAACTGTAATAGACGAGGGAGAAGGACAGACTGCGTGTGCTACTTTTATAAAAGATTATTAAAAAAAGGGACAGATTATTCTGTTCCTTTTTTTACTACAAATGTAACATAACAAGCACCAGGGCCGACATGAACGCCCACAACAGGTCCTAGGCTTGCTGTTAAAAAGTCACCTAAATCGTGCTCTTTTTTCAAATGTTGAATTAACATATTCATTCTGTCAGGTGTTGCTGAATAGCCAAATAAAATAGGTTGGGTTGTGTCAATATCATATTTATCATAATCTTGTACAATTTGGTCTATAGCTTTATTAATACCTGCTTTTTTATTTATCATATGTATTTCACCATCAACAATTGATATGATAGGCTTGATGTTTAATAGAGTACCAAATACTTTTGCTGCACCTGATAATCTGCCACCTTTGTGTAAATACTCGAGAGTATCAATAACTGCTAATAGTTTAATTCGCTTTTTAAAGTTGTTTAAATGTTCTGCAAGTTGATGAACGTCCATTTTGCCTAGATTTCGCTGTTTTACAGCTTCTATGACTAATAGTTGCATTGCACCAACAGTAGCTAATGAATCAATAACCTCAATGTTTTCATAACCTATTTCATTTTTATATAAACAAGCACTACCATACGAACCTGAAATCTTTGATGAAAGTAAAATTAATAAAATGCTGTCGCCATTCTTTTTTGCTTCTTCGTAACGTTCCATAAATTCTAGTGGGCTAGGTTGGGAGGTCGTTGGTAAATCTTTTGCTGTTTTTAATTTTTCAAAAAATTGTTGTGCCGTTATATCTACGCCATCGTAAAAAGTATCGTTTCCAAAATTTACGGGCATCGGTATAAGTTCTATACCTAATTCTTCTGCGAATTCCTTTGAAATGTCACATGATGAGTCTGCTATAATTCTTATCATAAATAAGTCCTTTATTTTAGTTTTGTAGTTGTATTATAAAATAAATACAAATTTATGTTACATTGTTTTTGTTTGTATGTCAAATAAATTTAAACACATTTGACGAAAGTGTGAAAAATTTTTTCGATTTTTATATTATATAATTAAAAAATACAAAATATGATAAGTTTCTTTATTTGTTTTTTTGAAATAAAAAAAAGAAGGTATAGTCACCTTCTTTTTATCTTACTTTTTCCAAGATTCTAGTAAACCGAATACACCTGTTGCTAAACTACCGATTAGAGCAAAGTAGAAGCCAATTGAAGCACCAAAACCTGCATATTCACCAGAGTTTGCAGAGATAAACACAATACCGCAAATTAAGATAACAACAAATACTGCAAGCATTGCCATTGCTATTAATTTACGAATTGATGCGAGACTTGATTTTGTTACTTTTGCAATCTCTAACACGTAAAGCAAAGCATACAATACAGCGAGTACTAGTGCTACTATTGCAAAAATACTAACCAATGTTGCGCACACTCCAGATTCAAGGTCTTCAAGTCCAGGGAATAAACCAATCTCTTCAGTGAGTGATAGGGAACCAGTACCTATCGTAAAGTGGAAAATAGCAAGAAACATAGGGAATATAAGCAAAATCATACCTACGCAAGCAAGAATACCCCAAAACGAGTTGTTTGAACTTTTCTTTTTTGACATACAACGAACCTCCTTTAATTTAAAGGATATTTTATTTTATGCAAAAAGTCAAATTATTTTACCTAATTTTTTGTAAAGTATGCTTTCTTATTAATTCAGGTTTATTTTTTGCAAACCAATCTACAGCATCAAATAAACTTTGCTTGTAACTTCTATTTTTGAAATTCAAATCTTTTTTTGCTTTTTCATTGCTAAAATTTGAATTTACATTTAGTGTATATAGGGAATAATCACTTATAATAGGCTTTTGTTTTTTATGTCTATAATAAGCAATGCTAATTTTTGCAAAAATTCTTATAAACCAAGTTGCAATTTTAGGTGGTAAACTTTTTCTGCCTATTTTTTCGTTTAAAGCGGAAAACATTTGTTTAATTGAAACTAATTCGCCAGATAAATTGTAACCTTGTCCGCTTTTACCTAAAATTGAGGCGCTAATAATACCATCAGCAACATCTCGTACATCTACAAAATTGTATCCACCTTTTACAAAACCTGTCATTTTACCATTGATATAGTCTAAAGTAACTTGACCAAGTTCGGAAACTTTGTAGTCACAAGGTCCAATAACACCGGAAGGGTAGAGCACAATAGCATTTAATCCACGTGTTTTAGTTGCCTCAAATACATATTTAGTTGCAATTGTTTTAGTTTTTGCATAAATACCTACAACTTTGTTTTCATCTAAATATTCAGGCTCTTTCAAGACTACATTGCTAATTGGTTCAATCACGTGTACAGAACTTGTATAAACAAGTTTTGCATTTTTTTCTACACAAGCATCTACTATATTTTTTGTACCATCTATATTGACTTTTTTAACTATTTCGTCAAAGCCAGGAGTGATTTCGATTACGCCAGCCAAATGAAATACCAAGTCATTTTGTCGTATAGTTTTAAAAATAAAATCACGGTCGGTTACATCGCCGTAAATTATTTCAATATCCAAATTTTTTATAGGAGTCAAATCTTCGTTAGGTAAGCATAGAGCTCTTACTTTATATCCTAATTTTACTAATTTTTTAATCAAAACATTACCAATGTGGCCCGTTCCACCTGTTACAAAACATTCCATAATTTCACCTCAACTCTAATTATAGCAAAATTTAATGTATTTAGACAACAAAAATGCGATATAATATTGATTTTTATACCGAAAAATATTTGATTTTAATTTGTTTGTTTTGATAATTTTAGTTTCTAAAAATTTTTGCTTTATGAGTTGATAAATTTTTGTTTTAATAATTTTGTTTTAATTAAAAAGTTATATGATTTTATCTTATTAAATTATTAATAAGAAAAATAATAAAAAACCAAAAAGCAAATAATATAAAAATTTTTGAAATTTTTGTTATTTTTTTGTTGACAATACTTAAAAATAATGATAATATAAAAAAGTCACAATTATAAAACACCTATGGGGGTGTAGCTCAGTTGGCTAGAGCACCTGCCTTGCAAGCAGGGGGTCAAGGGTTCGAATCCCTTCATCTCCACCATTTGGGATTATAGGCTAGTCTTATAGTCCCATATTAATAATATGATTAAATTGGGAGGCTAGCTCAGCTGGTTAGAGCATTCGCCTGATAAGCGAAAGGTCGATGGTTCGAGTCCATTGCTTCCCACCAAAGAAGAGCGATAGCCACCCCTTTGTGGGTGGCCTCTTTTTTGTGTTTTAATATGGTTTTTAACTTAAATTAAAAATAGCAAATACTTATTTGTTACTTATTAAAACAAAAAAGCGCTTTGGCGCTTTTTATTTATTATATTTACTGTGGAAGGTGAGAGCAACACATTTTTCTCCCAATAAAATTGCATTATTTAGCGACATAGGAACAAGTCTAATTTCATTTTCATTTACAACTTCACGGAATTTTTTATAAAGTGCTTCTGCTTCCTTTTGTGCATCAAAATATACAATACTAAAAGTGTAGTCGGCAATATTTTGACCGTTTTCTTGTACATTGCTATATAATCTCGATACGGCTGTTTTAAAAGTCTTCGCCTTATCTAAAATCTTAAAGTTTCCATCTGTATCAATACTTATAATAGGTTTTAAGTTAAGAGATGCACCTGTAAATTTATCCATAAGATATCCAAAGCGTTCACTTTTCTTTAAACCATTTGTGCTTTCCAAAGCGATGACGCTAACAAACCTGCCTATTATAGACTCGGCAAAATCGAGTGCTTCATCAAGGTTATTTTCCTTTTTATATATAATATTTGTTAAAGCAGCAATTTCACTAGTCCCACGAGAAACAGTTTGCGTGTCAATTAAAATAGCAGTGCCGTTTGGATAGTTTTTGTTTAAATCAGCAAATGCTTTTTTAAGAGAATTTCCATTGTCGGCTAATAATTTTAAAGACACAGAAAAGAATATAACACCATTACCAGATTTTATTTCATTTTCGAAAAACTCATACCATTCTTGATAAGTTAGGGGTATAATTGTATATTTATTTTCACGAATGTTTTGAGCAATTTCTTCTTGAGTTTCTTTTTTAAAGCCCTTGAAATCAATAAAACTACGGCATTTTTTTATCTTGCTTGGGGCAAGAGATAATCCGCACTTTTCAAGTTCTTCACCGAACATATCGGCGTAAGCATCAACATAAAATTTTAGCATTTTTCAGCCTCCGTAGTATTATGATACCATACAAAAAAATAATAAGTCAATTAAAAGTTAAAAAAGTTTTGAGTAAATTGAAATGTTTTGTTTTACTTTTTCTAAATAAAAATTTGTAGCAGGGAATGGGGTAGATGAGAGTTTCACACCATTAGTGCTAAAATTACTATCGTTAAGCCAAATCTTTACTCTATATGGTCCTGCATTGTAAGCGCAAATAGCAGTATCAAGGTCATTAAATTGCTTTAATAGTTCTGTAAAATAGGCAGTACCAACATAAATATTATAAGAAGCATCAAAAAGTAATTCTTCATTATATTCTATATCTAATTTCATTGCCATTTCTTTTGCTGTCGAAGGCATTAATTGCATCATTCCTATTGCTCCTACGCTAGAAACGGCATCTTTGTTAAAACCACTTTCTGCGTTGATTATCCCTGCTATAATTTCAGGTCTAATACCGAATTGATAAGAACCGTGCACAATCTCATCTTTATATTTTAGCGGATAAAAGTACAAAAATGCGCAGATGATTGCACAGCAAATTATAACAATTACGCAGACAAATATAATTAAATTCTGTAATATTTTATCCATATTGCTAGTATATGACCTTTATTCTTTTTAATACAATTTAGTTAACAACAAATCTATTGTTTATATTTTACGCAAATAATACATTAAATATTTATTTTTACACAAAACCCTTGACAAAATGTATTTATTTTTATATAATAGGCGTAAAGTAGAAATACTTTACAGCGATTGCGAGGTGTGAATTGAAAGTTAGTCAACTTGTAAGAGCGAATGATTTGCTTGATTTTTATGGCGGTGTGCTTACGGAAAATCAACGTCAAATTGCAAAAAGTTATTTGGATTACAACGCTAGTTTATCAGAAATTGCGGAGCAAACCGATACAACTAAACAAGCGGTGGGTGATTGTTTGCGCAGGACTTTAAAACGTTTGGAAGACTTAGAAAAACAATTGCACTTTTATGAAAAATATCAAAACATTTTGGTAAGGATACCGCAAGTATCGCAAAGTTTATCAAGCGATACAAGTACACAAGAAAAAATAAAACGTGAGTTTACACAACTTATTAAGACTTTGGAGGATTAATTATGGCTATTTTTGAAGGCTTGTCTCAAAGACTAAATCATATATTTAGTAAGATGACTCAACGTGGAAAGTTGACTGAACTAGAAATCAATCAAGCAATGCGTGAAATACGTGTGGCATTACTAGAAGCTGATGTTAATTTTGCAGTCGCAAAAAAATTTATTGCCGATGTTTCAGAAAAAGCTAAAGGCGAAGAAGTGATGAAAAGTCTTACGCCAGGGCAACAAGTAATTAAAATTGTGCGTGATGAACTCGTTAATTTAATGGGTAGTACGCAAGCAAAACTCGATTTGACAGGCACTCCACCTAGTATAATTATGATGTGTGGTTTGCAAGGTGCAGGTAAGACAACACTTTGTGGTAAACTTGCTTCGTATTTAAAGAGTCAAGGTAAAAAAGTTTTGTTGGTTGCTTGTGACATTTACAGAAACGCAGCAATAGACCAGTTGAAAATTGTAGGCAAAAGCGTTAATGTTGAGGTTTTTGAGCGTGGCACACAAGACCCTATCAAGACAGCACTACAAGCAGTTGATTACGCAAAAAAATCTAATTTAGATGTTGTAATACTTGATACGGCAGGTAGATTGCACATTGATGAACAAATGATGGATGAATTAAAACGAATGAAATCGGCGGTTAATCCAAACGAAATTTTGTTTACAATAGATGCGATGATAGGTCAGGACAGTGTGACTGTTGCGAAAGAGTTTGATGAAAAACTTGACATAACAGGTATCGTAGTTACAAAGCTTGATGGTGATACTCGTGGTGGTGTTGCGCTATCTGTTAAGGCGGTTACTGGTAAACCTATTAAATTCTGTGGTGTTGGTGAAAAAATGGGTGATTTAGAGCCATTTCACCCTGACCGTATGGCTAGCAGAATTTTAGGAATGGGCGATGTGCTAACACTTATTGAAAAAGCACAGACAGCCGTTGATGAACAAGAAATGCAACGACTACAAAAAACTTTCCGTGAAAATAGTTTTACCTTGCAAGATTATTTGCAACAAATTGAAAATCTCAACAAAATGGGTGACATCAACGCCTTGATGGATATGATTCCAGGATTGCGTGGTAAAATGGGCAATGTAAGTATTGATGAACACGAAATAGCAAAAAACAAGGCAATGATTCAATCAATGACTCCAGAGGAACGCTTTAATCCTGATATTATCAAGGCAGGACAGAAAAAACGAATTGCTGCTGGTAGTGGTACAACAATTCAAGAAGTAAACACTTTGTTAAAGCAGTTTAACCAAAGTAAAGAATTAATGCGCCAATACGGTGCAGGCAAGGGTAAAAAGAAGAAATTTCCGTTTTAAAAACGAAAATTATATTTATTAAATTTTAAGGAGAAAAAATTATGGCAGTTAAAATTAGACTTACTCGTTTAGGCGACAAAAAATCACCATTCTATCGTATGGTGGTTGCAGACTCTCGTTGTGCAAGAGATGGTAAATGTATTGAAAACTTGGGTACATACGACCCACTCAAAAAACCTTTTGAGTTGAAATTAAACAAGGAACGTGTACAATACTGGCTTTCTGTTGGTGCAACACCTACTGAAACAGCTCGTGAATTGTTGGTTAAGGACGGAATTTTGGAAGCAAAACCTTATGTTGCTCCTCGTCCAAAGCAATTACCTCCTGCACCAAAAGCAAAAGCAGAAGAAAATGCAGAAGGTCAAAACGAAGCAGATGCAACAGCAAATGCTTAATTATTAAAGAAAAGTTTTCAATTTATTTGCATTAAATGTGTGTTTGTTGTAAAATAAATTTAGGACTTTTCTCATATTTAAAACGAGAGCGAGTTCTCTCGTTTTTTTGTTGGAGGAACAAATGGAAATAAAGTTAGGTAGAGTTTTAAAACCACAAGGTATTAGGGGGGAGTTAAAGGTTGAGCCTTTTACAAAACCAGAATTTTTTAAATATATTGAACAGGTTAGAATTAACAACAAAGACTGTAAAATAGTTTCCGCAAGCATACGAGAAGGGTATGTATTTTTGAAATTGAATGTTTGTAATGATAGAAATACTGCTGAAACTTTGCGAGATGCTATAATAACCGCAGAAAAAGAAACTTTACCTGATTTGGAAGATAATGAATATTTTTATGATGATTTGGTAGGTTGTCAAGTTTATTTGGATAATGGCGAGTTTGTTGGAGAAATAGTCGATATAGAAAATTATGGTAATGCCGATATTTTCAATATCCATAAGGGTTTAAATACGGTATTGTGTCCGTATGTAGATAAAGTATTTAAAGAAATAGATATTCATAATAAAAAAATTATTGCAGATACACAACGATACAAAGAGGTAACCGAATATGAAGATTGATATTCTCACACTTTTTCCTAACAGTTTTGTACCCCTAACTGAAAGTATAATAGGGAAAGCGCAAAGTTCAAATAAGATAACTATCAATATTATTAACATTCGTGATTTTTCAAAAGATAAACATAAAAAATGCGATGACACAATCTTTGGGGGCGGAGAAGGTTTGCTTATGACACCGCAACCACTCTTTGACGCTATTGAAAGCGTGTTGACTGAAAACTCCTATGTTATTTACCTTTCGCCCAAAGGGGATACATTCAAGCAAAGTGTTGCTAAAAAATTAGCAAAGAAAGAACATTTAATTTTGATTTGTGGACATTACGAAGGAATCGACCAGCGTGTTATAGATACCTTTGTTAATCAAGAGATTAGTATCGGCGATTATGTGTTGACAGGTGGTGAGTTGCCTGCAATGGTGGTGGTAGATACTGTCGCAAGATTGTTGCCTAATGTTTTACATAATGAAAATTCCGCTGTTTGTGATACTTTTGAAAATAATTTGCTCGAATATCCGCAATATACAAGACCCGCTGAATTTAGGGGGCTAAAAGTTCCTGAAATTTTGTTAAGTGGTAATCACGGCGAGATTGAAAAGTGGAGAAAAGAGCAGAGTGAAAGTCTTACCGCTCAAAGACGACCAGATTTATTAAAAGGAGATAAATAATGAAAATACAATGGTTTCCGGGGCATATGACCAAAGCATTGAGAGAAATGGAAAAGAATGTAAAGTTAGTTGATTTAATTCTGTATGTGCTTGACGCTCGTGCGCCGTTTAGTTGCCAAAATCCGCAGTTTGTTGAAATTGTAGGTAACAAGCCGATTATTTATGTTTTAAATAAAATCGACCTTGCTGATGATAAGCAAACACAACTTTGGAAAGATTTTTTTAATCGTGATAATACTCTGGCTATTCCGCTAAATTCTACAATGACAAACGCAAGTAAAACGGTGGTGAGCGGAATGGAAAAATTACTAGCTCCTAAGCTCGAACGAAATAGGCAAAAAGGAATAACTATGCCATTACGAGCAATGGTAATAGGTGTGCCAAATTGTGGGAAAAGTACTTTGATAAACAACCTTTGCGGAAAGTATAAAGCAATCACAGGTGACAGACCGAGCGTAACTCGTAGTACTCAATGGGTTAAAATCGCAGGGAATATCGAGTTGCTCGATACTCCGGGGACATTATGGCCATCATTTGAAGATGATAAAGTTTCACACAACCTTGCTTATATCAATTCTATAAAAGATGAAGTGCTTGATGTTAGCGAATTGGTGCTTGATTTTATTGAAAAGATGTTAAAAGATTATCCTAAACAGTTTTTGGAACGGTATAATTTAGAGTTTATTAATGAAGCAAAACCTGTCGATTATTTAGCAAAAGTTTGTGAAAATCGTAAATTTATCGTAAAGGGTGGACAACTAGATTGGGAGCGTGGTGCACGTGCCATTTTAGATGATTTTAGAAAAGGTAGATTAGGTAAAATAACTTTGGATATTTACAGCAAGGAGTAAAATGAACAATATTGCGTTAGGGATAAAAGGCGAAAAGTTGGCGCAAAAATTCCTAAAAAAGAATAAATATAAAATTTTAGAAACAAACTACAAATGCCAAATAGGTGAAATAGATATAGTTGCTACTAAAAATAACTTTTTGGTGTTTGTGGAAGTAAAAACAAGACAATCAACAAAGTTTGGACTACCAAGAGAAGCAGTAGATGAATATAAGCAACATAAATTAAAAACTCTTGCACTGTATTATCAAAGAGCAAAAAATCTTTTTGATATGCCGGTTATGTTTGCGGTTGTTGAAGTTTTGGGTGATGAAATTACTTTGATAGAAAATGCATTTTAATTTTATTTAATTTTGTAAAAAAGTTAGCAATTTTCTATTGCAAAACATAAAAATTTATGTTATCATATTGCTATGACTTCGGGCGGTCCGCTGTGGATTGAAGCAAAAATCACATGAACACTCGATTAATCTTGCAAGGAGGTATTAAGTCAGTATGAACATTATTGCAACGCTTGAAAAAGAAGGCCTTAAAGAAAATGTTGCTAATTTCAACATCGGTGATACTGTAAAAGTATTTGTTAAAGTTGTTGAAGGCGATAAAGAACGTTTACAGGCTTATGAAGGTGTAGTAATCGCACGTAAGAATGGTAGCATTCGTGAAACTTTTACAGTTCGTCGTATCAGTTTTGGTGTTGGTGTAGAAAGAACATTTCCAATACACTCACCACGTATCGACCACGTAGAAGTTATTCGTAAAGGTAAAGTTCGCCGTGCTAAATTATACTATGTGCGTAAACTTAGCGGTAAACGTGCAAAAATTAAGGAAGCGATTTAGATATCTAAAAGGAATCCTAGCAAGGGTATTAACTTTTGAAACTAGGGGAAAATAAAAGAGTCTACAAAAATAGTAGGACTCTTTTTTATTATTTTAAAATTATTAGACTAAGGACTTTTATTTTTTATTATTGTCTAACAAAAATTTTAATTATTTTACTTTTTGAAAACTTTTTTTAACAGCACTTAAAAATGAGGTGTTGACTTTTTTGTGTTTATGTTATAATCTTTTTAGTA